>JAYVYJ010000013.1:0-29997 GCA_043784465.1 Hyphomicrobiales bacterium
GATGGTTCGCGATCTCGTCGCCGACGAGGGCGGGCGGCCGTGCGCCTCCGTGGTCGGGCTGGAGGCGAGGGTCCCGGCTCGGGCGGCGGCGCTGGCGAACGGGACGATCATGCATGCGCTCGACTACGACGACACACATTTCGCCCACATCGGCCACCCGACGGCGGTGGTGCTGCCGGCCGCGTTCGCCGTCGCCGAGGAGATCGACGCGCCGGCTTCCGCCCTGCTCGACGCGCTGCTGATCGGTGCGGAGGCGTCGATCCGGCTGGGCCTGACTCTCGGCCGCGCGCATTACGACCGGGGTTTTCACATGACCGCGACGGCGGGCGCCTTCGGCGCGACGGTCGCAGCGGCGCGGCTGCGCGGGTTGCCGCGCACGCGCACCGCGGCGGCGCTGAGCCTCGTCGCCACCCGCGCGTCGGGCCTCAAGTCGCAGTTCGGCACGATGGGCAAGCCGTTCAACGCCGGGCTGGCGGCGTCCAACGGCGTGGAGGCGGCGGCGCTCGCCGCACGCGGCTTCGTCGCCGCCGACGACGGACTGGGCGGCCCGCAGGGTTTCATTGACACTCTGGGAGATCCCGTAGGCGAAGCCTGGGCAGCCCCCGGTTTTCTATTCGAGGACGTCAAGCACAAACTGCACGCCTGCTGCCACGGCCTTCACGCGGCGCTGGAGGCTTTGCGCGAGGCGCGGTCCGCGCTGGAGGAAGTCCGTTCGGTCGCGATCTGCGTCAACCCGCGCTGGCTGAAAGTCTGCGACCTCAAGCGTCCGCGCACGGGGCTGGAGGCGAAATTTTCCTACGCGATGACGGCGGCGATGACGCTCGCGGGCATCGACACCGCCTCCGACGCCGCCTTCACCGAGGCTCTGTGTCACGACGCGCGGCTGCTGGCGTTTCTGCCGAAAGTCGTCGTGCGCGGCGACGCCGATCTCGCCGACACGGCGGCGAAGGTTCGCGTCGAGACGGCGAGCGGCGCAGTTGAGACGTCCTACGACCTTGCCGCGCGCCGTCCTGCGGCGTCGTTGGAGCGGGGCCTGCGCGCCAAAGCGGCGGCGCTTCTGGGGGCTGCGAGGGCGGCGGCGTTGTGGGAGGCGGTGGCGCCGGTCGAGACGCTTTCGGCGCGCGCGCTTGGCGACAACCTTCGCCGAAGTTGAGGTGGACCCCGGGGGACAGCGGATGTTTCCACCCGTTGACGATCGCGATCGGGCGGTTCGCATTTTAGGGCGCCTATGTTGGCGGCGAAGACGTTCCTTATTTAGTTCAGCGGATCATCTGGCGGGATAATTTGCGGCGGCCGTGGACGATGCGAAGAACCAAGACCGCTTCCTCGGCGTCGTTATATTCATAGACGACCACGTAAGGCGCCACGATGCCGACACGAACCTTTGGTCTCAACAACGAACGCGCCGCCCCGCTTTCGCGGGAACTGGGCGGAACGTCGAAGAAGCGCCCGAAAATCGGCGCCGTAGCGCGCGGCCACAAGGACGTCCGCATGGAGCGCCAAATCCCGGACAAACGTCTCGAAGTCGACGCTCGCAGGCGATGAGACTACAAGCCTCGCCATTACGAATTGAGGGAGGCCAGCACCGCCGCCGAACGCGCCTCGAATTCTTCGAGGCTATTGACTTCGCCTCGTGCGACCGCCGCGCGGGCTTCCTCGATCAGCGGCTTCGCCCAAGCCATATCGTCGTGTTTGTCCGCCTCGGCCTCGGCCTGGGCCTGCTCGGCGATTACGCGGTCGAGAAGTTGGCGGGCCGCCGCTTCGACAGAGGCAAAGTCGCCGTTCGCGACCCGCGTGCGCAGTCACGCTTCCTGATCGGGATGCAGAGTAATGGTCATGACCGCTTATACCATGACAACCGCGCATCGAAAGATCGCAACACGTCTAACGGGTCCGCCCGATCTTCGACGCCAACACATCATAAAGCGGGTTGGGCACTTCAAACACTTGCTCTAGCGTCGCCACCCCCACCCGTTCCGCCCCCTGCGCCAGCAGCCAGTCCGCCAGTTCCGCCGCCCGCGCCCGCGGACACAGGAAGGCGACCGAACCGCCTTCCGGCCCCTCCATGGCGTGAGCGTCGAACTTCGCCGCCGCCTCCGCGACCGCCCCCCGCGCCGACGCGGGCAGGAACGCCCGGACCTCGCGCGAGCGGCGCGCCTTCTCGGTCGCCGCCAGCCGAGACAGGATTGCGCGGGCGGTCTTGCGTATCTGGGGCGACCAGTCAGCGCGGAGCGAGGCGACGAGGTTGGCTTGGCTGCGCAGGATCACGCCGTCCTCGACGATCTTCAGGGAATTGGCCGCCAGCGTCGCCCCCGTCGTGGTGATGTCGACGATCAGTTCCGCCGAACCCGCCGCCGGCGCGCCTTCGGTCGCGCCCAGGCTTTCGACGATGCGGTAATCCGTCACCCCATGCGCGTTGAAGAAACGGCGCGTCAGGTTGACGTATTTCGTCGCCACCCGCATGCGCTCGCCGCGCCGCGCACGAAAATGCGCCGCGACGTCCTCAAGGTCCGCCATATTGCGCACGTCGATCCACGATTGCGGCGCCGCGACCACGACATTCGCGTGGCCAAACCCCAAAGGCGTCAGCAGCGCCAGCCGCGTCTCGGCGTCGGCGACATGCTCGCGCACGAGGTCTTCGCCGGAGACGCCCAAATGCGCCGCCCCCGCCGCCAATTGCCCGACGATCTCCGAGGCCGAAAGGAACGCGACCTCCACACCTTCAAGCCCCGCGATGGCGCCACGATAATCGCGGGCGCCGCGGCCCTGCACGATGTCGAGCCCGGCGCGGGCGAAATAATCGTTGGCGTTTTCTTGCAGACGCCCCTTGGAGGGGACGGCGAGAATGAGGGTCATGGCTGCGCCTCCGGCAGTCGGTCGAGCCAGATCGCGGCGCCTATCGCCGGCGTCGCCTCGCCCGCGCCGAGTTTGGCCGCAAGGCCGTCGTAACGGCCGCCCACGACGACCGGACGGCCCTCGCCCGCGCCCGCCTCGAACACAAAGCCGGTGTAATAATCGAGATCGCGCACGAAAGCCGCCGAATAGCTGAGATCGTCCAGCGGCAGCCCCCGCGCCGCCAAAAACCCGACGCGCTCCTCGAACGAACACAGCGCCTTGTCGATGGCGAGGCCAGACTCGCGGGCGAGCGTGCGGAGCGTCTGCGCGGCGCGGTCAGGGCAGCCCTCGATGGCCAGGAATTTTTCGAGCGCCTGCGTCTGCTCGGGCGCGAGGCCCTCGTCGGCGCGGCTGGCGGCCTGTTCGAGGAACCGGTCGGCGATCTCCTCGGGCGAGCGCCCGCCCACCGTCGCGATGCCCGCGATCGACAACAAATCCTGCACGAGCGCCTTGGCCCCGTCATGGTCGGCGCGTTCCAGCGCCGCCAGCACGCCGGCCTTGGAGAAGGGCGTGAGGCCCGACGCCGCCAGAACCTGCGACAATGGCGCGCCCCGCGCGAGGCCGCGCCGCACGCGGCGGCGCCAATAGGTCGGAAGCTTCAGCGCGCCAATCACTTCGTCGAACAGATGGGCGTCGCCAAAGCGCACTTTCAGCGGCCCGGAGCCGGCGGCTTCGGCGCCTTCCAGCGCGAGGGCGAGAATTTCCGCGTCCGCCGCCTCTACGTCGCGCCGGCCAAAACTTTCAAGCCCCGTCTGCCAGGATTCGCCAGCCTTCCCGGCCCGGGCGCGGAACACGGGGCCGAGATAGCTGTAACGGGTCTCGCGCGCCTTTTCCTGCGCCAGATGGGCGAGGCAGACAGGAATCGTATAATCGGGCCGCAGGCACAGTTCCTCGCCGTCCGGGCCGCTGGTGAGGAAGAGACGGCCGCGAAGATCCTCGCCCGACATATCGAGAAAGGGGGCGGTCGGCTGGAGAATCGGCGGCTCGACGCGCGCGAACCCCGCGCGCGCAAAGAAGCTCAGCGCGCGCTCGCCGGCGGCGCGGCGGTCGGGTAAGATCGTTCCCATCGCGCTCCTCTAGCAAACCCTGCGCTTACCCGCAGCCTCTTTCGCCCGGCGCGGTGAACGCCGCGCAAATTCGGTCAAGACGCGTTCACGGCCTTCAACGCGCCATTCTCAGCCTGTTATGGCGGGGGCGTCAGCGGCGCGTCGCGGGGCAGGGCTTGAAAACCATTCGACTTATATTGTGTCTGTTCGTGCTGGCTTTCGGTCTTGCGAGAGCCGTCCGCGCCGCCGACGACGTCGCGCGCGACACGCTTGAGCAAGTCAAGGTTACGCTCTCGGAGGTCGACGACGAGCTGAAGCTCGACACGCTGTCGGATTCCGAACTCGCCGCTTTGCGCGCGCGCGTTGATCCCCTGGGCGGCCGCTTGCAGGGCGTCATCGCCCAGACGCAGCCGCGCCTCGACGCCTCGCGCAAACGGCTCGACGAACTCAAGCCCAAGGACAAGGACGCCCCTGTCCAGACCGACCCCGCCTCCGACGAACTCAAGGTCGAGCAGGCCAAATTCGACAAGCTCGACGCCGACCTGCGCTCCGCCCGCGCCGCGCTGCTCCAGGTCGACGATTACGCCGCCCGCATCAGCGCGACGCGGCGCGACATTTTCACAAGGCAGACGTTCGCGCGCAGCAGCAGCGTGGCGAGCCCTGTACTGTGGCTGGCGGTGGCGCGCGAACTGCCGGGCGACCTCGTCGGTTTCAGATCCATGGCGACGGGTGCGGCGCAACGGCTCGCCGCGCGCGCGACCCCCGGACAGATCGGCGGCTTCCTGGGGGTGGTGACCGCGCTGATCGCGCTTGCTGCGCCCCTGCGATGGGTGGCGCGGCGCGTGATCGACCCGGCGGAGAGCCGCATCGCGCCCGGCCGGCTGCGCAAGGCGGTTGCGGCGCTGTGGACGCTGGCGGTGCTGGCGGCGCTGCCGTTGTTCGGGCTGGCGGTGGTCTCGTATGCGCTCGACGTTTTCGACATTTCCGATCCCCCGGTGCAAGGCGTGGTCGCCGCGCTGCTCGACGGTCTCAGGCTCGTCGCGGTGGCGCACGCGGTGGCGCGCGCGATCTTCGCGCCCAAGCGCGCGGAATGGCGATTGCCCCCCATAGGTGACGGCCCCGCGCGCACGCTGACCCGGCTCGCGCTTTGGGTGGCGGTCGTCTGGGGGGCGGCGCGGCTGGTCGAGGCTATCGCGGAATCGGTGTTGTCCTACAATGTGCTGGTGCTGGCGCGCGGGGTCGCGGCGATCGTCGTCGTGGCGCTGGCGGCGGAGACGTTTCGTCGCCTCGTGCGCTCGCCCGACGTGCCGGCGGTGAAGGACGCGGGCCGCCCTGCGCGCACTTTCGCCTGGCTCTATCTCGCCGCGATCCTGATCTGCGCGCTCGCCGGCTATATCGCGCTCGCGACTTATCTGATCGAACATGCGTTGCAGGTCGTCGGCGTTCTTTGCGCTCTCTATCTGATCGACGTCTTGCTTCAGGAGAGCTGCGAGCGGCTGCTGCGCCCCGATTCCGCCGCCGCGCCGGGCGTGATGGCGGTGCTGGGGCTTCGGCGCGGGGGTCTGGAGCAGATCGTCGTGGTGGGGCAGGGCGCGGCGCGGCTCGCCGTGATCGCAGCGGGGGTCGGCGTGGCGGTCGGACCGTTCGGCACGCCGAGCCAGGATCTGATGGCGACGCTGCGCACGGTCTATTTCGGCATTAGCGTCGGCGGCGTCACTCTGTCTCTTTCGTCGCTGGTGGCGGCTCTGGTCGTGTTCCTGCTGCTGATCGCGGCGACGCGGGCCGGTCAAGGCTGGCTCGGCGAGCGCTATCTGCCGCGCACAAAGCTCGATTCAGGCGTGCAAAACTCGATCCGCACGATCTTTGGCTATATCGGCGTAGTGGCGGCGGTGCTGGCGGGCGGCTCGCGGCTCGGCGTCGACGCGGAGAGGTTGACCTATGTCGCGGGCGGCCTCTCGGTCGGCATCGGTTTCGGGTTGCAGGGCATCGCCAACAATTTCATCGCCGGGCTGATCCTGCTGTGGGAGCGCGGCATCCGCGTCGGCGACTGGGTGGTCGTGGGCGCCGATCAGGGCTTCGTTCGCCGCATCAACGCGCGCGCCACCGAGATCGAGACCTTCGACCGCTCGACGATGATCGTACCCAACAATACGCTCGTCACGGGCACAGTGAAGAACTGGATGCACACCGACCGCGTGGCGCGCATCACGGCGACGATCAACGCGGCTTACGAGAGCGACCCCGAGACGGTGCGGCGGATTCTCATCGATGCGGCCCGGAGCCAGGAAGCCGTTCTGTCGATCCCCGCGCCGCTCGTCGTCTTTGCCGATTGCGCGGACTGGGCGATGAAGTTCCACCTCTACGCCTATGTCGAGGATGCGCTGATGGCGGAACGGGTGAAGTCGGAGATCAATTTCGAGATTATGCAGCGGATGCGCGAGGCGGGACTGCGGATTCCCTATCCGTTCCCAGTGGGGAACGTGGAGGCGGAGCGGGGGCCGAACACGTCGCGGCTGGCCTGAGGGCGCCAGCAGACGACCGCGTCCAGATGGCCATCGGTTGCCATTCGTCGCATGACGGTGTGGCGCGTGACGCAGGGATTTTCCGTAGCCCCGCTGTGGCTATCCAGTCGCCATCGGCGGGGTCTCACTCGCCATTGCCAAACCCCCCGAACCCCACTATGCAGCCTCGTCCCACCACAAGCGCGCCGCGCGCTCCCCGCGCGCATTTCCTGAGAGATCTTCGCATCTCCACGCGCCTCCTCCCCTGAGCCTCCCCGGCTCCCTATGCAAAGGCCCGCCTCTCCATGAGGGAAGTCAAACTCAAAGACCTCAAGAAAAAATCCCCCACCGAACTTTTGACCTTCGCAGAGGAGCAGGAGGTCGAGAACGCGTCGATCATGCGCAAGCAGGAATTGATGTTCGCCATCCTCAAGAATCTCGCCGCCAAGGAGGTCGAGATCATCGGCGAAGGCGTGGTCGAGGTGTTGCAAGACGGCTTTGGCTTCCTGCGCTCGGCGGACGCCAATTACCTTCCCGGCCCCGACGACATCTACGTCAGCCCGAGCCAGATCCGCCGCATGGGCCTGCGCACCGGCGATACGGTGGAAGGCGCCATCCGTTCCCCAAAGGAGGGCGAGCGCTATTTTGCGCTGCTCAAGGTCAGCGCCATCAATTTCGAAGACCCCGAGCAGGTCAAACACAAAGTCCATTTCGACAATCTGACGCCGCTCTATCCCAATCGGCGGCTCAAGCTCGAAAACGACGACCCCACCCGCAAAGACATGTCGAGCCGCGTCATCGACATCGTGTGTCCCATCGGCATGGGCCAGCGCGCGCTGATCGTCGCGCCGCCGCGCACCGGCAAGACGGTCTTGCTGCAAAATATCGCGCAGAGCGTGACCGCGAATCACCCCGAGTGCTACCTGATCGTTCTGCTGATCGACGAGCGCCCGGAGGAAGTGACGGACATGCAGCGGTCGGTGAAGGGCGAGGTCGTCTCTTCGACCTTCGACGAGCCCGCCGTGCGCCACGTCCAGGTCGCCGAAATGGTGATCGAGAAGGCCAAGCGCCTCGTCGAGCACAAGCGCGACGTCGTGATCCTGCTGGACTCGATCACCCGGCTGGGCCGCGCCTACAACACCGTCGTGCCCTCGTCCGGCAAAGTGCTGACCGGCGGCGTGGACGCCAACGCCTTGCAGCGGCCCAAGCGCTTCTTCGGCGCGGCCCGCAACATCGAGGAGGGCGGATCGCTCACCATCATCGCCACCGCGCTGATCGACACCGGCTCGCGTATGGACGAGGTGATCTTCGAAGAGTTCAAGGGCACCGGCAACTCCGAGATTATTCTGGACCGCAAAGTGTCGGACAAGCGCACGTTCCCTTCGATGGACATCACGCGCTCGGGCACCCGCAAGGAAGAGCTGCTCGTGCCGCCCGACATCCTCAAGAAAATGTACGTGCTGCGCCGCATCCTCAACCCGATGGGCACCGTGGACGCCATCGAGTTCCTCCTCGGAAAGCTGCGTGACGCCAAGACCAACGCCAACTTCTTCGAGTCCATGAATACGTGACGACGCTTCAGACCCTCGACGACATCCGCCGCCAGATCGACCGCATCGACGCCGAGATGCATCGGTTGCTGATCGAGCGGTCGGGGGTCATCGAGCGGCTGATCGAGATCAAGCGGGGCCAGGGCGGCGGCTCCGCCTTCCGTCCGGCCCGCGAGGCCTCGATGCTGCGCGCCATCGTCGAACGGCATCATGGCCTGTTGCCCGTCGACGCCGTCGAGGGCATCTGGCGCATCATCATCTCGACGTTCACCTACGTCCAGGCGCCCTACGCCGTGCATATCGACATATCGCGCGGCGAAGCGTCGATCCGCGATTCCGAGCGTTTTCACTTCGGTTTCACCGTGCCCTGCGTGCCGCATTTCGGGGCGAACGGGGTGATCGAGGCGGTCGCCAAGAGCGTGGGAGATCTCGGTATGTTCGCGCTCGACGGGAGCGCGGCGGGCGCCTGGTGGATGCGGCTGATCGAGCCCGACGCGCCCAAAGTCATCGCGCGGCTGCCGTTCGTGGAACGGCCCGACCATCCCGCGGGCCTGCCGGTCTATGTGATCGCCAAGCCGCTCAGCGACGGCGGCGCTCGCCAGGTGGTGCTGGAGGCGATCTGGCTCGACCGCTGGCGGCCCGATTTCACTTACGCGCTGGCGGCGGCGGGGGCTGAGGCCATCGGCGAGGCTGCGCACGGCGCCGGCTTCGCGCTGCTGGCCGCGCGGGCGGGGGATCTAGCGCCCGACGCGCTGGCGCGCGCGTTGCGCGCGGCGGGAGCCCGCGACGTGCGCGCGGTCGAAGTCGGCAGCCACGCGCCCAGATTCGAAATGGGGCGGTAGACGGCCCGCACGGCGTCGGCGACGCCGGCGCACGTTTCCAGCTTCCTCCGGCTTCCGATCGAACGCCTCGGGCGGCCAAAGCGGGCGAGGGCGCCCGCGGTCCGGGGACATGAGAGCGCGGGCGTCTCGCCTCTACGCGGCGATCAAGCGCCGTTCGTCTTATTCCTCGGCATGTCGGGTCCGATATTCCTTCCAGCGCAGGCGCCGGGCGACCTCGTTCAGATCGTCGTCGAGGCGCGCCCGCATTTCCGGAGGCAGGTGGCCGTCATTGTTGTCGCGCACGCGCTCCTCGCGCTCCGTGATCTCGCCCAGGCGCTGGCGCAGGCCGTCGCTTTCGCGCGGCGAAAGCCAACCGTCGGCGTCCAGCTTCGCGACGCGGTGGCGCATGAAGGCGATGCGCTCGTGGATGCTTGGAGGCGCGCCAAACCACACGTCGTCGTCGCGCACGTGACGCGGCGGCGGATCGTCGCCGCGGATGCGTCGCAGCGGCCGTTCGTCGTCCCGTTCGGGGACGGCGCGGTAGGCGTAGCCCTGTGGACACGGTTCGACGCCCGTGCCGCCGCCGATGGCGGCGCCCGCGAGCGCGCCCGTTACGCCGCCGATGATCGTGCCGCCTTCTTTGCGCCGGCCGGAGACGGCGTTGCCCAGAAGCGCGCCCGCGACGCCGCCGATCAAGGCGCCGGCCGCTGCGTTGTTGGCGTTGCCCGAAGCCGCGCAGCCGGGCGGAAGTTCCTGCGCCTGCGCCGCCCCGCCCAGGCCCGCGAGCACCACGACCGCTCCTGCGACGCCGCCCCACCTCATCCCCGTCTTGCGCATTTTTCTTCCCTCGCCTTCAGGCCGGACGGCCCGCTCGATCCGCCGTTCGCCGCCCTTCCGCCATTTCGAAAAAGGACCGCGAATACATGACAGCTTAGGGTTAAAAAACCTTTCGGCGGCCGCTTGGGGACCGGTCCGTTCCGCAAAGTCCTTGTCATTGGCCGAGGCTTTCGCGAAAAGCCGATGACCCCTTGCGCCGCGTGCGCTTTCCGAGAGCCCCGATGCCCCCCCTTCGCCCGCAACCCCGCGCGAACATTCTCGACATCGACGCGTACACGCCCGGCAGGAGCGCGGCGCCCGGCGCGGGGCGAACTTTCAAGCTGTCTTCCAACGAATCGCCGCTGGGACCTTCGCCCCGCGCCATCGAAGCCTATGCCGAAGCCGCGCGCACGCTGGCGCTCTACCCCGACGGCGGCTCGCAGGCGTTGAAGGATGCGGTCGCGGCGCGTTATCGCCTCGATCCGGCGGGACTCATGTTCGGCAACGGGTCCGACGAATTGCTGGCGTTGATCGCGCAGACGTTCTTGTCGCCGGGCGACGAGGGGGTCCACAGCCAGTTCGGGTTCCTGTCCTACCCCATCGCGATCCGCGCCGCCGGCGCCGTGCCGGTCGTCGCGCCCGAGCGCGACCTCATCGCCGACGTCGAGGCGCTTCTGGCCCGCGTCACCGACCGGACGCGCGTGGTGTTTCTCGCCAACCCCAACAACCCGACGGGCGCGATGTTGGGGCGCGAAGCTCTGGCGCGGCTGCATGCGGGGCTGCCGCTACAGACGCTGCTCGTGCTGGATGCGGCCTACGCCGAATATGTGTCCGACGCGGATTACGAGCCGGGGCGCGAACTGGTCGAGGCTCATGAGAACGTCGTCATGACGCGTACGTTCTCCAAGGCTTACGGGCTTGCCGGGGTGCGGCTCGGCTGGATGTACGCGCGGCCTTACGTGATCGACGCCGTTAATCGTATTCGAGGGCCGTTCAACGTCAATGCGGCCGCGCAGGCGGCGGGCGTCGCGGCGCTGGCGGACGGCGCACATCTGGAAAAGGCGGTCGCGCATAATGCGAAGTGGCTGCCATGGTTGCGTGAACGCCTTCATGGCCTCGGCCTCACCAGCGCGCCGAGCGCGGGCAATTTCCTACTGGTAAGGTTCCGCGACGCGCGCGAGGCGGCCGAGGCCGACGCGGCGCTGACGGCGGCGGGTTTCATGCTGCGCGCGATGGGGGCCTATGGGTTGCCCGATTATCTGCGCCTCAGCGTCGGCGACGCGGAGGCCAATGTTGGCGTCGTCGCGGCGTTGAAGCGCTTTTTGGCAGCCTGAGCATGTCGCTGGCGCGTCTGGCCGTTCCCGTGTTCGAGACTGTGGCCATCGTCGGAATCGGGCTCATCGGCTCGTCCATAGCGCGCGCAGCCCTTCGCTCGGGCGCAGCGGCCCGCGTCGTCATTTGCGACAGCGACTTCGATGCGCTGGCGCGGGCGGAAGCGCTGGGCCTCGGCGCCGTCTACACGCGCAGCGTCGCCGAAGCGGCGGCGGGAGCGGATCTCGTCGTGCTCTGCGCGCCGGTGGGCGCCAACGCCGCCATCGCCGAGGCGATGGCCCCGGCCTTGAAGCCCGGCGCGGTCGTCTCCGACGTCGGCTCGGTCAAGGGCGCCGTCGTCGCGGACGTCGGTCCGAAACTGCCGCCGGGCGTGCATTTCGTCCCCGCGCATCCGGTGGCGGGCACTGAACAATCGGGACCGGATTCCGGGTTCGCTACGCTGTTCCAGAACCGCTGGTGCATTCTTACCCCGCCGCCCGGGCAGGACGCCGATGCGGTCGAGCGGGTGCGGGCGTTCTGGTCCGCCATGGGCGCCAATGTCGAGACGATGACCCCCGAGCACCACGATCTCGTGCTCGCCATCACCAGCCACCTCCCGCATCTGATCGCCTACAACACCGTGGCCACGGCGGCGGACCTTGAGGAGACCTTGCGATCCGAGGTCATAAAATTCTCGGCGGGCGGTTTCCGCGATTTCACGCGCATTGCGGCTTCCGATCCGACGATGTGGCGCGACGTGTTTCTGCACAACCGCGAGGCGGTGCTGGAGATGCTGGGTCGCTTCACCGAGGACCTCACCGCGCTGCAACGCATGATCCGGCGGGGCGACGGGCAAGGGCTGTTCGACCTGTTCAGCCGCACGCGAGCGATCCGGCGCGGCATCGTCGAACAGGGGCAGGAGACGGCGGCTCCCGATTTCGGGCGCCGGGGGCCGGAGGACGGCGATTGAACGCGCGGCGAGGTTCGCCTCGCGCGCCGTTCGCTCCCCCCGTGCCGGCGAGGACGCCCGCGCTCCCCAGGGGACCGCGGGCGCCCTCGCCGGCTCTTGCCGTCCGAACCCTTCAGCCTGAAACCCTATCGCCCGCCGGCGACGCTTTTCCGTGTGATGGCGATGCGTTCACGCGATCGGGCGAGGCATGAACGAGGTCGTTTCCGTTCCAAACGCCGACGAACCCGATTTCTGGGTGTTTGCCTACGGCTCGCTGATCTGGAATCCGGGCTTTCCCTACAAATCGCGCGAACCCGCCCAACTCATGGGCTACCACCGCCGCTATTGCATCCTGTCGATGGTCTATCGCGGCACGCCCGAACGGCCGGGCCTCGTGCTGGGGCTGGAAGCGGGCGGCAGGTGCGAGGGCGTGGGTTACCGCGTCGCGGGGGAACTCAAGACGACGACGCTGGACTATCTGCGCGCGCGCGAACTCATCACGTCCGTCTATCACGAAAGAATCCTGCGCATCGAAACCCGCGAGGGCGTCGGACACGATGCGCTCACCTATGTCGCCGACCCCGGCCACGAACAATATGTCGCCGCTTCCGATTTCGACGAGATGCTTGAAACCATCGCGTCCGCCTCGGGCGAGTCGGGACCAAATGCCGAATATGCGCTCAATACGTCGGCCAATCTGGCGGGGCTTGGCATAAGCGACCCGCTGATCGAGCGGGTGGCCGAAGCGCTCAGGCGCCGGGGGTGAGATCGGCGATCAAGGTGCGCCGGTCGGCGCTGCGGTCGGCCAGCACGTGAATCTGGAATTCGACGCCGGCTTGTCCATAACAGCGCCGCAGCCCGGCCAGCGTCGCCTCCGGCAACGGCCCCAGATCGACGCAGATCAGCGGTTCGCCGCGCGCGGCCACGATCACCACCGCATCCTCGTAAGCCGGGCAGGCGTCGGGCGCATAGACGGAAAACACATAGGAGCGTCCCGAGCGCCCGCGCCAGTGGCGGTATTTGCCCAGAAAAACGTCTTCCTGCGCGCCATACCCTCCCCGCTCCTCGCAAAACCCGGGAAATGACGCTGTTTCCGTTTCGTTCAAGCGCAGGGTCGACATGGCCTGGGGCTCCATCCTCTTGCGAACAGAAATGGAACAAAATAAGATCAAAGTCAATCCGAATGACGCGGGGGAAGCGCGTCTCATCCGGTACGCCTCAGGCGGCGCGCCGTCCCCGCCGTTGCGGGCCTTTGGGCGCCGGCGTTTCGGCGAACAGTTCCGCGAGCTTGTCGGTCATCGCCCCGCCGAGTTCCTCGGCGTCCACGATGGTGACGGCGCGACGGTAATAGCGCGTTACGTCATGGCCGATGCCGATGGCGATCAGCTCGACGGGCGAACGCGTCTCGATCTCTTCGATGATGTGCCGCAGGTGCCTCTCCAGGTAATTGCCGGAGTTCACCGAGAGCGTGGAATCGTCCACCGGCGCGCCGTCCGAGATCATCATCAGGATCTTGCGCTGCTCGGTGCGTCCCAGCAGCCGCTGGTGCGCCCAGTCGAGCGCTTCGCCATCGATGTTCTCCTTCAACAGCCCTTCGCGCATCATCAAGCCGAGGTTCTTGCGCGCCCGTCGCCACGGCGCGTCTGCAGATTTGTAAATCAGGTGGCGCAGATCGTTGAGCCGGCCGGGGTTGGGCGGCTTGCCCGCCTGCAACCAGGACTCGCGCGATTGCCCGCCTTTCCAGGCGCGCGTGGTAAAGCCGAGAATCTCGACCTTAACGCCACAACGCTCCAGGGTGCGCGCCAGAATGTCGGCGCAGGTCGCCGCGACCGTGATCGGGCGCCCGCGCATCGAGCCGGAATTGTCGATCAGCAGCGTTACGACCGTATCGCGAAATTCGGTGTCCTTCTCGCGCTTGAAGGAGAGCGGCTGCTGGGCGTCGATGACGATGCGCGTCAGGCGCGCGCTGTCGAGCATGCCTTCTTCGAGGTCGAATTCCCAGCTACGGCTCTGCTGCGCCATCAGCCGCCGTTGCAGGCGGTTGGCGAGGCGGCCGACCACGTTCGACATGTTCTGCAACTGTTTGTCGAGATAGTCGCGCAAACGTTGCAATTCCTCGGGCTCGCACAGGTCCTCAGCGCCCACCACCTCGTCGAATTTGGTGGCGAACGCCTTGTATTCGGGCCCGCGCCGGTCGCTTGCGCCATGGGGGGCGGGGCGGTTTTCGGAAGGCTCCTCGGATTCGCCGTCCTCGCTGTCCTCGGGGTTGTCGGAGGAAGGGGCGTCGGCGGCCTCCATCTGGCCCTCCTCCATCTCTTCGCTGGAATCTTGCAGCGATTCGATCTGCGTTTGATCTTTGGATTCCTGCGCCTCGCCGTCGCCTTCGTTCTCCTCGGGCTGCTCGGACGAATCCTGCTCCTCGTCCTCGTCGTCGCGCTCGTCCTGCTGCTCGGCCTCCGAACCGCTCGCCATGTCGAGCGAGGCCAGCAATTTATGAACGGCCCTGGCGAAGCCGCGCTGGTCCTCGATGTTGGCGAGCAGCTTGTCGAGATCGGCGCCGGCTTTGTCCTCCACCGCCTTGCGCCAGAGATCGACGAGTTTTTGCGCAGGGGGCGGAGGCGCGCGGCCGGTCAGGCGCTCGCGCACGATCAGCGCGACGGCCTCGTCCAGCGGGGCCTCGTCGCGGTCGCGCGCCTGCGCGGCCGGGCTCTTGGCGTAACGCTCGTCCAGCATGGCGGCCAGATTGTCCGCCACGCCCGCCATGCGACGCGCGCCCAGCGATTCGACGCGCGCCTGCTCGACGGCGTCGAACAGGGCGCGGGCGGGCGGGTTCTGCGGCGCGTGGCGGCGATGCACCGTCTCGTCGTGGCAAGCGAGGCGCAGCGAAACCGAATCGGCGACCCCGCGCAAGATCGCCGTCTCGCGCGCGGTGGGCTTCTTGGCCGGCTCGGGCAGGCGCGCGCGCGCGCCGTCGGGGCCGATCGTCAGGCCCGGCTTGTCGGTGGAGAACTGGATTTCGAGGTCCGGCCGGCGCGCCATGGCGCGCGCGCAGGCGGTCAGGGCGCGCTTGAACGGTTCGTTTCCGGCCTCGCCCTTGAGGGCCGGCTTGCGGTTGTGCGAAGGTTTCACGTCGACGGGCGCCATCGCGCAGATATAGGACGCCTGCGTGGCGCCTCACAAGCCGCAGGCGGCGTTAACGCTGTCGCAGGGTCGAACTTCCCGTTCGGTTTACTTCGCGTTAAGCCTATCGGCGAGGAGGCCGCCTCGTTCGGGAGCGCTCATGAAAGCGTCGCCTTTGTTCCTCGTTTTCTGCCTGGGCGCCGCTTCGGCGGAGGCCGGTCCCCGTTTCGGCGGGGCGCACGGCGCCGCGCCAAACAACGCGAACGCCCATCGCTTCGCGCCGTTTTTCGTCAACGCCGTATCGGATATCGAACCCGGGCCGATCCCGCAGGGCCCGCCTCCGCCGGCCCCGCCGCCGGAGCCGGCGACCTTTGCGCCGCCGCCCGACCCCGTCTATCTGCCCTCGCCCTGCGTCGCTCCACGAGAGCCGCCGCTCGTGCGGAGGCTTCGGCCCGGACCCCAGATCCTCTACTTGCGCAAGCCCTCGAAGCGGTCGGGGCCGCTCGTGATCTACGGCGCGGGTTGAGCCTCGGCGAGCGCGATTTCGCGCGTCAGGCTGCCCGAGACTCCGTAGAGCGGGATGAGGCAAGCTTGCAACGCGTGATAAAGGTCGGGCTTGCCGTGGAAATATCCCGGAATCGGGCGAAGCTCCTCGTCGAGATGGTGGCGCCAGCCGCCGCGCTCGGGATCGACGAAATGCGCGGCCGCGAAATTCCAGAATTTTCGATACCAGCGCTCCGCAGAGGCCTCGTCCCTGGCGCGGCCCAGGAAATGCGCGGCCGCGACGCCCTCGCAGACCGGCCACCACAGCCGGTCGCGCACGCGCGCCTTCCCGTCATATTCCAGCGTGTAATAGAGACCGCCGCGCGTCTCCTCCCAGCCTTGTGCGACGGCCTGGGCGAACAGCGCCTGCGCGGCGTCCGGCAGCCACCCGAGCCGCTTGCCGCCCAACGCCCAGAGTTGCAGGGCGAGCCGCGTCCATTCCAGCGCATGGCCGGGCGTGTAGCCGTAGGGGCGGAACATGTCGGAGCCGCGATAATCGAGGTCCACGCTCCAGTCCTCGCGGTAATGCTCAGGCACGCGCCAATCGGCTGCGCCCGCTCCACGGCGCAAGATCAGGTCGGCGACGCTTTCGGCGCGGGCAAGATATTCCGCCTCGCCCGTCGCTTCGAAGGCGGCCATCAGCGCTTCCGTCATGTGCATGTTGGCGTTCTGGCCGCGGTAAAAGCTGAACGGCGCCCAGTCGTCTCGGAATTCTTCTGCGAAGGCGCCGGCGTCCTTTTCCCAGAATCTGTCGGTCAGCACCTGCGAAATGTCCGCGATTAGACGATCGGCGTCCGGGTGGCCCGCGACCTTGGCGCTCGCCCCCGCCAGCAGCACGAAGCCGTGGCCATAGGCAAGTTTTTCGCGCTCGCGCGGGCCGCGCGCGTCGAAGGACCAGAAGTAGCCGCCTTTGCCCGTGTCGCGATGATGCGTCCAGATGGACGCCATCGCATGGTCGAGCAGGTTCTGCGCGCCGGGGCGGCCGCGCAACACGCCGATGGCGGCGCAATGGGCCATGCGCGCGGTCAGATGCAGGAGGCGCGCGGCGTCGGGCGTCGGGCGTCCGGCGTCGTCGAGCAAGTAGAAGCCGCCGTGCGGGTCCATCGAGCGCGTTTCGTAAAAGGACATCAGCGCGTCCGCCTGCGTCTCCAGCCAGCGGCGATGCGGGGCGCGCGCGGTCCACGGCGCAGCGTTCAGCACGTGTTAACTCCTTGGGTGGCGTCGCGGGGCCGGGGCTGGCATAACATGCCTATGACGCGAATCGAAACCATCGCCGCGATGGCGGATTCCGGCGCGCTGGGCGACCCTGGCTTCGCCGTCTACGTGCATTGGCCGTTTTGTCTGGCCAAGTGTCCCTATTGCGATTTCAACAGCCACGTACGGTCCACCCCGCCCGACGAGGCGCGTTTCGTCGCCGCTTTCCAGCGCGAAATCGCCCACCGCGCCGCGTTGACTCCGGGCCGCAAGGTGCGCTCGGTGTTCTTTGGCGGCGGCACGCCCTCGCTGATGAAGCCGCAGACGGTCGCCGCGATCCTCGACAGCGTCGCCAAACATTGGCGCATGGAGCCGGGCGCCGAGGTCACGCTGGAGGCTAACCCGACCAGCGTGGAAGCCGGGCGGTTCCGGGGCTACCGGGAGGCGGGCGTCAACCGCGTATCCATCGGCGTGCAGGCGCTCAACGACGCGGATCTGCGCGCGCTCGGGCGCCGGCACAGCGTCGCCGAGGCCCTTGCCGCGCTGGAGGTCGGGCGCTCGATCTTCCCGCGCATGTCGTTCGATCTGATCTACGCCCGCGTCGGCCAGACCGAGGCGCAATGGCGGGCCGAGCTTGAGCAGGCGATGAAGCTCGCGGGCGAGCATGTCTCGCTCTACCAACTGACCATCGAGCCGGAGACGATTTTCGAGCGGCTGTGGCAGTCGGGCAAACTGAAGATTCCCGACGACGACCTTGCGCGAACGATGTTCGACGCGACCCAGGAGATCGCCGAGAAATACGGGATGCCGGCCTACGAGACGTCCAACCACGCGCGGCCCGGCGCCCAGTCGCAGCACAATCTGGTTTACTGGCGCTATGGGGAATATGCCGGCGTCGGGCCGGGGGCGCATGGGCGCATCGTGTCGGGAGGCAAGCGCCTTGCGCAATCGACCGAGAAACATCCCGAGATGTGGCTGGGCCAGGTCGAGATCGAAGGCCACGGCCTCGTCACCGACGACCCGCTGACGGCCGAGGAGCAGAGCGACGAATATCTGCTGATGGGGTTGCGGCTGCGCGAGGGGATCGACATCCACCGTTATGAGGCGATCAGCGGGCGGCGGCTGGCGCGCAGCCAGATCGAGTCGCTGGCGGCGGACGGGTTCGTCACCGAAGAGGGCGGGCGCATCATGGTGACGCCGATGGGCGCGCCGCTGCTGGATACGATCGTGGCGGACCTCGCCGCCTGACCGTCGCCGCCTGACCGTCGCTTGGCGTCTTGGCGGGCGCAGCGAAGCCCTCCAGCCGCCGTGCGATGGACGCGGGCCGCGCTCCTGGCGCTGGATTAAGCGCGGCGGCTTTGGGATCGCGGGGAGACAGATCGCTGCGCTCTCGACGCGGCGCCCCGAATGCTCGCCGTTGCTCTGTTCCCAAACCCCGCTATTGTCGCCGCCAGCGTTCCCCTATTCAACGAGGACGCAAAGGGAGGCGTCGATGATCGACCTCGAAGGCGTGGCTGATGTCGCCGACATCGCCCGCGCGCAGGGCCGCAAGCGCAAGGGGGAAACCGCGCTGATCGACGAGGGCCGCAAGGTCAGCTTCGGCGAAATCGACGACGTCTCGTCCCGCATCGCCCAGCGATTGCTCCAACAAGGCGTGAGGCGGCAGGAGCGCGTCGCCTATCTGGCCAAGAACGCCGACGCCTTTTTCTTCTTCCTGTTCGGCGTGGCCAAGGCGGGGGCGGCGCTGGCGCCTATCAACTTCCGGCTCGCTGCGCCCGAGATCGGCTATATCGTCGCCGACAGCGCCGCCCGATGGTTCATCGTCGGCCCCGACTTCGCCGAACTCGCCGAGACCGCCGTCGCCGGGCTTGAAGAAAAACCGCAACTGATCGCGCTAGGCTTCGACCGTCCGGGCTTCTTGTCGTACGACGCGTGGATCGGCGACGCGGCGGCGCGCGATCCGCAGCTGGCGCTTGCCCCCGACGACGACGTGATCCAGCTTTACACCTCCGGCACGACCGGCCTGCCCAAGGGCGTCCAACTGACGCACGGCAATTATCTGTCCGCCTGCGGGCTCGCGCAGCAGACGCCGGGCCTCGCCTACGACGAGGGCGACGTGGTGCTGGGCACCATGCCGTTCTTCCATGTGGCGGGGGTCAATATCGCGATCTTCGCGATGGCGAGCGGCGCGGCCACGGCCATCGTGCGCGACATGATCCCCGCCGCCGTGCTGGCGTTGATCGCGCGCGAAAAGGTCAACCATGCGTTCCTGGCTCCCGCCATCGTCATGATGCTGATGAACGCACCTGAAATGGCGGGCGCGGACCTCACCAGCATGAAGACGCTGGCCTATGGCGCCTCGCCCATCTCCGACGCCCTGTTGTTGCGCGCCAAGGCCCGGTTCGCCTGTGCGTTCACGCAGTTCTACGGCATGACCGAGACGACCGGCGCGGGCACGTTGCTGGCCGACGACGCCCATGATCCCGCGCGCGGCAAATTGCGCTCCTGCGGCAAGGCGTGGCCGGGGGTGGAACTGAAAATCGTGGACGGCGCCGGCCATGAAGTCGGCGTCGGCGAGGTCGGCGAGATCGTCCTGCGCGCGCCCATCGTCATGCGCGGATACTGGAACCAGCCCGAGGCGACCGCGCAGACGATCCGCGAGGGCTGGATGCATACGGGCGACGCGGCTTATCGGGATGCGGAGGGTTTCGTTTTCATCTACGACCGCGTGAAGGACATGATCGTGACCGGGGGCGAGAACGTCTATCCGGCGGAAGTCGAGAACGCGATCTTCGGCCATCCGGCCGTCGCCGACGTCGCGGTCATCGGCGTGCCCGACGCGCAATGGGGCGAGGCGGTGAAGGCGATGGTAGTTTTGAAGCCCGGCGCGGCGGCGAGCGCGGAAAGCGTGATCGGCTGGGCGCGGGAGCGTATCGCAGGCTTCAAGGCGCCCAAGACCGTCGATTTCGTCGCCGTCATTCCGCGCAACATCACGGGCAAGATTTTGCGGCGGGAGTTGCGCAAACCTTTCTGGGAAGGGCGAGACAGGTTGGTGAACTGAGGGAGCGTTACGCTTTCAGGAACGTGTCAACCAACGCCACGAACGCCTCCCGCCGGTCATGATGCGCCCAATGTCCGGCGTCCTCCAGCGTCAAGACCTCGGCGTTGCGGAAATGTCGCGCGCGCCCGTCCTGAATTGGGTTCGAGGCCCACGATTGCGCGCCGTAAATCAGCAACGCCGGCGCCTCGACCAGCGACCACAGCCGCGCGGCCTCCTCCGGAATCATCTCGACGGCGGGGAACACGCGCAACGCGGGATCAAACTTGAAGCTCACCGTCCCGTCGCCGTTGTCGCGTACGCCGTGCGCCGTCAGATGCGCGGCGAAATCGGCGGGCAGGCGCGGATGCTCGGCGGCGAGCCTCGCGGTCGCCTCGCCGAGCGAGGCGTAGCGGCGCGGCGGCCTGACGGCGCGGGCGCTGACGATCCACGCGCGCAGCCGCGTCTCGATGGGTTGCCGCGTCTCCATCGACAAGGGCGAATGGCTGAGGCCCTCGATGGCGACGATACGGCGCACCTGGTGGGGAAACAGCGCCGCGTAACGCAGGCCGATATTGCCGCCCAGCGAATGGCCGATAAGGTCGAACGGCGCGAGCCGAAGTGTTTCGACCATCTCGGCGAGATCGTACAGGTAGCCCTCGGTTGGGTAGAACCCGCTCCATTGGCTGTCGCCATGCCCGCGCAAATCGGGCGCGATGACCCGGTAACGGCCCGCGAAGGCGTCGGCGATGCGGTCCCATGCGCGAGCATGATCGCGCACGCCATGCAGAAGCACGAGCGGCGGCGCGTCCTCCTCGCCCCACGTCCAGGCGTTTAGGCGAAGACCCTGCGAAACATAAGAGAGGCGGGCGGGCGCGGTCATGCGCCTTCATAAGTCGCGCGCACCCGCGTAGAAAGACGGCATGATCGCCCGCCGGCGCCTCGACCAGCGCTTGAAGCTCCAGCATTTCCGCTGCATCGAGGCCATCGCCGCGAGCGGAAGCCTGTTGAAGGCCTCCGCCGCCCTGGGGCTGACGCAGCCGGCGCTGTCGAAGGCGTTGCGCGAGGCGGAGAGCATCGTCGGCAAGCCTTTGTTCCAGCGCCATTCGCGCGGCGTCCGGCTCACCGACGCCGGATACGCCGCGCGCGAGTCGGCGGCCCGCGTGTTCGCGGAATTGCGCCGGCTCGACGAGACGCTCGACGGGCTCGACCGCCCGGGGCGCGGGGCTCTGGCGCTGGGGGTTCTGCCGGTGGCGGCGTCCGGCGTACTGCCCGGCGCGTTGACACGGTTGAAGGCGGCCGAACCCGGTCTGCGCGTGCGGCTGGAGCAGGGCCGCACCGAGGACCTTCTGCCGCTGCTGGCGGCGGGCGAGATCGATCTGGTGGTGGGCCGCCTCTACGAGCCCGCCGTCCCCGACGCCTTCTCGCGCGAAAACCTTTGGACCGAGCCGATGTCGATCCTCGCGCGCGCCGGCCATCCGATCTTCGCGGGGGGCCTCATCGACGCCGCGGCGTTGCGGCCGTTCGATTTCGTGCTGCCGACGATCACCCAGCGCGTCGGCCAGGAGATCGAGCGCCTGATGGCCGACATGGGCCTCGACGCCCACGGGGCGTTCCGCTCCTCGTCCTATGGCTTTATTCGCGAGATGCTTTTGGGCGGCGACAGCGTCGCGGTCATGCCGCGCCTGATGATGGTCGGCGACCTTCTGCGCGGCGCCCTTCGCCTCGCGCCGCTCCCCGTGGCCGCGCCGGAACGTCTGGCGGGGCTGATACGCCGCCGCGACGCGGCGCTGTCCCCGCCCGCTACGATGTTCGTCGAGGCGCTGCGCGGCTACGTCGGCGAACTCGCGGCGCGGGGGCTCGCTTGATATAACCGAAAGTTATACCGCTAACCCGTTTCGCGATAAGACTTTCGCGTGAGGCCGAGCTAGGACCGGAACGGGAGGCGGGCGACCTTGAGCGAGAGCGATTCACGGCGTTTGAGCGTCGCTATCGGCAATTATCCCCATACGGCGGCGCTGAAGGCGGGCGAAGTCGCCTCGCCCTTGTTCTCGCTGGACTTCCCCGAGATCAAGCCGGTCAACCGTGCGTTTGCGCCGATGGCGCGCGAGCGCCGTTTCGACGTAAGCGAAATGGCGATCGCCACCGTTTTGCAGGCCCTGGCCTTCGGCGTCGAAATCGTTCTGCTGCCGGTCGTGCTGGCCTCGCGTTTTCAGGAGGCGGCTCTGTTCGTGCGCGCCGACAGCCCGCTGAGCAGCCCCGCCGACCTCAAGGGCCGCAAAGTGGGCGTTCGCGCCTACAGCCAGACCACCGGGCTGTGGCTGCGCGGAATCCTCAAGGACAGTTTTGGCGTCGCGCCCGCCGACATCGCCTGGACGACGTTCGAGGGCGCGCATGTGGAGGCTTATCGAGACCCGGCCTTCGTGACCCGCGCGGAGGCGGGCAAGGATCTGCTACCAATGCTGCGCGCAGGCGAACTCGATGCGGCCATCGTCGGCGCTGACGTGCCCGACGATCCGTCCCTGCGGCTGCTGTTCGACGACCCGGTCGCGGCTGGTGAAGCGTTCTTCGCGCGCTACGGCTTCGTGCCGATCAACCATATGGTGGTGGTCAGGACCGAACTCGCCAGGGAGCCGGGCGCCGCCTCCGAACTTGTGCGGCTGTTCCGCGAATCCAACGCCCGAGCGCCGGCGCCAACCCGCGCGCGCCCGCCCATAGGCCGCGCGGCGGTGGCCGCGTCCGTGCGGGTGGCGGCGGATTTCGCCTACGATCAGGGCCTGCTGCCGCGCCGCATGGCGGACGACGAGATTTGGCGCTATTCGCCCGACTGAAAACTTTTGGGAGGAAGACCATGAAGACGGTGTTGAGCGCGGCCCTGACGCTGGCCCTTGGCGGCGCGGCTTATGCCGAGGACGTGACGCTGGGCATGATCCTGCCGATGACCGGCCCCTCCGCCTCCACGGGCAAGCAGGAGAAGGCCGGCGCCGAACTCTACATCGCCCAGCATGGCGCGACCGTCGCGGGCAAGACGATCAGGCTGGTCATCAAGGACGACACCGGCGCCGCCGACGTCACCAAGCGGCTCGCGCAGGAACTCGTCTCCAACGACCACGCCGCCGCGCTGCTGGGCTTCGGCCTGACGCCGCTCGCGCTCGCCGCCGCGCCCATCGCAACGGAAGCCAGGGTGCCCGAAATCGTCACGGCGGCGGCGACCGCCGTCATCACCGAAAAATCGCCGTTCATCGTGCGCACCTCCTACACGCTGCCGCAGGCCTGCGCGCCGATGGCGGATTGGGCGTTCAAGAACGGCGTCAAGAAGGTGGTCTCCATCGTCGTCGACTATGGGCCGGGGCTGGACGCCGAAAAATGGTTCGGCGAGACGTTCAAGAAGGCGGGCGGCGAGATCGTCGAGGCGATCCGCGTGCCCCTCAAGAACCCGGATTTCGCGCCGTTCTTGCAACGCGTGGCGGACGACAAGCCCGACGCCGTGTTCGTATTCGTGCCTTCGGGCTTTGGCGCGGTGTTCATGAAACAGTTCGTCGAGCGCGGACTCGACAATGCGGGCATCAAGCTGATCGGCGACGGCGGCGTGACCGACGACGATCAGCTATCGGGCATCGGCGACGTCGCGCTCGGCGCCGTGACGGCGCATCATTATTCCGCCGCGCACGATTCTCCCGAGAACAAGGCGTTCGTGGTGGCTTTCGTGAAGGCCAACGGCTTCCTGCCCAACTTCATGGCGGTCGCCGCCTATGACGGTATGGCGCTAGCTTATCGCGCGCTGGAGACGACCAAGGGCGACACGGACGGCGCCGCGCTGCTCGCCGCAATGAAGGGCGCCAAATGGACGAGCCCGCGCGGCCCCGTCGAGATCGATGCCGACACGCGCGACATCGTGCAGAACGTCTATATCCGCAAGGTTGAGAAGAAAGACGGCGCGCTCTTCAACGTGGAGTTCGAGACGATCCCGATGGTGAAGGACCCGTTCAAGGCGAGCAAGAAGTAAGGGCGCGAAATCTTTCGCGTCGCTAGCCCCCATGGCCGGGCTTCTCCGGCCATCCACGCCGCCGGGAGACGCTCAGTTGATGGTTGTCTGATGTCGCGAGCAAATAGACCGAAGGTTCTTGGCTCGGCCCGGCGTGGATGGCCGGGACGATCCCGGCCATGACGATGCTTGTTTGCTTCGCAAACGCCGCGGACGAGTTGAAATGCTGACGATCCTTCTCGACGGGATCGCCTATGGCATGCTGCTGTTCGTGCTGAGCTGCGGCCTCGCCGTGACCCTGGGCCTGATGAACTTCATCAACCTCGCCCACGGCGCGTTCGCGATGCTCGGCGGCTATGTCGCCGCGCTCCTGATGAACCGCGCAGGCGTGCCCTTTCTGGCGACGCTGCCGCTCGCCTTCCTGATCCCCGCCGTCGTCGGCGTTGCGCTGGAGCGCACGCTCTACCGGCGACTCTACGGCGCGAGCCCGCTCGATCAGGTGCTGTTCACCATCGGCCTCGTATTCATGGCGATGCCGGCGGCCAACTTCCTGCTCGGCGACCAGCCCCAGCAGATACATCTGCCCGCCTATCTGCAAGGGCGACTTGAAATGGGCGGCGTCAGCGTCGGCATCTACCGGCTGTTCACGATCGCTTTATGCGGCGCGATCGCGGCGGCCTTGCAGCTGTTCCTCGTGGGCACGCGCTTTGGCGCGCGGCTGCGGGCGGCGGTCGACGATGCGCGCGCCGCTTCCGGGCTGGGCGTCGATGTGGATACCCTATTCGCCGTCACTTTTGCGGTCGGCAGCGGGTTGGCGGGCCTCGGCGGCGCGCTGGCTGCCGACGTCGTGGGCGGAATCGACCCGAGCTTCCCGCTCAAATATCTGGTGCTGATGTTGATCGTCGTCGCCATCGGCGGCGCCAACGGGATTCTGGGCGCCCTGTTCGGCGCCTTGTTGCTCGGCGTGCTCGATGTCGCGGGCAAGTATTATGCGCCTTCCCTTGGCGCATTCATCATCTATGCGGCGATGGTGGTCACGTTGATCCTGCGCCCGCGCGGGCTGTTCGCCAGGGGCGACGGGCGATGACGGCGCTGTCGGATCGTCTGTCAAACGTCACGCGCCACCTGCGCCGCCGCGAACGCTGGAGTTTGGCCGAGATCTTATTCTGGCTCGCGCTGGTCGGCGTTGTCGTCGCCTTCCCCGCTCGCGCGGCGCTCGTCAACGAAATGCTGATTGCGGGCCTGTTCGCGCTCTCGCTCGACCTGATCCTTGGCCTGGCGGGAATCGTCTCGCTCGGCCATGCGGCGTTCTTCGGGCTGGGCGCGTATGCGGCGGCGATGTCGGCCGCCGCGGGCTGGAACGATCCGCTGCTGGGCCTGCTTGCCGCCATAGCGCCCGCAGCGCTGGTGGGGCTGCTCACCGCGCCGTTGTTGCTGCGCGGCGCCGACCTCACGCGCCTGATGGTGACGATGGGCGTGGCGCTGAGCCTAGGCGAACTCGCCAACAAGAACGCCTGGGCGACGGGCGGCGCCGACGGGCTGAACTTCGAAGTCGGGCGTCTGTTTGGAAGCTTCTCGCTGGGTTCGATGGGGGTCGGGCCGCGCAACGCCGCGCTGTTCAGTCTTGCTGTGTTGTTCGTTCTGTTCGTCTTCGCGCGGCGGCTGCGCGCCTCGCCGTTCGGCGTCTCGTTGGAGGGTTTGCGGGAGAACCGGCTACGCGCCGGCGCGCTCGGCGTCGACACCTCCCGCCGCATCGTTGCGATTTATGCGCTGTCGGCGGCTTACGCTGGGGTCGCAGGCGCGCTCTCGGCGGAGACGACGCAAATCGTGTCGCTGGACCTGTTCGACTTCCACCGCTCGGCGGACGTGCTGCTGATGCTGATCATCGGCGGCGCGGGCTGGCTGTATGGCGGCATCGTCGGGGCGGGCATATTCATCGGCGTGCGCGACGTCGTATCGGCGGCGACGCCCGAATATTGGGAATTCTGGATCGGCCTGATGCTGGTCGTGCTGGTGCTGACGGGGCGCGAACGTATCGCGGCGAGGTTCCGGCGATGATCGTCCCGGCGCTGGAGGCGCGTGGCCTCGTGCGCCGCTTCGGCGGCCTGACGGCGACCGACGATGTGAGCTTTTCGCTTTCAGCCGGGGCGCGGCAGGCTTTGATTGGACCCAACGGCGCCGGCAAAACGACGCTCATCAATTTGCTGACGGGCGTGCTGAAGCCCAGCGAGGGCGTGGTGTTGCTGCAAGGAGAAGACATAACGGGCCTGTCGTCCTTTGCGCGGGTGCGGCGCGGGCTCGCGCGCACGTTCCAGATAAACCAGTTGTTCCCCGATCTCTCGCCCGTCGAGTCTTTGGGCCTCGCACTCTGCGAGCGCGAGGGGCGCGGGGCGAATTTCTGGCGCCCGGCGGGCACGCCCGAGATCGTCGCCGAGATCGAGGATTTGTTGACCCGCTTCGGCCTCACGGACGTCTATGACCGGCCAACGCGCGCGCTGCCCTATGGCAAGCAAAGATTGCTGGAGATAGCGCTGGCGCTTGCCTGCCGCCCCCGCGTCCTGCTGCTCGACGAACCCGCCGCCGGCGTGCCGGAGGAGGAGCGTCACGACATTCTGCTCGCGCTCGACCAGCTTCCCGCCGATGTGGCGATCCTCTTGATCGAGCACGACATGGACCTCGTGTTCACCTTCGCGACGCGCATTTCCGTGCTGGTGGCGGGGCGGCTCTTGTGCGAGGGCGCGCCTGAGGAGATCGCCAACGACCCACGCGTGAAGGCCGTCTATCTCGGCGAGGACGGGCATGGCTGAATTGCTGCGCGTCGAGGGATTGAGCGCGGGCTATGGCGCAGCCCGTGTCGTCAACAACGTGAGCTTTGCGCTCGGGCAGGGTCAGTCGCTGGCGCTGCTCGGCCGCAACGGAGTCGGCAAGACGACGTTGTTGAATTCGCTGATCGGCGTCACGACGCGGCAAGGCGGCGCTGTGTTCCTGCGCGGGCGGGACGTGACGGGCCTGAAGCCGCATGCGCGGGCGCGGGCGGGGATCGGCTGGGTGCCGCAGGAGCGCGACATTTTCCGCTCGCTGACCGTCGAGGAGAACCTCACCGCGGTCGCGACGCCGGGGGCGTGGAGCGTCAAGCGCGTCTACGAAATGTTCCCGCGCCTGAAGGAAAGACGACGCAACGGCGGGCGGCAGCTTTCGGGCGGCGAGCAGCAGATGCTCGCCATCGGGCGCGCGCTGGTGCTGAACCCGTCGCTGCTACTGCTGGACGAGCCGACCGAGGGGCTGGCGCCGATCATCGTCGATGAACTGCTGGCCGCGTTCAAGCGGCTTGCGGGGGAGGGGCTGTCGATGATTCTGGTCGAGCAGAAGCCCAGGAAGATTTTGCCGTTCACCGACGAGGCCATCGTGCTGAACCGGGGCGCGATCGCCTACGAGGCGAAGAGCGCGGACCTTATCGCGGACCCGGCGGCGCTGGAGGCGCATCTGAAGGCGGTGGGATAGGAGCCGCTCGGTATTTCTTGACATTTGTATATACAGAACGACAGGGAGCCGGAAATGGATTTCGATGGCTTCGACTGGGACGATGGCAATCGGGCGAAGTGTCAGAAACATGGGCTTTCCTTGGCGGAGATAGAGAGCGTGTTATCCGCGCGCGTCTTGATCCTCCACGATCCCGGAAATTCAGAGGCGGAACCTCGGTTTCGGGCGATTGGCGTTACGGCTAAGGGTCGACGCGCGTTTGTCGCCTTCACCAGACAAACAAACTTATTCGCCCGATCAGCGCCCGCTACATGCACACGAAGGAGATTGAACGTTATGAGAAAGACAATTCCGACCTTTAAGACCGATGAGGAGGCCGAAACCTTCGTCGATACCGCAGACCTCAGCGAGTACGATCTGTCAGGACATTATGTGAAGTTCGAGCTTCGCAAGAAGGACCGCGCCGTCAGCCTGCGCTTGCCCGAACAACTCTACGAAGCCGTCAAACAGAAGGCTGAAAGCGTGGGCGTGCCCTATCAGCGGTTCATCAGGATGGCGATCGAGAAAGCCTTGCAGTCCGCGCCGGGCGCGAAGTGAACCAAGCTCTTAAGCGCCGATGCCGACGCCAAAAATGAGAAGGCCGCCGCCCCTTGCGGAGCAGACGACCCTGGTTGCCGCAACTAGCGGCGTCAGTTGTTATGCGTGCCCTTGATCGCGTCGCCTTCCAGCTTCGTGAACGGCACGAACGGCACGATGCGGCCGTTGTAGATGTCCGAGCGCGCGACCGTGATCTGGCCGTCCGCGCCCTTGGTCTTGACGACCTTCAGGACGCGCTGCGCGCCCGGCGGCCCCACCGGGATCACCATCGTGCCGCCGTCCTTGAGCTGCTGGAGCAGCGGCGGGGGGACGTGGTCGATGCCGCAGGTCACGATGATCTTGTCGAACGGGCCGGCGTCCTCCCAGCCGTAATAGCCATCGGCGTTCTTGGGCGAAATCGCCTTGAACTCGGTGTAGCCGTCGGCGGCCAGCGCGTCGTAGGTCGCGTGCGTACGCTCGGCCAGAGGTTTGATGATCTCGATGGTGTGGACGTTGTCGGTCAGGTGGGAGAGATAGGCCGACTGGTAGCCCGAGCCGGTGCCGATCTCCAGGACCTTCTCGCCCTTCTGGGGATTGATGGTCGAGGTCATCCGCCCCACGATATGCGGCCCCGAGATCGTCACGCCCCAACCGATGTCGAGGAACGCGTGGTCGTAGGCGCGCCCGAGATTTTGCGTCAGCACGAACTTCTCGCGTGGCGTGCACAGGAACGCGCGTTTGTGGCGGTCGTCGAGCAGGTCCTCGTTGCGCTCCATCGCCAGGAAGCGGTCGAAGCGCTCGCCCAGAAATTTGGGGTCTTCGCCGCGGGTCTTGACGCCCCACTCGATGAATTTGGCGCGGTCGGCCATCGGCGGCGCCATGTCGAACGTGTAAGGGGTCGGCACGGCGGCGCGCGCGAAGCGACCGAACGCCGCCGCAGCCGTCAAAACGGCGGCGCCGGCCACAAAATCTCTACGTCGCAAAGGGGCCTCCTCAGGGAATCAGGCGACGCCCGGCGTTCCCGGGGCGCCGCCGTGTAACGCAATTCCGTTAACAACGCGAATGCGGATTTTTATTGGCTTTCCAGAGGATTGTTGGCCCAGTCGCGCAACGAGCGGTGGCGCTTGTGCGGCGCATAGGCCAACCCTTCGTCGCGATAACGCTTGCGCCACGCCGCCGCCAGTCTGTGACCCCCGCGATGACGCTCGTTGTGCGCCACGGCGTCCGAGCCTGGCGCGCGCCCGCTGATCGCGATGCTCGCGCCTTCGTGCTTGACGAGGTCGAACAGCGTCGCCGCGTTCTCCGGGGCCAAGCGGACGCAGCCGTGCGAGGCGACCTGTCCCAGCATGCCGGTCGCATAGGTGCCGTGGATCGCATAGCCGCCGGTGAAGAAGATGGCGTGGGGCATCGGCGCGTTGTCGTACTTGGCCGAATAGGCGATGGTGTACATGCGCTGGGGACGATAATGTCCTGTGGGCGTGCGGTGGCCCGAGCGGCCGGTGGAAACCGGCCAGTCGTAATCGCCTTCGGCCGACGAGACATGCATCGTCTGCGAGCCGAGATCGATCTGGATCTGGACGTGCGCCTGCGCCGCCGCGTGCAAGCCAAAATAAGCCGCCGCAGCGAGCGGCGCCGAAACGAAACGCATGGAACAACCCCTTTTGACCCAACTTGAAGGGCCGCTTGCGCCATGCCGGGACATCCGGGCGCTGGCGGGCGGCCTGCCGGTCCGCCGCCGCAAACGCCGCGCCGGGCGGGTCGTATCTCTCAAGCGCTAAATGCCGATCTCGCGGCCGATCTCCACGACATGGTCGTGCGGCAGCCGCAGCACGTCGCTGATGCGCGCCGCGTTGCGGCCCATCGCGACGAACAGCCCAACCATCCAGCGTGGCAGCCCCCGCCCGTCTTCACGCGGCACGATCGTCTCGTGGCCGACGTAATAGGTCACGTCGTCGAGATCGAGGTCCGCGCCCCGGCGCTGGCATTCGGCGAGGGTCCTCACGACGTCCGCCCGCTCCATGAAGCCGTATCTGGCTTCGGCGCGCCAGAAGTGGTTGGCCTCGCGCGTCAGCGTCACGCGGCTTTCCTCCGCTACGCGCGGCGTCGAAACGGTCGTCAGCGTCAGCGCCAGCACGTTCTCATGCAGCGAGCGGTTCTGCTTGACGTGCCAAGA
>JAYVYJ010000014.1:0-16400 GCA_043784465.1 Hyphomicrobiales bacterium
CACGCGGCATGTTTCCGGCCCTCTGTGAGGATGCGCACGTCTGTCAGGTTCTTGACCGGCAAGGCGGGGGCGCTTCGTCACCTCCCGTTCGCAACAGCCGTAAATTTTGAATCAGTCATAAAAAAGGGCCGGCCGCTACGCGGCCGGCCCTTTTTCCTGGATGTTAGAATATTAGGCTTTCACAACCACCTGCGTCCCGATCTTGACGCGATTGTAAAGGTCGATAACGTCGAGATCGCGCATACGAATGCAGCCCGACGACACCGCCTGCCCGATTTCGCTCGGCTCATTGGTGCCGTGTATCCGAAAGAGGGTGTCGCGATTGCCCTGATAAAGGTAGAGCGCGCGCGCTCCCAGCGGATTATCCCAGCGCCCTTCCAGCGGACCATGCGCGATGTAGGCCTTGAACTCCGGCCAACGCGACATGATCGAGGAGGTCGGCATCCATTGCGGCCATTCCGCGGTGCGGCCGACCGTGGCGCGGCCCGTCCAGCCGAAAGCTTCGGCGCCCACGGCCACGGGATATTCCATCGCGCGATGGTTCGACATCACAAGGTAAAGCTTCTTCTGGCTATTGTAGATGACGATGGTGCCCGGCGCCTCGCCGGTCGTGTCCATAACCTCGCGTCGGATGATCGGGATCGACCATTCGTCGGCGTCGGCCTTGGCCATCATCATCTTGTCTCGCTCGGACAGCTTGGTTGAGCCGCTGAACGACGCCTTCATGCCGACGAGTTGCTCCTGCGGCGCGCAACCGCTCAGCGCGAACGCCGCCGAAAATGCCGCGACGACGACTGAAAATCTAAAGCTCATATCCTCGCCCCGCTCCATCCGCTCTCAGGCGATACGTGCCGTCGGTCTAGCCGCTCTTTTTACGCATCGCCACCTTAATTGCGCCTTGATAACGGCCGGGCGGGCTATTTCGTTCCCCGGTGTGACTTTGATGCCGCGCTTGCTTGAGGCGCCCCTTCGCCTTATGGGGCCGGGTCAACGAGGTGGACCGTGGCTTTCGAGGAACCTGCCGTCGACGAAGCGCTGGGCGTCGCGCACGGCCTCAAACCCGACGAATACCAACGTTTCGCCACCCTCATCGGCCGCACGCCCAGCTTCACCGAGCTGGGAATCGTCTCGGCGATGTGGAACGAGCATTGCTCTTACAAATCCTCGCGAAAGCACCTGCGCGGCCTGCCGACTTCGGCGCCATGGGTCATTCAGGGACCGGGCGAAAACGCGGGCGTTGTCGACATCGGCGATGGGGACGCCTGCGTCTTCAAGATGGAGAGCCACAACCACCCCTCCTACATCGAGCCCTATCAGGGCGCGGCGACGGGAGTCGGCGGCATCCTGCGCGACGTGTTCACGATGGGTGCACGCCCCGTCGCCTGTCTCAACCTGCTGCGCTTCGGCGCCCCCGATCATCCCAAAACCAAAAGGCTGGTAGCGGGCGTGGTGGCGGGCGTCGGCCATTACGGCAATGCCTTTGGCGTGCCTACGGTCGGCGGATCCGTCGGCTTCCACTCGCGTTACGACGGCAACATTCTCGTCAACGCGATGGCGGTCGGCGTCGCGCGGGCCGATTCCATATTTTACGCCAAGGCGACGGGCGTGGGGAACCCCATCGTCTATCTCGGCTCCAAGACCGGGCGCGACGGCATCCACGGCGCGACCATGGCCTCCGCCAGCTTCGAAGCCGACGCCGAGGAGAAGCGCCCGACCGTGCAGGTCGGCGATCCGTTCGCCGAAAAGCTGCTGCTGGAAGCCTGCCTGGAACTGATGGCCTCGGGCGCGGTGGTGGCGATTCAGGACATGGGCGCGGCAGGGCTCACGTCATCGGCTGTGGAAATGGGCGCCAAGGGGGATCTGGGCGTCGAACTCGACCTCGATCACGTCCCCTGTCGCGAGACCGGCATGACGGCCTACGAGATGCTGCTGTCGGAAAGCCAGGAGCGGATGCTGATGGTGCTGCATCCCCAAAAGCAGGCCGAGGCCGAGGCGATCTTTCGCAAGTGGGGGCTCGATTTCGCCGTCATCGGGCGTCTGACCGACACCAAGCGTTTCGTCGTCAAGCGCCATGGCGAAGTCAAGGCGGACCTGCCGATCAAGGAACTGGGCGACGAGGCGCCCCTCTACGACCGCCCGTGGACGCCCCCCCCCGCCCGCCCCGTTCTGCCGCCGGATGCGTTCGCCGCGCCGGCGTCGATGGGCGAGGCGCTGCTCAAGATTCTGGCCTCGCCCAACGGCGCCTCGAAGCGCTGGGTCTACGAGCAGTACGACTCGCGGATTCTGGGCAACACGATCCAGGGTCCCGGCGGCGACGCAGCGGTGATCCGGCTGGGCGACGGCCCCAAGGGGCTGGCCCTGACGACCGACGTCAACGAACGGTACTGCGAGGCGGATCCGTTCGAGGGCGGCAAGCAGGCGGTGGCGGAAGCGTGGCGCAACCTCGTCGCGACGGGCGCAAAGCCCCTTGCGCTGACCGACAACCTCAATTTTGGCAACCCCGAGAAGCCCGAAGCGATGGGCCAATTGGTGCTGGCGGTGCGCGGCGTCGGCGAGGCGGCGCGGGCGCTCGATTTCCCTATCGTTTCGGGCAACGTCTCGCTCTACAACGAGACGACGGGGCGCGGAATCCTGCCAACCCCCTCCATCGGCGGCGTCGGCCTCGTCGCCGACGTTTCGCGCACGGCTTCGATCGGGTTCAAGGGGCCGGGCGAGGTCATATTGCTGATTGGCGGGGCGCCGTCGTGGCTCGGCTGTTCGGCTTACGCCGCGGTGTGCCTCGACCGCGAGGACGGCGCGCCCCCGCCCGTAGATCTGGCGGCGGAGAAGCGCCACGGGGCCTTCATCGGCGGGCTGATTGCGCAGGGGCGCGCGCGCGCCGTGCATGACCTCTCCGACGGCGGTCTCGCCGTTGCGGTCGCGGAAATGGCGCTGTCGAGCGGGATCGGCGCCGAGATCGACGCGGCGCCGTCGCACGCCTTGTTTTTTGGCGAAGATCAGGCGCGCTACGTGGTTTCCGTCGCGGCGGGCGAGGCCGCAGCGGTTCTGGCTGCGGCGGCGGTAGCGGGCGTGCCGGCCGCGTTGATCGGCGTCACCGGCGGGGACGGCTTGCGGTTGGCGGGGGAGACGCCCATAGCGTGGGACGCGCTGAAACGCGCGCATGAAGGCTTCTTTCCTTCGCTGATGGGGTGACGCGATGAAACTGGTTCCGGTCAAGGCGCTGGCGGGTTTCAACTATATTCGGCCCGACGCGGTGATCGCCATCGGCTCGACCGACCCCGCCCGATGCACGGTCTATATGATGGGCGGCGCCGCCATTCCCGGCAACGAACCCGCCAAAGACGTAATCGCCAGGCTTGAGGCGGCGGACGCCAAACCGACGACGGAGACGAATTAATGCCAATGCCCCGCGCCGAGATCGAACGCCTGATCCTGGAAGCCCTGCCCGACGCGAAGATCGAGATTCAGGCGCTGGCCGACGATGGCGACCATTGGCAGGCCCATGTCGAGAGCGCCGCCTTCAAGGGATTGTCGAAGGTCAAGCAGCACCAGATGGTCTATGCGGCGTTCAAAGGGCGCATGGGCGGCGAGTTACACGCGCTGGCGCTGACGACGTCGCCCGGCGCTTGACGCGCCTCGCCCGTTCCCCCAAAAGCCCCGGCCATCGGCGCGGATGCTGCGCCACCAAGACACTTGAGGCCGACCGGCCGGGGGCTTGAACCATGCGCGTGTATTACGATTCCGACGCCGACCTGAACCTTATCAAAGGTAAGAAGGTGGCGGTCGTCGGCTATGGCAGCCAGGGCCATGCGCATATCCTCAACCTGCGCGACAGCGGCGCCAAGGACATCGCCGTCGCGCTGCGTCCGGGCTCCACCTCCGCCGCCAAGGCGGAGGCCGAGGGCGTCAAGGTCATGGACGTGCCCTCCGCCGCCAAATGGGCCGACGTCGTCATGATGCTGACGCCCGACGAGCTTCAGGCCGACATCTATCGCGACGAACTCGCGCCCCACATGAAACAGGGCGCGGCGCTGTTGTTCGCGCACGGCCTCAACGTGCATTTCAACCTGATCGAGCCGCGCAAGGACCTCGACGTGCTGATGGTCGCCCCCAAGGGCCCCGGCCACACCGTGCGTTCCGAATACAAGCGCGGCGGCGGCGTACCCTGCCTGATCGCCATCCATCAGGACGCCACCGGCAACGCGCATGACCTCGGCCTCTCGTACGCCTCCGCTATCGGGGGCGGCCGCGCGGGCGTCATCGAGACGAGCTTTCGCGAGGAATGCGAGACCGATTTGTTCGGCGAGCAGGTGGTTCTGTGCGGCGGTCTCGTCGAATTGATCCGCGCGGGCTTCGAGACGCTGACGGAAGCCGGCTACGCGCCCGAGATGGCCTATTTCGAGTGCCTGCACGAGGTGAAGCTGATTGTCGACCTCATCTACGAGGGCGGCATAGCGAACATGAATTATTCGATCTCCAACACCGCCGAATATGGCGAATACGTCACCGGCCCGCGCATCGTGACGGCGGAGACCAAGGCGGAGATGAAGCGGGTGCTGACCGACATCCAGTCGGGCAAGTTCACGCGCGACTGGATGTTGGAGAACAAGGTCAACCAGACCTCGTTCAAGGCCACGCGCGCCCGCGTCAACGCCCATCCCATCGAGGACGTGGGCGCCAAGCTGCGCGCAATGATGCCGTGGATCGGCAAGAACAAACTGGTCGACAAGGCGAAGAACTAAGACCTTCGCTTTTTGGGTGGACACGGCCTCGCCCCTTTGTTATGGGGCGAGCCTCAACGCGGAGTTTTAGCCGCGTCGGGCGCATAGCTCAGTTGGTAGAGCAGCTGACTCTTAATCAGCGGGTCCTAGGTTCGAGCCCTAGTGCGCCCACCAAACCCTAATATAGAGACGGTGGCGACAAGCACGGCGGCGTACGGGCTGTCGCCCGTCAGCTCGGGCGCGTCTCCAGGAGATGACGGCGGGTTGGCGGCAGGCCCGATATATTCCCGTCGCGTTTGGAGGCGAGCGTCTGGAAAATCGCCGAGGCGCCGCGCTCGAAGGCGATGGCGCAGCGCGCCAGATAGATCAACCAGAGGTGCGTCTTCGCCTCCCCGATCATCGCCTCCGCCTCGTGACGGCGGGCGTAGAGCCTCTCGGACCAGATCCGGCAGGTCTTTGCATAATGATCGCGCAGACCTTCGACGTCGTGCACGTCGAAACCGTGGATCTCAAGATTGTCGAGCGACAGGCCGATGTGGTCGAGTTCGCCGCCGGGGAAAATGAAGCGCGTGACCGCCTCGTAGACAAGCGGCTTTTGGCGGAAATCCTTGCGCCGGGCCCGCCGCGTGATCGCATGATTGAGCAGCATCCCGCGCACCCGCAGCAGCGACGACATTTTCTCGAAATACGCGGCGTGATTGTCGAGACCGACATGCTCGAACATGCCCACGGACGCGATCTTGTCGTATTCGCCGGTCAGCGCGCGATAGTCCTTCAATTCGATCTGGACGCGGTCGGAGAGGCCGAGTTCGGCGATCCGGCGACACGCGAAATCGAACTGCGCCTGCGACAGCGTCACGCCATGCGCCCGCACGCCGTAGTGTTGCGCGGCGTGGATGACGAGGCCGCCCCAGCCGCAGCCGATGTCGAGAAAACGCTCGCCCGGTTGCAACTGAAGCTTGCGGCACACGATGTCGAGCTTGGCGACCTGCGCCTCTTCGAGGCTCGCGTCCCAGCTTGGGAAATAGGCGCAGGAATAGACCATGTTCGGGTCGAGGAAGAGCGCGTAGAACTCGTTGGACAGGTCGTAGTGAAACTGCACCAGCGCCTTGTCGTCGCGCCCTTGCTCCGCGCGATCCTCGATGTCGCCGGAAAAATCCATTCGAGCGACGGACGGATTGCGATCGCCGAAAAAGAACGGGCTCAGCGCGCGGAACGCCTCGCGCTTGGCGATCCGACGCCAGAGGCCCGCACGGATCTTGTCCTCAAGATCCTGCCGGCGCGGCTCGAAGGCGAAGAACAGGCCGTTGACGATCCGGATGCGGCCGTTGAGCAAAAGTTCGATGGCCGTCCAAAGCTTGGGCGCGCGCAGCAAGCTCGTAATGACGCCGGGATCGCAGATTTTTATGGCGAGATCGCTGGTTGGACGGTCGCACAGCGGCACGACGGCGCCGCTCCACAGGATCACGCTGATGTCGATCTGAAAGACCTTGGCTACATGCCGCAGCAACCGAACGAGACCTTCGGCCTTCTGGTCGGTCTGGCTCGTATCGCTCACGCTCGCCCCTCAAGAGAACAACGAAGCCGCGCGCAGCTTCCTTGCAAGAAAGAACGCCCGTCACTTCTCCGGCGCGTTCACGCGCAGGTGCAATTCCCGCATTTGTTTGTTGGACGCCTCGGTGGGCGCCCCCATCAACAAATCTTCGGCGCGCTGGTTCATCGGGAACAGCGCGACTTCGCGCAGGTTCTGCTCGCCCGCCAGCAGCATGACGACGCGATCCACGCCCGCCGCCATGCCGCCATGGGGCGGCGCGCCGTATTGGAACGCGCGGTACATGCCGCCGAAGCGATCAATCACCGTCTGCTCGCTGTAGCCGGCGACCTCGAACGCCTTCACCATCGCTTCGGGGCGATGGTTGCGGATGCCGCCCGAGGCCAATTCGTAGCCGTTGCAGGCGATGTCGTACTGAAACGCCTTGATCTTCAGCGGGTCCATCGACTGAAGCGCCTCCAGCCCGCCCTGCGGCATCGAGAACGGGTTGTGCGAGAAGTCGATCTTCTTTTCTTCCTCGTTGTGCTCATACATCGGGAAATCGACGATCCACGCGAAGGCGTAGCGGTTCTCGTCAATCAACTTGAGTTCGGCGCCCAGCCTGGTGCGCGCGGCGCCGCCGAATTTGGCGAATACGTCCGGATCGCCCGCCACGAAGAACGCTGCGTCGCCCGCCTGCAAACCCAGCTGCGCGCGCACCGCCTCCGTGCGCTCGGGCCCGATGTTGTTGGCGAGCGGCCCGCGCCCGCCGACGCCGGTCGCACCGGGGGATTGCGCTTGCGTCGTTTCGTCTTTGGCCTTGTCGAAGAACAGGATGTAGCCGAGTCCCGGCTGGCCTTCGCCCTGCGCCCAGGCGTTCATGCGATCCGCAAAGGTGCGCTGCCCGCCGCCCGGCGCGGGAATCGCCCACACTTCGTTCTTGGCCTGCTCTAACAACCGCGCAAACACCTTGAAGCCCGAGCCGCGGAAATGCTCGCTCATGTTTTGCATAACGAGCGGGTTGCGCAGGTCGGGCTTGTCGGAGCCGTATTTGCGCATCGAATCGGCATAGGGGATGCGCGGCCATGGCGAGGGCGTCACCGCCTTGCCGTTGGCAAATTCCTCGAACACGCCCCGGATCACCGGCTCCATCGCCGCGAACACGTCCTCCTGCTCGACAAAGCTCATCTCGACGTCGAGCTGGTAGAACTCGCCGGGCAAGCGGTCGGCGCGCGGATCTTCGTCGCGAAAGCACGGCGCGATCTGGAAATAGCGGTCGAAGCCCGCCATCATCAGCAATTGCTTGTATTGCTGCGGCGCCTGCGGCAGCGCGTAGAACTTGCCGGGGTGGATGCGCGAGGGAACCAGAAAATCGCGCGCGCCCTCGGGCGACGAGGCCGTGAGGATCGGCGTCTGGAACTCGGAGAACCCTTGCGCCTTCATGCGCGTGCGCATCGAGTCCACAATTCGGGTGCGCAGCATGATGTTGCGATGCAGTCGCTCGCGACGCAGGTCCAAAAACCGATAGCGCAGGCGCGTATCCTCAGGATACGGCTGATCGCCGAACACGGGCAGCGGCAGGTCGCCGGCGGGGCCGAGGACCTCGATCTCGCGCACGTAAAGCTCGATCTGGCCGGTGACCATCTCGGCGTTCCCGGTGCCCTCGGGGCGCTTGCGCACGAGGCCGTCGACGCGGACGACGGTTTCGGCGCGGAGCTTTTCGGCGGCGGGGAAGGCGGGCGAGTCGGGGTCCACGACGCATTGCGTCATGCCGTAATGATCGCGCAGATCGATGAACAGCACGCCGCCGTGGTCGCGGATGCGGTGGCACCAGCCGGAGAGCCGGGCGTCCTGCCCGGCGTCGGCGAGCGTCAGGGCGCCGCAGGTATGGGAGCGGTAGCGGTGCATGGGTTTATCTGTCTCGTCGTACGTTCGCGGTGACTGGCGGGCTGCGTATCGGAAAACCGGTCTAGAGGAAAGCGCCCGAGGGGGCGGGAGAAAGCCAATGCTGACGATCCACGATTTCGCCAATGCGACGTACCAGCCCTGGCCGGGCGGCGACCACTTGCCCGAAGGGGCGACATGGGTGGACGCCAACGCGCCGACCAAGGAGGAAAGCGACTTTCTGGAGCGGGCGCTGGGCGTCAGACCGCCCACGCTGGACTCGATGCGCGAGATCGCCCATTCGAGCCGCTTCTATCGGGTGGGCGCGGCGATCTGCCTCAATATTCCGCTTCCCGTTCGTGAAGCGAACGGCGACGCGGTCGCCCATCCGCTCACGCTCGCCCTCACGCCGCACGCGCTGCTGACGGTGCGCTACGAGCCACTCAAACCCTGCTCGCCCGAATATCTCGCCGAGATCGGCGTGGACCGCGAGTTTTCCACCCCGGAGGGCGCCCTGCTCGGCGTGCTCGACGGGATGATCGATCATATCTCGGACGAGTTGGAGGGGCTGACCACCAAGCTGGACGTGCATTCGCGCGAGGTGTTCGCGCCGCGCACGTCTCGCCGGGGCCTGCGCGGGCCGCTGTTGCAGAGCGTCATCGCGGAAATCGGCCGTCAACGGCTGTTTCATTCGTTGATGGAGGAGGCGCTTTTGTCGTTGAGCCGTGGTCTGGGCTATCTCGAAAGCCAGTTGGGGGCGAAGCTCGACGCGCCGGTGCGCGCCCAGTTCGACCGCGTCAAACGCGACATCGAATCGCTCTCAGCGCACGAGACCCGGCTTTCCGACAAGATCCAGTTCCTGCTCGACGCCAGCCTCGGATTGATCGGCATCGAACAGAACGACATTTTCAAGGTACTGACGGTCGTCTCGGTGATCGGCATCCCGCCGACGCTGGTGGCCAGCATGTACGGCATGAACTTCAAGACCATTCCCGAGTACGACTGGCCGTACGGCTACGCCTGGGGCCTTTTCCTGATCGTCGTCACGGCGCTCACGCCGTTCGTCTGGTTCCGCTGGAAGCGGTGGATCTGATGTTTACTCCGGAGTTGATTTCAAGCGCGCGGGCGCTGCTGACGACGCTGCGCTCGCAAAGCGTACGGATCGCCACCGCCGAATCTTGCACCGGCGGCCTCGTCGCGGCGCTGCTGACCGAGATCGCGGGGTCCTCGGATGTCGTGGAATGCGGCTTCGTCACCTATTCGAATGCGGCCAAGCGCGAGATGCTCGGCGTCCGCGCCGCGACGCTGGACGCCCACGGCGCCGTCAGCGCGCCCACGGCGCGCGAGATGGCGCTGGGCGCGCTAGCACGATCGCAGGCGGATATTTCGGTCTCTATCACCGGCGTCGCCGGGCCGGGAGGCGGCAGCGCGGCCAAGCCTGTCGGCCTTGTGCATTTCGCCTGCGCGCGGCGGGGTGGCGCCGTACAGGCGGTCGAGCGGCGGTTTGGCGATCTGGGGCGCGCTGGGGTCCGGCTCGCTTCGGTGGAGCAGGCGCTTTCGATGCTGGATGCGGCGCGTCGCAGCGAGGGTTGAAACCTGCGCGTTCGTCCGCACGTAAATTGAGTAAGGAGACCGACTATGATCGCATTTCGTTTCGCGGCGGCGCTCGCCGTGTTCGCCGCTTCAACCGCCTTCGCGCGCCCGCGCGCGCCGGCGGGACGGGGCGTCGTCTACCCGCAGGCCTGCGCGTCGGGTTATCACACGGACGCGGGCGGAAATTGCCAGCCCAACACGCCCGAGGAGAGCCGCTTCTGCCCGCGCGGAACCGTTTTTCATCCGGCCTTCGACGGCTGGACCTGCGATCCCGCGCCGCCGGAAGCTTACTGAAGTTCGCCCGCCGGTTTGGCGTAAATCTTGTCGGCGCGCGCCTCGAACGCCCCGACGAACGTTCGGAATACGGCGTCGAACATCTGCCCCATCAGCATGCCCAGCAGCCGCGAGCGAAATTCGTAGTCGATGTAGAACTCGACGCGACACCCCGCAGGATCAGGGGCAAACGTCCAGATGTTGCGCAGGCGGCTGAACGGCCCGTCGACATATTCCACGACGATTTTGTTGGCCTCGCGGTCGAGCGTGTTGCGGGTGGAGAAACTCTCGCGCAGAGCTTTGTAGCCGACCGTCATTTCGGCGAGCAGGATGTCGTGTCCTTGCGCGTCCCGCCCGCGCGGTCGGGTCTTCATGCCGATGCAGAAGGGCAGGAATTCGGGGTACTTGTCGCAATCGGCGACAAGATCGAACATTTGCCCGGGACTGTGGCGGACGACGCGCGCGCTGCGAAACGAGGGCAAATTCAGCTCATATACGCGACGTAGGCGTAGAGCGCGGCAAACAGCACGCCCGTCACAAAAGTCGTCGCCAGCGCCTTGAGCGCAAGATGCGGGTTGACCGGCGCGCCGGGATCGACGCCCGGCGCGGGCGTATCGCCAGCCTCGGACGCGTTGCGCACGCCAAACGGCAGCACGGCGAACAAAACGATCCACCACATCGTGAAATAGACCGCGACGGACAGCGCGGGCGTCATGTCACTTCGTCGTAGCGGGAGACGCCGGGGCGCTCGTGCCTTTGAGTTGGTCGAGCAGGTTCGAATCGGCGGGCTTTTCGGTCGAGGTCTTCGCCGGCCCGCCTTCGTCCAATATCGAACGCGAGGCCCGGCTCCAGCCGGCGATGATCGACATGGCCAGCGCGGAAACGAAGAACAAGCCGCCGAGTATCGCCGTCGCCCGGGACAGCGCATTGGCCTGGCCGCGCCCGGTCATGAACCCGCCGCCGCCGCCCGTCCCCAGCGCCCCGCCCTCGGAACGCTGCAACAACACGACGCCCACAAGCGCGATCACCACCAGAAGGTGGACGACGATGAGGACGGATTGCATGGATAAACCCTTCGCAGCCGAGACGGCCAGTCAAATTCGATGGGCGCGGCGCATACCACGCCGCCCCTGCCGCGTCCATCGGCTGCGACGCTTAGGCCCCCAGCGCCTCGGCGGGCGCAGGCGTGATCGCGACGCTTTCTCCGCAACCACAAGACGAGGTTTCGTTGGGGTTGCTGAAGGTGAACGACGAACCGAGCCGGTCGGCCTTGAAGTCCATTTGCGCGCCAAGCAGAAACAACACCGCCTTGGGGTCGATCAGCACCTTGACGCCCTTGTCCTCGATAACTTCGTCGAGCGGCTCGACGTTCGATGCGAGTTCCATCGTGTAGGACATGCCCGCGCAACCGCCGTTGCGGACGCCGACCCTGAGGCCCACGGCGGGAATGTCCGCCCTGTCCATGATCTCCCTGACCCGCAAAGCCGCCGCTTCGGTCAAGCCCATGATTTTGTTACGCGCCAATCGCGAAGCCATGAATCGCCTCCGTGCGTCGGGTTCAAGGCCCGCGCCGTGCGTTCATATAGCACCTAAAGAGCGATTTTGCAGCGGGGTGTCGCGCATCGGCGTCTCGCCTGAACCCGCGCGATATGGCAAAGGGCGCCGCATGGCCGATTTCTCGACGCTCTCTCTCATCCATCGCATCGCCGAGGCGTTGGAGCGCCTCGCCCCCAAGCCGCCGCAGGCTCCTGATTTCCGGGGCGCCGACGCGTTCGTGTGGCGGGCGGGCGACGATACCGCGATTCCCGTTCCCAAGGTCAACCGGGTCGACATCGGTCTGCTCAAGGGCGTGGACCGGGCGCGCGACGCGCTTTTGGAAAACACGCAGCGGTTCGCGCGTGGCCTGCCCGCCAACAACGCGCTGCTCTGGGGTGCGCGCGGCATGGGCAAATCCTCGCTGGTCAAGGCCGCGCACGCCGCCGTCAAAGCTACGCCGCCGCTTAAACTCATCGAAATCCACCGCGAGGACATCGAGAGTCTGCCCGCGCTGATGTCGCGACTGCGCGCCGACTCCCATCGCTTCCTGGTGTTCTGCGACGATTTGTCATTCGACGGCGACGATACGTCCTACAAATCGCTTAAGGCCGCGCTGGAGGGCGGCGTAGAGGGGCGCCCTGAAAACGTTCTGTTCTACGCGACTTCCAACCGGCGCCACCTGCTGCCGCGCGACATGATGGACAACGAGCGGTCCACCGCCATCAATCCGGGCGAGGCGGTGGAGGAGAAGGTTTCGCTGTCAGACCGATTTGGCCTGTGGCTCGGCTTCCACAAATGCAATCAGGACGAATATCTGGAGATGGTGCGCGGCTATTGCGCGCATTTCCGCCTCGACGCGCCCCCTGACGTCATCGAGCGCGACGCGCTCGAATGGGCGGCGACGCGCGGCGCGCGTTCGGGCCGCACCGCGTGGCAATTCGTGCAGGACCTGGCGGGGCGGATGGAGCGGCGGCTGGAGACGTGACGCCGAAGGTTTGCGCAGTTGCGCCATTTGGCCGAGGGGGCGGGACAGACGAAGAGGCGGGCCTGTCTTTGGACCCGCCCCTTCTTTTCAGCGTCGCGTCGCCGGAATCCCGTCTCGTGGCGCCCGGTCTGCGACGTTTCTGTTGAGCGGGGCTCAAAGCCCCGCGAGATAACCCGTGGGATCGACCGGGGTCTGGCCCTTGCGCACTTCGAAATGAAGCTGCGGGGTCGAGACGTCGCCGGTCTGGCCGGATTTGGCGATGACCTGGCCGCGTTTGACCGTTTCGCCGCTTTTCACGTCGAGTTCGCCGTTGTTGGCGTAGGCGGTGACGATTCCGTTGGTATGGCGGATCAGAACGAGATTGCCATAACCTTTCAACGCGCTGCCGGCGTAGGCGACCTTGCCGTCCTCCGCCGCGCGCACCGAAGTGCCCTCCGGCAACGCGATGTTAATCCCGTCGTTGCCCGCCTGTTTAAAGCCCTGGATGATCCGGCCGCGCGCCGGCCAGCGCAACTGGCCCGCCTCGCTCGCCTGCGCCGATTCCGATGATGGGGCCGACGCAATGTCGGCGGTCGGGGTCTTGTCGACTTCCGGCTTCCGCGCAAGCTTCGGCGGATCGGCCTTGGCGACCTGCGACGCCGGCTTTTCCGGCTTTTGCGCTTCTTTCACGGGTTTGGCCGCTTCGGCGACGGTCTTGACGCTCTTGGCGGAGCGTTCGACAGGCGCTTGAGCCTTCGTGACCTTGGCCGCTGCGCCGTCGTCCGCTTCGGCTTTATGGACCTTGTGCGACTTTGGCGCCTCGTCCTGCGAATCGTTCTCGGCCTTGGCCTTGGTACGGGGCTTGTCGGCGTCTTCGGCGTCGCTTCTGGCTTTGTGGCGCGGCTTTGCCTCCTCGTCGTCGTCCTTTTTGGCGTGACGGGGTTTCGCGTCCTCGTCGTCGGCCTTGGCCGCGCGACGGGACTTGGAGTCGTCGTCGGTCCTCGCGACATGCGAGTCGCCTCGCGCGTTGTAGACGGGGACGACGATGCGCATGCCGCTGCGCACTTCGCCCGGCGAGCGCAAGCCGTTGGCGCTCAGCAGAGCGGCCTGCGGCACGCCGTAGCGCGACGACAGCGTGGCGGCGTCGTCAGTGGAGCCGACGATGACGGGCGAGCCGCCGACCGCCGTCCAGCCCGCTGCGGAGCCTCCGACCGCCTCGGGGCGGGGATGGAGGGAGCCGGTGGTGGCGGGCGCCGACGCGGGAGCGGAAGCGATCGCCGTCGGGCTCGGCCGCGCGGCGGTCGCGTAAGGGGATGCTGCAAGCGGCTTGGAAGCGACGCGCGGCGTAGGCGCCGCCGCGTCGTTCGAAGCGACGGCGAACGGATTGGAGAACGGACTGCCGTTATCGGCGAAACGGGTGGCGTCGGCGCAGCCCGACAGCCAGATCCCCACAAATCCCGTCAGCGCAAAACCTGCGCTTCGCCGAACGGACAAGGCGACGCATTCACTCATCGGATCATACCCACCCACGCAACCCTATGAAATCGAGAATGGCGCAAGGCGGTTAAGGCAGGGTTTAAGATGAATCTTTCGTGTTAGCGATTACGAGAAAAAAGCGGCCCTACAGCGCCCGCATCAAGCCCGCCGACAGCGGCGTCAGCGTGCGCACCGCGCCGAAAGCTTCGGCGACCAGCCCCTGCGGCGTCGCCGCCAGCCGCACGATGCGCTGCACCTCCTCGTCGACGATCCCCGCCACCAGCGCCCCGTTGGCGCTCAGCCAGCTCGTCAGGCGCGGCGCCGGCGGCTCGATCAGCGCATGCACCAGCACGCGGTCGAAGGAGCCGTCCACGGCCTCGGCCGCAAGGCCGTCGGCATGCAGCACCCGCACATTCCTGGCGCCGAAGGCGTCGAGCCGGGCGGCGGCTTCAGCCGCCAGCGACGGGCTGCGTTCCAGCGCCACCACCTCGGCGCCAAGCGCGGCGAGCAGCGCGCTCGCGAAGCCGGAGCCCGCGCCGATCTCCAGCACGCGATGGTGGCTCTGCACGTCCAGCGCCTCGATCATCAGGGCGACGGTCGAGGGCGGCGGCGCGGTCTGGCCGCCCCCGATAGGCAACGCAATGTCGCGCGCGGCGATGTCGGCGTAGCGCTGCGCCATGAAGAAGGAGCGCGGCGTGCGCTCCAGCGCGCGCAATACCCGCAGGTCCGACAGGCCGCGTTGGCGCAGCCGCAGCACGAAGAGCGCGCGCTCGCGAGCCTCCCTGTCGCTTGCCGCCAGGATCATGCGCTCAACTTTTGGCGAAAGAATCGGCGTAGCGGCGCCGTTCGGCCTCGTCAGTGAGGTCGATGCGCAGCGGCGTCACGGAGACTTTGCGATGGCTAAGCGCCTCAAGGTCGGTGCCCTCGCCGGGAGTGAAGCCGGCGCGCTGGAACATCAGCCAATAATAAGGAATGTTGCGCCCGTCTCGCCGCTCCTCGATGCGCAGCAGGTCGGCGTCGCGCCGCCCCTGCGCGACCACCGAAATGCCCTGCACCTGCGAAGCCTCGCAGGATGGAAAATTGATGTTGACCAGCACGCCGGGCGGCACGCCGGTCGCCAGCACTTTTCGGATGACCTCCGGCGCGAACGTCTCGGCGGCGTCCCAGATCGGCTTTTCGCGACCCTCCATCCCACCGTACGACTGCGACAACGCCAGCGAGGGGATTCCCAGCAGCGTGCCCTCTATCGCCGCGGCGATAGTGCCGGAGTAGGTGACGTCCTCGGCGACGTTCTGGCCACGATTGACGCCGGACAGGATGAGATCGGGCTTGTGATCGGCGAGCAGTCGCTTGACCGCCATCAGCACGCAATCGGTCGGCGTGCCCTGCACGGCGAAGTGCTTGGGCGCGATCTCGCGCAATCGCAGCGGGCTCGACAGCGAAAAGGAATGGGCGACGCCGGATTGATCAGTCTCGGGCGCGACGATCCATACGTCGTTGGAGAATTGCGAGGCGATGCGCTCCAGCAGCTTGAGGCCCGCCGCATGCACGCCGTCGTCGTTGGTGAGAAGAATGCGCATGAACGGACGCTCTCGAAAGGGAATGACGTTTGCTTCTATCGCGCCCGCGCGATTCGCGCGACAGGCCCGGCGATTTCAGTTGCGGGCGCGGAGCGCGCTCAAAAAAGCGGCGTAGCTCCACGTCAGATTGCGCACGCTTTTCTCGAAGCCGGTCGCGCCATCGAACTGTTCGCTGAGTTCATAGGAATCGCTGTGAAGGACGATGGCGCGGAGCATCGCGTCGCCAGCCTCCCGCAGCGCCTGCGCGGCCTCGGCGGGGGGCGTGGAAGCCGAGACGCCGAAATCGGCGAAGAACCGTGCGGCCAGCGGGGCGCCAAGAACCGTCGCATCGATTTGGAGACCGGCGGCGAGGCGATAGTAGAGTTCCGCCATGTTGGCGGTGCAGAGCGCCCAGGGATGGCCGCCGGGCACCGGATGGCTCACGTCGCCGTCGTAGTCGTCGCCGGGGTAGCGTCCGAGCAGCGGACCCAGCCCGTGCGCCGCATCCGCGCCATTGATGGAATAGAAGCTCGGCGAGGACGGGTCGCTCCACTGCCAACGCAGCAGCGCGGCCGTCGCGAGCATCTTGGGGTCGGTGATCGGGATCGCCCCGTAGATCGCCGCACAGACGACGTCGATGTTGGGATCGTATCCGGCGACGACCGGAGCGCGGCCTTCGTCGGCGACGACGGAAACGTAAAACGATCCGTTCCAATGGTCGGCAAGCGCCTTCTCCAGCCAAGCGGCGGCCTCCGCGAGGCCGGCAGGAACGGGGACGCCGATGAAATTGCCTGCGATCTCGCGGAAGCAACGTAATTGCGCCGCTCGCGCGAAGAAGCTGTAGCCGTCATGCTCCTCCCAGA
>JAYVYJ010000015.1:0-21907 GCA_043784465.1 Hyphomicrobiales bacterium
ATCGACAGTAACGCCTCTAGTATCAAGGCGGAAATTCTCATCAAAGTATTTTCGCGATATTATATAAGCGAGAATTAAAAAACGAAATAATGCACCTGCGGCATTATGTATTTCGGCTTTGCTATCTTTCTAATTTGTAAGCGATGAATTTATGGGCCTATTGGAACTTCTGGCTCGATCCAAGATTTGGGCAGTACGAGTTAATGCTATCTGTAGAGCGAATCGGAGCAGATCTGGGGCAGAATTTGTAGGGTCTGCTTTTCACTCTTGGTCTTTCGGCATTACGCCGAATTGTCGCCGCAGGCGACGTGCGCAATGGTAGCAATGTCAACGATTTAACGGTGACCCGCGTAGGCGGCGTCCTTGTCGTCCGCGCCTTTCCCCGAAGGGCGTCCCCGCCCGAAGGTTTCGCAATGAGAGTCCTGCCGTCTGGACAACGAAAGAAGCCGTCGCCGTCCATCGGTGCGGTCGGACCTCTTCACCGCTACCTTCGAAGGGCGACGGAATTTAATAGTCGGAACGGGATTCTTCCGAAATTTGCAACTACGGCGCCTCGTGTGAGGGTATATCTGTCCGCGACCACAAAACCCTAAAAGGAGAGGCCACCGCCATGCCGAACATCGAGGTCCGCTCTGCAGGCGCGCCACGCCTTGAAGAGATCCTGAGCCCGGACGCCCTGTCATTTTTGGGAGACCTTCATCGCCTTTTCAATACAACCCGGCTCCAATTGCTCGCTGCGCGTGCGCAACGGCAGAAACGATTCGACGCCGGCGAAACGCCGGACTTTCTGCCCGAGACGCAATCCATTCGAGATGGCGAATGGAAAGTCGGGTCCATTCCGGCCGATTTGCAAGACCGCAGGGTTGAAATAACCGGTCCCGTCGATCGAAAAATGATCATCAATGCGCTCAATTCCGGAGCCAAAGTGTTCATGGCCGATTTCGAGGACGCCTCCTCGCCGGTCTTTGCCAACATGATTGACGGCCAGGCGAATCTCAAGGACTTTTGGGCAGGCGTGATTGGGTTCACGGATCAGCGCACAGGCAAAAACTACGCCGTTAAGCAATCGCCTGCGGCGCTAATGGTGCGTCCGCGCGGTTGGCATCTTAACGAACGCCATCTGTTGATAGATGGAGAAGAGGCCTCCGGCTCGCTGTTCGATTTTGGTCTTTATGTGTTTCATTGCGCAAAACCCCAGGCCGCCTCACGGTCCACGCCTGCATTTTATTTGCCCAAAATGGAAAGCCATCATGAAGCGAGACTTTGGAACGAGGTTTTCGCTTTCGCGGAAGGTAAGCTTAGCTTCGCCGTTGGAACCCTAAAGGCGACAGTTCTCATCGAGACGTTGCCCGCAGCTTTTGAGATGGATGAGATCCTCTACGAATTGCGCGACCATATTGTCGGTCTCAACTGTGGACGATGGGACTACATTTTCTCATTCATTAAGCGGTTGGCGAAAAATGAAAAGTTCCTGACGCCCGATCGTTCATTGATGACGATGGGAAAGGCCTTCCTCAACGCCTATTCGCTGCTTCTTATCAAAACTTGTCATCGCCGCGGCGCTTTCGCCATGGGAGGAATGGCCGCTCAAATCCCGATCAAAGGGGACGCCGCCGCCAACGAAGCCGCCTTCGCCAAAGTGCGCGCGGACAAAGAGCGAGAGGCTGCAAACGGTCATGACGGCACCTGGGTCGCGCATCCTGATTTGGTTCCTGTGGCGATGGAGGTGTTCAATCGATTGATGCCGCAGACCAACCAACTCTCCAAATTGCGTGGGGACGTTAATTTTGCGACCGCCGATCTGTTGCATGTGCACGAAGGCGAGCGAACCGAAGGCGGCTTGCGCGAAAATATTCGTGTCGGCGTTCAATATATCGAAGCCTGGCTGCGCGGACGAGGCGCAGTTCCGCTTTACAATCTCATGGAAGACGCGGCGACGGCTGAAATCTGCCGCGCGCAGGTCTGGCAATGGTTGCATCACAATGCGAAGCTTGCGGACGGTCGTACGGTGACGCCGGACTTGTTCAGATCGCTGATTGACGACGAGATGTCGACGCTTCGCAAGACTCTGGGCGAGTCCGCATATAGCGGCGGACGGTTCTCTCAAGCAATAGAACTGTTCACGAAAATGTCTCTCTCTCAGACATTTGAAGAGTTTTTGACGGTACCGGCCTATGAGCTTCTTGTCTAAAGGCAGGCTTGGCCTGGTCTGACTGGACGCTCTTCGGCATATTCCAGAGGGAATAGCTCACCCATCTGGGATATGCGGAGGCGGAACCGGAGGCTGCGGCCCCGTGCCTTGCCTGCGCTTAGGGTTGCGACGCGCCATCTCGCCTCGAAGGCGACGAAATTTGGCGCCCAAGGCTGGGACGGCGGGGCCCGAACCCGTCCGACATACGCAATCAGGCTCGACGGATTTCAAGACGCTCTTAACCCCGGTTCGAACACGAGCATTCGTCGGACGAATCGTGTGCAAGCTGGACCACCTGGTCGTCTCGCCCTCCCAAAGAGCCGCCCGAGGGTCTTTCACGTTAGAAACCTAGGAACAATCAGCCGCACGATTTGCGCGCAACGCCGTCTTCGTTATATCTCGCCCGACACAGGGGTAAGGCGATTGACGGCGGCGGAATGGACGGCGGTGATGCTGTCGCTCAAGGTGGCGAGCGTTGGCGCGCTGGTGAGCCTGCCTTTCGCCGTCGCGGTGGCTTATGTGCTGGCGCGCAGCCGCTTCCCTGGCCGCACGGGGCTGGATATTCTCGTTCACCTGCCCCTCGTCCTGCCGCCGGTCGTGACGGGTTGGCTGTTGCTGATCGCCTTCGGGCGCCATGGGCCGCTGGGCGTGTTTTTTGAGCGGACGTTCGGTCTGGTGTTCGCGTTCCGCTGGACGGGCGCGGCTTTGGCGGCGGGAATCATGGGTTTTCCCCTGACGGTGCGCGCGATACGGCTGTCGCTGGAGGCCGTCGACCGCCGGCTGGAAGACGCGGCGGCCACGCTCGGGGCCGGACAGGCGCGTATTTTCCTGACCATCACGATGCCGCTGGCGCTGCCGGGCGTGGGCGCTGGCCTCGTACTCGGTTTCGCCAAGGCCATCGGCGAATTCGGCGCGACGATCACCTTCGTCGCCAACATTCCCGGCGAGACGCAGACGCTGGCGACCGCCATTTACAACACCACGCAGGACCCCGACGCCACCGGCGCCACCTGGAGACTGACGGCAGTGGCCATCGTGATCGCGGTCATCGCGCTGTCATTGTCGGAGGCGCTGGCGAACCGTCTTGCGCGCGCGCGATGATCGAACTTCGCGCGAGCTTGACGCTGGGGGGCGCTAGGGTCGAGGCCGACATCCGAACGTCAAGCCAGACGCTCGCGCTGGTCGGCCCCTCTGGCGGCGGCAAGACGACGCTACTCAACATGGTCGCGGGCCTCGTCGCGCCCGACGTGGGCCGCATCGCCATCGGCGACGACGTGATGTTCGATTCGGCGAGAGGCGTGAACCTGAAACCGGAGGCGCGTCGCATCGGATATGTGTTTCAGGAGCCTCGCCTGTTTCCTCACTATTCGGTGCGCGGCAACCTTCTCTACGGGGCGCGGGCCATAGGCGAGGCACTGATCGGCTTCGACGATCTCGTGGACTGGCTGGGAATCCGTCCCCTGCTCGACCGCAAGCCCGCCAAACTCTCAGGGGGAGAACAACAGCGGATCGCCATCGGACGCGCGTTGCTGAGCTGCCCGCGCGCGCTTCTGCTTGACGAGCCGATGTCTTCGCTCGACGAGGCTCGCCGCGAGGAACTCTTGAAACTCATCGCGAGTCTGCGCGACCGTTTCGCTATACCCCTCATCCTGGTCAGCCATCGGCGTGAGGAGGTGGAACGGCTCGCGCTCGACGTGGCGCAGGTGGAGCCGGGCCGCAAAACGACCCTTTGAAAGGAAAAAGGGCGCCGCGAGGCGCCCTCTTCCAAAGCTTCGACCTTAGTGCGCGGCGGCCCCGTCGATGCCGATGCCAGTCTGCGAACGCACATATTGCGCTTCGTAGGCAGCCCGCTCCCGCGCTGCGCGCTCGGACTTGTCAGTGACCGAAAACACGTAGCAGCAAAGGAAAGCCAGCGGCATCGTGAAGAGCGCCGGCGACACGAAGGGGAACAGGGCCGACCCCTTGGGATTGCCCATCACCGCCTCCCAGATGCCGGGGCTGAGGATGGTCAGACCCAGCGCCGAGATCAGGCCGACGAACCCGCCGATCACGGCGCCCCGCGTGGTCAGACCTTTCCACAGCATGGAGAGCAACAGCACGGGGAAGTTCGCGCTCGCGGCGACCGCAAAGGCGAGACCGACCATGAAGGCGACGTTGATCTTCTCGAACTCGATGCCGAGCACGATCGCCACCACGCCCAGCACCAGCGTCGTGGCGCGCGAGACCATCACTTCCGAACCTTCGTCCACCCGTCCGCGCCGGAACACGCTGGCGTAAAGGTCGTGGCTGACGGCCGAGGCGCCCGAAAGCGTCAGGCCCGACACAACCGCGAGGATCGTCGCGAACGCCACCGCCGCAATGAAACCCTTCATAAGATCGCCGCCAACCGCGTGCGCGAGATGGATCGCGGGCATGTTGCCCCCGCCCAGCAGCCCTTTCGCGATGTCTCCGGCCTCATGATAAGCCCCGTTGGGCAGCACCAGCACGATCGCGCCAAAGCCGATGATAAAAGTGAGGATGTAGAAGTACCCGATGAATGTGGTCGCCCAGAACACCGACTTGCGGGCTTCCTTGGCGTCGCTGACCGTGAAGAAGCGCATGAGAATGTGGGGCAGTCCGGCGGTGCCGAACATCAGCGCCATGCCCAGCGAGAATGCGTTGATCGGATTGGCGACCGCAGGACCGGGCAACAGAATGGCGTCGTGCTTGGAGTGGACCTCCACAGCCTTGGCCAGCAAGGCGTTGAAATCGAACCCGAACTGCGCGAGCACCAGCAACGAGATGAGCGTCGAGCCGCCCAGCAGCAGGCACGCCTTGATGACCTGCACCCAAGTCGTCGCGATCATGCCGCCGAAGGTTACATAAATGACCATCAGGACGCCCACGACGATCACGGCGTAGAGATAGGGCAGGCCGAACAGCAACTGGATGAGCTGACCCGCGCCAACCATCTGCGCGATCAGGTAAAACGCCACCGTGACGAGCGTGCCGGTCGCGGCCATCGCGCGGATCGGCGTGGCGGCGAGCCGGTAGGAAGCGACGTCGGCGAAGGTGAAGCGGCCGAGGTTGCGCAGCGGCTCCGCCATCAGGAACATGATGATTGGCCAGCCGACGAGGAAGCCGATCGAATATATGAGGCCGTAGTAACCCCCCGTGTAGACCAGCGCCGAAATGCCGAGGAACGAGGCCGCCGACATATAATCGCCCGCGATGGCGAGGCCGTTCTGGAAGCCGCTGATGCCGCCGCCCGCCGCGTAGAAATCCTTGGCCGTCTTGGTGCGTCCCGCCGCCCAGTAGGTGATGCCGAGCGTCAGCAGCACAAAGGCGGCGAAGATCACGATGGCGGTCCAGTTGGTCGCCTGCATCGTGCCGGCCTCGATCGGGCCGGCGGCGAGCGCGGGACCGGCGAGGGCGACGAGCGGGAGGCCGAGAGCGAGTGGGCGGCTCATTTGGCCGACCCCGCCGCTTTGGCGACGATCGCGCGGGTCAGCGTGTCGTAGCGAGTGTTGGCGCGCAGCACGTATAGACCCGTCAGGAGGACGGAGGTGACGATCAGCCCCGCCCCGAGGATCAGGCCGACCGTAATCATGCCGCTGACCTTCACGCCGATTACCGCGGGATCGAAGGCGACGATCGCAATGTAGCCGTAGTAGAGCACCAGCATGAGGATCGCGAGCGTCCACCCAAAACCGCTGCGCTCCTTGACGAGAGCCTGGTAATTCGGGTCGCCCTGAATTCGGGCGAGCGTCGTTTCGTCCATTTCGTCATCCTCCCCTGACGGCCCCCTCGGGACGCCGCCTTTTCGCCTACATCTTTAGTGCAAAAATGTGCGGCGTCGACCAGGATCGCGTAGAACCTTGGTCTAGCCCGAAATCCCGGCGCGCGGCACAACTTCCCTTTTTCCGAACCATTTGTACCTCGCCGTCAATTCGGATAGAAGGACGACAGGGTTTAGCCCGCCATCGCGTCGCGGGGTATTTCGGCGTCGTCGGCTGAAGACCCCGCTCCAGCGCAGTCTTTCGTCGGGGTGCGCGCGTGAAACGTCTGCGTCCTGGCGATGTGGCGTGCTAGCCTGGACAAGAAGGCCGAATTCGATGGATTTCCTCCAGCCACGGTTGCTCCGCATGAACCGCCGTCGACGAATCTATGAAGGCAAGGCGAAGATCCTCTACGAGGGTCCGGAGCCGGGCACGCTGATCCAGCATTTCAAGGACGACGCCACCGCCTTCAACGCCAAAAAACACGAGGTGATCGACGGCAAGGGCATCCTTAACAACCGGATTTCTGAATATCTGTTCTCGCGGCTGAACGAGATCGGCGTACCCACCCATTTCGTGCGCCGCATGAACCCGCGCGAGCAGCTCGTGCGCGAGCTGGAGATCATCCCGCTGGAGGTCGTGGTGCGCAACGTCGCCGCCGGCTCGCTGGCGACGCGGCTCGGGCTTGAGGAGGGCACGCAATTGCCCCGCTCCATCATCGAGTTTTACTAACAGAACGACGCGCTCACCGATCCCAGGGTGTCGGAGGAGCATATTACGGCGTTCGGCTGGGCCGCGCCCCAGGAGCTTGACGACATCATGGCGCTTGCGATCCGCGTCAACGACTTCCTCACAGGACTGTTCCTTGGCGTCGGCATCAGGCTCGTCGATTTCAAGATCGAATGCGGGCGGCACTGGGAAGGCGACAACATGCGCATTCTGGTGGCCGACGAGATTTCACCGGACTCTTGCCGCCTGTGGGACATCAAGACCGGCGACAAGATGGACAAGGACCGCTTCCGCAAGGATCTTGGCGGCATGATTGAGGCCTACACGGAAGTCGCGCGGCGACTGGGCGTAATGACCGAGACGGAGGCTGTGCCCACGGGCGGGCCCAAGCTCGTCAAGTAACCCGACGTCAATATCTCCGAGGGACCGGAACCTGACGGCTCCGGCCCCTTTTGCGTTTCCGGGCGGCCGTAGCGCTGGCATGCGAAACAATTAGACTTTTGCGAGGCTTCGACTAAGTTCGCGCCCGCTGGGAAAGGCGTTCAAGGCGCCGGGCGGCGGTAGGAGGGAAATCAGCTTGAAACCCCTATTGGCTTGCTCGCTGGCGCTCGCGATATCGTGTGCGCCGTTGGCGGCTGGCGCCGACGGTTTTGAGGTGCGCGTTCTGGCGCCGGGCGTTTACGCTCACGAGGGCGTGGTCGTCATGCCGGGCCAAAGGGCCTCCGACAATATTGCCAATCTCGGCTTCGTCGTCGGTGAAAAAGGTGTCGCCGTCATCGACACCGGCGGCAGCGTCGCGACCGGGCGGCGCTTGCTGGCGGCGGTTCGCGACGTCACCGACAAGCCCATTTTGTACGTCGTCAACACACATGAGCATCCCGACCACGTCTTTGGCGACGCCGCTTTCGAAGGCCTTGGCGCCGTGTTCGTCGGGCACCGAAATCTGCCGCGCTCGCTGGCGGCGCGCGAACCGTTCTACCGCAAGGCCTACCGGAAATTTCTTGGCGACGCGCTGATGGACGAGGTGCGTTTCGTCACGCCAACGCTGCTCGTCGAGGACGAGAGCGAACTCGACCTCGGCGGGCGTAAGCTGCGCCTCAGGGCGTGGCCAGTCGCCCATACTGATTGCGATCTCACGATCTACGATCCCGAGTCGCGAATCCTGTTCGCGGGCGACCTCGTGTTTGCCGGCCACGTCCCCGTGCTCGACGGATCGCTGAAAGGTTGGCTAAAGGCGCTCGACGGATTGGCCGCGATTCCCGCCGAACGGGTGGTGCCGGGTCACGGACCCTTGGGCGCGCCCTGGCCCGCCGCGCTCGAGGCGGAGCGCGGCTATCTCACGCATCTGGCGGGCGACGTCCGCGCCTTCGTCCATCGCGGCGCCGACATCGGCGAGGCTGCGAAGAGCGCCGGCGTCGAAGAGCGCGGAAACTGGCAGTTGTTCGACGACTACAATCCGCGCAACGCGACCGCCGCCTTCGCCGAATTTGAATGGGAATGAGCGCATGAACAGGGAAAGACAAGCCATGAAATTTTCGCGCCGGACCGGCCTCGTGGCCGCCGCCATGAGCCTTGCGATGGGAGGCGCCCTGGCGGCGGAGGCCGCCCCGCCGGACGAATTCTGGCCGGGACTGAAGCGGGATTTCTTTGAAAACCGCGAGATTGTTGAAAGCGCCGATTTCGTCGCGCTCGACGCGCCGCAGAAGGCGGAGGACGCCGCGCTGGTGCCGATGAAGATCGTCATCCACACGCCGCAGGGCGATTCCCGGCGCGTCGTGAAGATGAGCCTGCTGATTGACGAAAACCCGATCCCGATGGCGGGCGTGTTCACTTTGGGCGAGAAGGCCGAAGTCGTGCAGATCGCGACTCGCGTGCGGGTCAACGCCGACACCTTTGTGCATCTGGTGGCCCAATTAAGCGACGGCAGCCTCGTCGAATCCAAACGCTATGTGCGCGCGGCGGGGGGCTGCTCGGCCCCCTCGGCCAAGGGGCTCGACGATCCGTCAAGGTCTCTGGGAGCCCTGAAGTTCCGCATGTTGCCCGACATCGTGCACGGCCATCGCGAAGCGGTGGTGATGATCCAGCACCCCAATTTCACGGGCATGCAGCGCGACGAGACCACGCACGATTACACGCCGGCGCGCTATGTCGACCATTTCGCCGTCTATCAGGGCGAGGATCTGGTGTTTTCCGTCGACGGCGGCATTTCGATCTCCGAAGATCCCAACTTCCGCTTCGCCTTCGCCGCCGACGAAGGGCGCACGCTGAAGGTCGAGGCGGGGGATATTGCCGGCGGGAAATTCGGCTATTCCTGGCCGATTGCGGGGGGCGGGGGGTAAACCCAGCGAGGCTTGGCGGGGCTCGGAAATGACGCGAGCCTGGCTCGCCTGGATAAACAAAGCGCGAACGCGCGGATGGCGCAACCAAAGGCCCAACTCAACGAGTACGCCCAAGTCGACGCCGAAGAGGATGAAAGAGGCAAGCGGGCTGCTGACACGCGGAAGGGTTTCCACGGCGCCCCCCAAGTAGCCGGTCGACAAAATGGTCCCTAGAACGGACATACGCGGCCACGCATAAAACAAAGCGCAAATGGCGAGGATCGCTCCGAACACCCGGCAGAAGGCCCCCTCTGCGGGCAAACCCAACTGCGGACTGTGGGCGATCATCAACTCGGGGGCAAAAGCTTACCCGCCGCGTCGTGCGCCATCGTTCCCACCGCAAGTCCGCTGAGGACGCGGCCAAGCCCGAAAGCGCCGCGCGACGTCAAATTGCCCGGAGCGCCGGCGTCGGTTCTTGGACGGGCCATCGTGTAGACCCGGGTTGATGTACTCGGGCCTTCATCCCTGCTCACGGGCGATGTTGTTAAGCTTGGTCTTCAGGCAAAAAAGTCCCCTGGCCGAAAGGTCGCGCCCCGACATTTGCCGGCATCTGGCGAGACTCGCCTCACCCCGTCCCCCCATCCGGCCCCACCACCGCGATGCGCAAGTTGTTGGTCGATCCCGGCGTTCCGAACGGCACGCCCGCCACCACCAGCACGCGCTCGCCCACCCCCGCGAAACCGTCGATGAACGCATGGCGGCAAGCGCGGTCGGTCATGTCGCGCTCGTCGCGCGCGTCGTCGGTGACGACGGGATGCACGCCCCACACCAGCGCCAACCGCCGCGCGATCTCGACGATGGGCGTCAGCGCCATGACCGCCGAGCGCGGGCGCTCGCGGGCGATTCGCAAGCCCGTCGAACCCGACGCCGTCCAGGCGCAAATTACGTTGATCCCCAGCGTGTCGGCGACGTCGCGGGTGGCTTCCGCAATCGCGTCGGCGCCGGTCGCCTCGGCGACCGGGCGCTGCGAAAGCAGGATGCCGGGATAGATCGCCTCCGATTCCACCGCTTCCGCAATGCGGTTCATCATCGCCACCGCCTCCAGCGGATACTGGCCCGAAGCGCTCTCCGCCGACAGCATCACCGCGTCCGCGCCCTCGAAGACGGCGGTCGCCACGTCCGAGACCTCGGCGCGCGTCGGCACCGGCGTCGATATCATCGATTCCAGCATCTGGGTCGCCACCACCACCGGCTTGCCAAGCTTGCGCGCCATGCGGGTGATCGTCTTTTGCAAACCCGGCACGCGCTCGATGGGCATCTCCACGCCCAGGTCGCCGCGCGCGACCATAATCGCGTCCGACACCGCCAGGATATCGGCGAGCCGCTCGATGGCCTGCGGCTTTTCGATCTTGGCCATCACGCTGGCGCGCTTGCCCGCGATGGCCTTCACTTCCAGCACGTCCTCCGGACGCTGGACGAAGGAGAGCGCGATCCAGTCGACATTCTCCTCCAGTGCGGCGTGGAGATCGGCGCGGTCCTTGTCGGTCATCGCGGAGGTCGGCAGCTCCGTGTCGGGCAGGCTCACCCCCTTCTTGTTGGAGATGCGCCCCGCCACCTCGACCACGCACAGCGCATGGCGCTCCGATTGCGAACGCACACGCAACTGCACCTTTCCGTCGTCAATCATCAGCCGGTGACCCGGCTGGAGCGAAGCCAGAATCTCGGGGTGCGGAAGCTGCACACGCGTCGCGTCACCGGGCGCGGGGTCGTCGTCGAGCGTGAACATGTCGCCTCTGCGCAGCGTGACGCCGACTTCGGCGAAGAGCCCTACGCGCAGCTTCGGCCCCTGCAAGTCGACCAGAATCCCGATAGGCCGGTCAACCTTTTCCTCCAGCGCACGCAACGTCTTGACCCGCTCGCGCATCATATCGTGCGAAGCGTGGCTCATGTTGATGCGGAACACGTCGGCCCCGGCGCGATAAAGCGCCTCTACAACTTCAGGGTCCTGCGAGGCGGGGCCGAGGGTCGCGAGTATTTTGATGCGGCGGGCGCGACGGGTCATGGGGAGACCTTTCAGGTTGGCGCCGCCTGTGAAAAAGGGGCGACCGGTCATTCGCGAAGAGGCGCGCGAAAATAACAGACTCTAGAGCCGCAGGCTCTAGCGCGTGGAATCGGTTAGCTGCACGGTCCAGTTTTTCGCGTCCCGGCCCGTATCGACCTCGAAAAATCCCGTGCGCTCGTAGCCGCGCGCAAAACAATTCTCGCGGCCTTCGATTTTGAACTCGCGGTCATTGGTGCACATGTAGGCCTTGCCCTTCCACTCGCCGCCGCGTTCGTCCATCGCATAGACATAGTAGAATTCCGCCGCGAGAGAGCCCTGCACGAGCGTGTCGCAATCGGTGGGCTTCAGGTTCCACCACCCTTCGCTCACCCAGGTCTTGCCGTCAGTATAGGCCAAAGCCACGCTGATTCGGTCCGACGTGAGGTTACAGAGACGGAAATCGGCGCGCGCCGGTGTGGCGAAAGCGACGAGCATCAACGGCAGAGCGAAGCGCAGACGCATCCCATTCTCTCGTGGCGTTCCGGCGGCTTATTTCGGGGCGCAGCCCCCCTGTCAATATGGACGAAGCCGCGCGCGCAGCCTATGCCCCACGCCGGATTCACTTGAGGAGCGATGTGAACGAAGGGGGCAGGGCTTTTCTGGACGTGGAGCGCTCTCTGAGCGGGCGGCGCTGGCGCGCGCGGCTCGACGCGGCCGGCGAGGCGCGCGCGCAGGCCATCGCCCAGACCGCTGGGCGAACCGACTTGCTCTCGCGCATTCTCGCAGGCCGCGGCGTCGCCATCGAGGACGTCGAGCGTCATCTGGAGCCGACGCTTCGCGACCTGATGCCCGACCCGCGCACGATGTCGGACATGGCCGCCGCCACCGAACGGCTCGCCCACGCCGTCGCCCACAAGGAGCGCGTCGCGATCTTCGCCGATTACGACGTGGACGGCGCCTGTTCGGCGGCCCTCCTGTCGGAAACTTTAAACGAACTCGGCTGCGAGACGTGGATTCGTATCCCCGATCGCGTGACCGAGGGCTATGGCCCCAGCGTCGCCGTGATGCGCGAATTGCACGAGGCGGGCGCCCACCTCGTCGTGACCGTCGATTGCGGCGCCGTCAGCTTCGAGCCGTTCGCGGAGGCCGCCTCGCTCGGCCTCGACGTCGTGGCGTTCGACCATCATCAGGCGCCCGAGACGCTTCCGCAGGCGCTCGCCCTGGTCGATCCCAACCGGCAGGACGATCTCTCCGGCCTCAATGCGCTCTGCGCGACCGGCGTCGTGTTCATGGCGCTCGTGGACCTCAACCGCCGCCTTCGCGGCGTCGCCTCTCCGCCAGATCTCATGCGCAAGCTCGATCTGGTGGCGTTGGCCACCGTCGCCGACGTCGTGCCGCTGACGGGCCTTAACCGCGCCTTCGTCGCACGGGGCCTTGAGGTGATGCGGCGGCGCGAGCGTCCCGGCCTGGCGGCTCTTTTCGACGTCGCGGGCGCCAACGGGCCGCCGACGCCCTACCATCTGGGTTTCCTCATCGGCCCGCGCATCAACGCGGGAGGCCGCATCGGAGACGCCGCGCTCGGCGCCCGCCTTCTGACCGCCTCCGACCCGGACGAGGCCGAGCGCATCGCCGCCGAACTCGACCGGCTCAACCGCGAGCGCCAGCGCATCGAACTTGGCATTGTCGCCGAGGCCGAGGCGCAGGCGCTGGTCGCGATGGGGGTGGAGGAACGCGGGGCTTGCGTGATCGTGGCGGGCGAGGGCTGGCCGCCCGGAATCGTCGGGCTGGTCGCCTCGCGGCTTAAAGACCGTTTTCAGCGCCCCGCGTTCGCGCTGGCGCTCAACGGGGCGCAGGCCACAGGCTCGGCGCGTTCGATTCCTGGCGTCGACATCGGGCGCATCGTGTCGGGGATGGCGGCCTCGGGACTGATTCTGAAAGGCGGCGGCCATGCAATGGCGGCGGGGCTGACCATCGGCCGCGAAAAGCTCGGCGAGATGCGCGCGCATCTGGAGTCCGCGCTGGAGCGTCCCGTGGGCGAGGCCCGGCGCGACGAGGCTTTGGTCATCGACGCGGCGCTGGCGGCGTCCGGCGCGACGCCGGACCTCTGGCGCTCGGTCGAGCAGGCGGGGCCATTCGGCTCGGGCAACCCGGAGCCGGTGTTCGCGCTGCCGCGTCATCGCATCGAGGGCGTGACCGCGGTGGGCGCCGACCATCTGCGGTTCCGTGCGGTGGCGGGCGACGGACGGGCGCTGGACGGCATCGCTTTTCGCGCTGCGGGCAAACCGCTGGGACAGGGTCTCAGGGCGTTGCAGGGGACTTACGCCCATCTCGCGGGGGCGCTGACGCTCGACCGCTACGGCGGGCGCGAGCGTGTGCGCCTCCGGCTGATCGACGCCGCGCTCGCGCCTCACTGAAGCGCGCGTCGGCGGTAGTGGTAGGGGTAGGCGGCGCGAAAGCCGAGCGTTTCGTAGAGCGCCAAAGCCACGCGATTAGCGTCGATCACTTGGAGATAGGCGCTTGTCGCGCCGCCTCCGCACCCCCAGTTCATCAGCGCGCGGGTGAGGGCACGGCCAAGCCCGCGTCCGCGAAACTCCGGACGGATCACGATATCGAACAGCCCGACCGCGCCGCGTTCGCTGACTCCCCGCCCGAACCCCGCCGCCGTCTGGCCAACATGGACGGTCGCGAAGGCCGTCGGCGGCGCGATGGATTGCACGATGCGGTCGTGGATCGCCCGGTGCGACGGCGCCACGCCCCGCGCCGCCGCGATGCCGTTAAGCCACGCGGGCGTCGGCGCGGGCGCGAGCGTCACGCCAGGCTCCGTCTGTGCGGCGTCCAAAAGCGCGATCATCACCGTGGAGGGGTCGAGCTTCTCATACCCCGCCGCGGCAAGCGCCGGGTCGGCGTCGGCGCCCGCCAGCGGGCTGAGCCGAAAGATCGTCGGCTGGCCGTGGGCGGCGTAGAAAAGTTCGGCCTCCCGTCGGACGTTTGAGAAATCGCGGGCGGGCGTGTAGGCGTTGATCGACCCCGCGCGCATCTCGTAGCGTTCGCCCAGCGCGTTGGCTGAATTGGCGCGCTTGGTGTAGCTGCCGCCTAAACGAAACACCCAGCCGCCAAAAGAGACGTTGCGCGGCGCAGGCCATGCGTTGAAGCCGCGCTCTTCGAGGCTGAGGACGTCCCTCATGTCAGCCGCGTTCGATAATTGGGCGCGACGACGAAGCGGTGACGACGGAACATGGCGGGTCTCCAGACATGAGGAAGCCGGGCTCGGGGCGCGGCTCGACGGGGGCGCCGGGGGCGCGGTCGGTCAAGCGCCCTCAAGGCGGCGGCAGACAACGACGGCGGATCGTGCGCAAGGCGCGATCGGCTGCGCGCAAGCCACGCGGTGGATAAGTGCGACGTCTCACAAGCTTGCCCGGTCGCAGGGCGCCCGCTAAGCCGTTCGGGGAACGGGATGGTCGCCATGAACCCTTATTGGAGCGCGCTCGCGCGCGAGCTTCACCCCTATGTGCCTGGCGAGCAGCCCAAACTGCCCGACCTTGTCAAGCTCAACACCAACGAAAGCGCCTACGGTCCCTCGCCCAAAGTGCTGGAGGCGATTCGCGGCGCGGCCAACGACGACCTGCGCCTCTACCCGGACCCCGAAGCGTCCCGGCTACGCCACGCCTTAGCCACCTATCACGGCGTTGGCGTTCAACAGGTGTTTGTCGGCAACGGGTCGGACGAAGTGCTGGCCCATGCCTTCGCCGGGTTGCTCAAGCACGAGAAGCCGCTGCTGTTTCCCGATGTGACCTACAGCTTCTATCCCGTCTATGCGCAACTCACCGGCGTGACCTGCCAGACCGTCGCGCTGGACGCGGAGATGCGCATTCAGATCGCGGATTACCGCCGTCCCTGCGGTGCGGTCATCCTCGCCAACCCCAATGCGCCGACCGGAATTCCCTTGGCGCTCTCGGAAATCACCAAACTCGTCGAGATGCACGCCGACAAGCCCGTGGTCATCGACGAGGCTTATGTCGACTTTGGAGGCGAAACCGCGGTCCCGTTGATCGCGAGCCATCCCAACCTGCTCGTCATCCGCACCTTCTCGAAATCCCGAGCGCTGGCGGGTCTGCGCGTCGGCTATGCTCTGGGCGATGCGGGGCTGATCGAGGCGCTCGGGCGCGTGAAGGACAGCTTCAATTCCTATCCGCTCGACGCCCCGGCCCAGGCGGGCGCCGTCGCCTCCATCGAGGACGACGCTTATTTTCAGGCGCGCTTGCAAGATGTGCTTGAGCAGCGAGAGGAGACGACGCACGGTTTGCATAAGCTGGGTTTTGAGGTGCTGCCTTCGGCGACCAATTTCGTGTTCGCCCGCCGCCCAGGCTTCGCGGGAGCCGACCTCGCCGCCGAGCTAAGGGCGAGAGCGGTCATCGTTCGGCATTTCAACAAGCCGCGAACGACCGACTACCTGCGCATCACCATGGGTACGGCGGTCCAGACCGAGCGCCTTTTAGTGGCGCTCGGCGAGATCGTCGCCTAAGCGACGGAGGCGTTGATCCAGCGCTGAAGTTCGCTTTTCGGCCCCGCGCCGGTCTTTGTCGCGACCTGCTTGCCGTCCTTGAACACCATGAGCGTCGGGATCGAGCGGATGCCGAGCTGCGCAGAGATGGTGGGGTTTTCGTCGACGTTGAGCTTGGCGATCTTCACTTTACCCTTTAGTTCCCCCGCGATCTCTTCGAGCGCGGGGGCGATCATGCGGCACGGACCGCACCATTCCGCCCAGAAATCGACGACGACCGGCTCCGACGAATTGAGCACGTCGTGCGCCCAGCTCGCGTCCGTGACCTTGGCGGTGGCTAAATCGGCCATTTCATCCTCAGAGTTTGTTCCCGATCTTAGTTAGGGAGGCGACCCGGCAGGGTCAAGCTGAGTCAGAACAGGCGCCCGCCGTTCGGCGTCGGCTGCGAGGGGCCGATCAGCACGACCTCGCCCGCTTCGTCGGGAAAGCCGAGCGTCAAAACTTCCGACATGAACGGCCCGATCTGGCGCGGCGGGAAATTGACCACGGCCGCCACCTGCCGCCCGACCAGCGTCTCGGGCGTATAGTGCTTCGTGATCTGCGCTGAGGATTTCTTGACGCCGATTTCGGGGCCGAAATCGATGGTCAGCTTGAACGCAGGTTTTCGCGCTTGCGGGAACGGCTCGGCCTTCACGACCGTGCCGAGGCGGATGTCCACTCTCATGAAGTCGTCGTAGGTGATAAGATCGGCGACGGCCAAGGCGGGCTCCGGCGTTCAGGGCGGCGGCGTCATGGCCGGGACAGGCGCGCCCGTCAACCCATCGACCATCTTGCCAAACCCGACGATGACAGGTCAAAGCGGCGACCGTCGCGACGCGTTGGCGGGGGGAGCTTCCGAGCATGTTCAAAAGCATCCGACGCGCCCTCCAAAACGCGAAGCGTCGTTGGGGTCCGCAAGTCGGACGGCATCGCCAGATTTCGCAGATTCAGCGCGGCGACCTCCGCGTCATCGAAATCGCCTGCGATCACGCTTTGACAGTTCACATCGACGGCAATCGCGACACCGGCTATCACCGTTTCGGCAACGATTGGTGGTTTCAGCCCGCCTGCCCCTACAGCTTCAAATATCTCAACATCGACACGATGTACCCCGACGCCTATTTCGACGGCCACGGACATCCGGAGCGCGCGACGGCGCAAAATTTGGTCGATTATATGCAGAACGTTTTCCGCGCCCTGCTCGGGCGGGAGTTGCATTCGGTTCTGGAATTGGGCTCCGGCGGGGGCGAAATCACGAAGGTTTTTTCAGACCGAAACCTCGATTTCGTAACCGTCGAGGGCACGACGGCGGGCGTGCGCAGGCTCCATGAAATCGGCGTCGCGCCCGAGCGCATCCTGCAACACAATCTCAAATTCATGCCCGCGCTGGAGCGCACCTTCGATTTGGTGATGTGTACGGAAGTCGCTGAGCACATCGAGCCATTTTTCGCCTCCAAAGTGGTGGAGAACTGCATCCGCCACGGCGACGCCGTCTGGTTTTCGGCCGCCGACCGCAACCGCGCCGCCCACTACCATCACATCGCCGAATTGCCGATCGCGGCCTGGGACAACCTGTTCGCGCATATGGGCTTCCCCCATTTCGTCGAACTCGACGGCCGGCATGGGCGGGCGTCCCGGCTCTATCTGCGCCATGGAGCCGCTTGACTTCCCGGTCCGCCGACGACCAAGCCCACGTCATGACCCGTCTCATCGCCTCGCTCGCCGAAATTTCCGACGCCTATGACGCGATCCTTTGCGACGTCTGGGGCGTTCTGCACGACGGCCGCTCCGCCTTCCGCCCCGCATCCGACGCGCTGGTCGCCTATCGAAAGCGCGGCGGCGTCGTGGCGGCGCTGACCAACGCGCCGCGCCCCCATCCCCCCGTGCTGGCTCAGATGCTGCGCCTGGGCGTCGCCCCAGAGGCGCTCGACGCCGTGGTCACCTCCGGCGACGCGACGCTGGCGCTGATGGAGGGTTACGGGAACGCACCCGTCCACACCATCGGCCACGAACGCGATATGAGCCTGTTCGACGCGCTGGCCGCCCGCACGGGCTTGACGCCGCCGCGCGTGGGGCCGCACGAGGCGACATATGTGCTGTGCACTGGCCTCGAACACGACGACCGCGAGACGCCCGCCGACTACGCCCCCCGCCTGGCGGCCCTGGCGGCCCGCCAACTGCCGTTCGTCTGCGCCAACCCCGACATCGTTATTCATCGCGGCGCGGACCTCGTCTATTGCGCGGGCGCGCTGGGCCGCGATTACGCTGCGCTTGGCGGGCGGGTGACCTATGCTGGCAAGCCGCATGCGCCGGTTTATCACGCTGCGAAGGCCGTCCTCACGCGGACCCTGGGCCACCCGCCCCAGCGCATCCTCGCCATCGGCGACGGGTTTCCTACCGACGTGCGCGGGGCGGCGGGGCTGGGCATCGACGTGCTGTTCGTCGCGGGCGGCATTCATCGCGATGAGACGCTGACGAACGGGCAGCCGGATGCGGAGAAGCTCGCCGCGCTGTTCGCGCGCGAGGGGGTGACGCCAGCGGCGACGACAGGGGCGCTTGCGTAAGTATTCAGTTGGCTGAACAACGTCATTGAGAGTGAAGCGAAGCCATCCAGACTATCGGGTATCGCTAGTTGTTTCGATAGTCTTAAGTAACGGGGATGTGAATAGATTCGCTTCGCTTATGAGGACGAGCCACATCTTACGATACCGGTCGTTCGTCTGCAATCGTCTTGCCGTCGTTAGGCAGCCTCCCCGGCGCGACGAACTCCACTACCCCCCGCAACTTCGTCGCCGTCTGCAAGCTGGCCGCGATCGCCTCCGCCAGCGCGGGCGAAGCGTGGTCTGTTTCCACCCGCAGAATCATCACGTCCTGCTCGTTCTCGCGCCGCACCACCAGCCGCACTTCTTTCAGTTCCGGGTGACGCCGAGCCACCTCCACCACGGCGGAGGGGTGCACGAACATGCCCTTCACCTTGGTCGTCTGGTCGGCTCGTCCCATCCAACCCTTTATGCGATCCCTGCCGATCAACGCCGACAGATCGCCCGTTGCGAAGCGCAGCAGCGGGAAACCCCCGCGCAACGCCGTCACTACGATTTCCCCGACTTGACCCATTGCAAGGGGATCGCCCGAGCCGGGCCTTACGATCTCCAGATAAACGTCGTCGGCGATTTTCATTCCCGGCGCCAGTTCGCCGTCCGCCCCTTCCGTCTCATAAGCGACCATGCCCAGTTCGGCGGTGGCGAACGCCTGCCGCACCTTGACGCCGCGCCCCTCCATCTCGGCGCGTAGGCTTGGCGGCAATGCGCCGCCCGATACGAACGCTTTTCGGATTGACGTTTCCCCCGTCGCCTTATCGAGGAGGATTTTCAAAAAATCCGGCGGCCCCGCGTAGGCGGTCGGCTTGAAATGCCCAACGGCCGCCAAAGTCTGTTCGGTGTTGCCGGGCCCTGCCGGAATAACGGCGCAGCCAAGCGCATGGGCGCCGCTCTCCATGATGAAGGCGCCCGGCGTCAAATGATAGGAAAAGCAGTTCAGCACGATATCGGCGCCAACGAAACCCGCCGCCGCCAAAGCCGCCCGGGCGCCAAAGAGGTCGGCGCCGAAGTCCTCTCCCTCGAAGATCGGTCCCGGCGACATGAACAGCCGCTTGAACCCTCCCGCCGAGGTCGCCACGCCCGCGAACGGCGGCGTTTCCCGCTGCAACGCAGCCAGGTCGCTTTTGCGCAGCAAAGGCACGCGCGAAAATTCCGACGCGCCCCCCTGCCATTGCGCAGCAAGGCGCGGCGAGCGGTGGACGAGTTCCTCAAGGCGGGCGCGCACGCCATCAAGATCGAGCATGAGGCCCCTCAGGCAAGCCAGCGTTTGCGGCGCCGGTAGCTCTTCACGTCCTTGAACGAGCGCCTTTCCGATCCTGCGACGCCCAGATAAAACTCGCGCACGTCCTCGTTGTCGCGCAAGGCCGAAGCCTCGCCGTCCAGCACGACCCGGCCGTTCTCCAGTATATACCCGAACTCCGCGTAGCGCAGCGCAAGGTTGGTGTTTTGCTCGGCGAGCAGGAAAGAGACGTTCTCGCGCGTGTTGAGGTCGCGCACGATCTCGAAAATTTCCTCGACCACCTGCGGAGCCAGCCCCATCGAAGGCTCGTCGAGCAAAATCAGCGAGGGTTTCGCCATCATCGCGCGTCCGATGGCGCACATCTGCTGCTCGCCGCCCGAGACGTAACCCGCCAGCGACCCCCGACGCTGCTTGAGTTTGGGAAAATAGGCGTAGATCGCCTCGATATCGCGCCGGATCGCCGCGCCGCCGTCGCGCCGCGTAAAGGCGCCAGTCAGCAGATTCTCCTCAATCGTCAAATGGCCGAAGCAATGGCGGCCCTCCATTACCTGAATGGCGCCGCGCCTGACCAACGCGTTCGGCGTTAGCCGGTCCACCCTCTCGCCCTTGAAACGAATTTCGCCTTTTGTGACGTCGCCGCGCTCGGCGCGCAGGAGATTTGAGATCGCCTTGAGCGTCGTCGATTTGCCTGCGCCGTTGGCGCCGAGAAGCGCGACGATCCCGCCCTGACGCACCTTCAAGGACACGCCCTTCAACACGAGCGCGACGCTGTTATAGACGACTTCGACATTGGCGACATCGAGAATTGGATCCGACATTCGCCTGCCTCTCTTTTCCCTGGGAGACTAGCCCGCGAAGGCGCGCGTGTAATCCTCGTCTTTAGACGAAGCCGTCAGTGCAGCGTAACGAGGGCGCGCGTCCCGGCGGGCGCGACCCGCGGCGCCAACATTTCGACCCGCTCGCGCAGTTGCTTCAGCACCGGCTCAACCAGCGTGTGCGCCAGCGCCACCCCAGAGGCGTGATCGGTCTCCGACACCCCATCGACATGGGCAAAGAGCTTCGCCCGCACACAGCGTTCGATGAGATCGATATCCTCACGGTATTTTCCGACCGTAAGTTCGGCGCCGAGCAGATTGACAAGTTTCACGAGCGCGGCGATCGTGACGACGGTCGACGGATTTTCAGCTTCGACTTGCATCGTGGCCTCCATTTTCAATCAGTCTATAATTTTAGTAGGTTTTGTCAAGGGCCATGGCGAGCTAGCCGATTCCTTCCTCCGCCCGAGCGCGCCGGATTGCAAGTTTCGTTATATTTCAGGGCGTCAGCGGCTAGCGAAGCGTGCCCGAGGGGCGGGGATCACGCCAGCGCTTCGGCTTTCTCCGCCGCCCGCGTACGATCCACCTCGGCGAGCGCCGCGCGCAGCGCCTCCCGGACCCCCGCGCCCGAAACGCCGGAGATTTCCAGCGGCGGACGGCGTCGCTCACCATCCTCAACGGGCGGCCCATAGGTGCGCATCGCGCGCTTCAGCCGCTCGCGCTGCAGCTTGAGCGATTCGGGGTTCATCGCATCGACCTTCGACAGGGCGACGATCTCCGCCTTCGCGCCCAGCCCTTCACCGTAGGCCTCCAATTCCTGCCGCACGGTGCGATAAGCGGTCCCCGCATGGTCGCCTGTGGCGTCGACCAGATGCAGGATCGCCCCGCAGCGCTCGACATGGCCCAGAAACCGGTCGCCCAGACCCGCGCCTTCATGCGCGCCCTCGATCAGGCCGGGAATGTCGGCCAGCACGAAATCGCGGTCGTCCACCTTCACGACCCCCAGACCCGGATGCAGGGTCGTGAACGGATAATCGGCAATCTTGGGCTTAGCGGCGGAGACTGCGGCGAGCAGCGTCGATTTGCCCGCGTTAGGCAGGCCCACCAGCCCGATGTCCGCGATGAGCTTCAGCCGCAGCACGATGGTTTTCTCGATGCCTTCCTGGCCGGGATTGGCGCGGCGCGGCGACCGATTGGTCGAAGTCGTGAAATAGGCGTTGCCAAAGCCGCCGTTGCCGCCCTTGGCGATCACGACGCGCTCGCCGGGCGTCTTGAGGTCGGCCAGCAGATCGCCGGTCTCTTCGTCAAAAATCTGCGTGCCTTCGGGCACTTTGAGCAACGTATCGGCGCCGCGCCCGCCCGCGCGATTGCGGCCCATGCCGTGCATTCCGGTCTTGGCTTTGAAATGCTGCTGAAATCGAAAGTCGATTAACGTGTTGAGCCCTTGAGCGCACTCCACGACGACATCGCCGCCGCGCCCGCCGTCTCCCCCGTCGGGGCCGCCGAACTCAATGAATTTCTCGCGCCGGAATGAGACGCAGCCCGCGCCGCCGTCGCCGGAACGCACATAAACTCGGGCCTGATCCAGAAATTTCATGGCGCCGCCTCAAGGGCCGACGCCTCGTAGCGCGCCGTCCATTCGTCTCGCGTTAGCGCGAAAACGTCGCTCTCCACCATC
>JAYVYJ010000016.1:0-10771 GCA_043784465.1 Hyphomicrobiales bacterium
GCCGCAGCCGCAAATTCCACCTCCGCCGCGCCCAGCGCCGCCAGCAGAACGCGCGGCGATCCCCGCCCCTGCGCCAACGCCGCCTCGACCCGGCCCCGCGCCGAGACCGGCCATAGCGCGAACATGGGCTCTACCCCCGAGGGCGACCGCGCGATCGCCGCGTCCGCGCCGGCTCGCAGTAGCCGCGCCACCAGATCGCGCGGCAGGAAGGGCGCGTCGCAGGGCGCGGTGACGATAAACGCAAACCCGTCCGCTTGCGCCAGACGGAGCGCAGAGGCGATCCCGGCTAGCGGTCCCGCGCCGCCCTGAGCGGCCGCGTCCACCGCCAACGGCGCCCCGAGCGCCGCCCAGTCCGCCCCGGCCTCCCGCACGCTGAGATAGACCCGCGTCGCTTGCGGCCGCAGCCGGTCGATCGCCCGCGCCGCCAACGCGCGCCCCCGGAAGGCCAGAAGCCCCTTGGGCTGGCCCATGCGAAGGGAGGCGCCCCCGGCCAACACGACGCCCGCCACGAGTCCGACCCACAGATTTTCCGCCATCCGCCCTCCGCGCTGCCGCCTCAATCGGGCTTGAGGTATAGGGGATACGCGCGTTCAGCGCGAAGCCGGGGGCTGAAGATGCAGGGGCGCCGCAAATTTCTGACGGGGCTGGGCTTAACTGCGGCGGCGGGTCTGGCCAGCCCCGCGCTCGCCCAGACGAACCCGGACGTCGAATGGCGCGTCGCTTCCAGTTTCAACGCCAGCCTCGATCTGATCGCGGCGGGCCAGCAGGTTTTGGCGCGCACGCTCGCCGACCTCACCGACGGTCATTTCCGCCTCAAATTCGCGGCTCCCGGTGAGATCGCCCCGGCCAGCGAGGCGCTTTCTGCGGTGCAGGACGGCAAGGCGGACGGCGCGCACACGGCGCTTTCCTACGCCTGGAGCCAGGACCCCAGCTTCATCTTCGCGACCTCGACGCCCTTCGGCATGAACGCCCGCCAACATTCGGCCTGGCTCGCGGAAGGCGGCGGGGCTGCGATGATTGACGACCTGCTCGCCGATTACAAGGCGCTTGCGCTCCCCGCAGGGAACACGGGCGGGCAAATGGCGGGCTGGTTTCGCAAGGAGATCAGGGCCCCGCAGGATTTGCAGGGCCTCAAGATGCGGGTCGGCGGCTTCGCGGGCAAGATCTTTCAGACGCTGGGCGCCGAGCCGGTCGCGATGCCGCGCGACGCCGTCTATGGTGCGCTGCAAAGCGGTGCGCTCGACATGCTGGAATGGGTCGGCCCCTACGACGACGAGAAATTTGGCCAGCCGCTCGCGAAGGTCGCGCCCAACTACTATTATCCCGGCTTTTGGAAAGGCGGGATGCAGCTTCATCTGGTCGTGAGCCGCGAGAAATGGGACGCGTTGCCCAAGACGTATCAGTCCGCGCTGCGCGCCGCCTGCGCCGTCGCCGACGCCGCCATGCTCGCCAAATACGACGCCGCCAACCCTAGCGCCGTCAAGCGCCTCGTGGTGAGCGGCGCCTCGCTTCGGCTGTTCCCGCAGGAGGTGCTGGAGGCCTGCTACAAGACGGCCAACGATTTGTACGACCAGCTCGGCGCCGACAATCCGCGCTTCAAGAAACTGGCGGATTCCTATCTTTCGTTCCGCGCCGACCAGTATCTGTGGTGGCAGGTCGCCGAATATTCCTTCGACAATTTCATGATCCGCCAGCGCCACGCCAAAACCTGAAACGTCGATCCTGTCCGGGCGCCCCAGCGTCGCGTCCCCAGCGCGGCGTTCCAACCGCTAGCCGGCTTTTTCGATCAGGCTCTTGGCGGCGGCGCGAGCCTCGCGCGTGACTTCGGCGCCGGCGAGCATCCGCGCAATCTCCTCACGCCGCTCGGCGGGGCCGAGCGTCAGGACGCGGGTGGCGACGCGCGCGCCGACGTCGTCCTTGACGATTTTGAAATGGCGCTGCGAGCGCGCGGCGACCTGCGGCGCGTGGGTCACGGCGAGCACCTGCGCCTTGGTCGCGAGCCGCGCAAGCCGAACGCCGATGGCGTCGGCCACCGCGCCGCCGACCCCTGTGTCGATCTCGTCGAACACAAGCGTGGGCGCCGTCTCCCGCTCGGCCAGCGAAACCTTGAGCGCCAGCAGGAAGCGCGAAAGCTCGCCGCCCGAGGCGACTTTCATCATCGGGCCGGGCCGGGCGCCGGGATTGGTTCGCACGACGAACTCCACGCGGTCGCAGCCGTCGGGCGAGACCATGTCGGCGTCGGTCGCCACCTGCGCCATGAATTCGGCGCGCTCCAGCTTCAGCGGCGGCAGTTCCCCGTTGACCGCTTTCGACAAGGCCGTGGCGGCCCCGCCGCGCGCGCCCGTGAGCGCCCGCGCGGCCTGCCCATATTCCGCCTGCGCGCGCGCGAGTTGCTTTTCCAGAGCCGCCACAAGGGTTCGGCCTTCCGACAGGTCGGCCAGTTCGCCCGCATATTTCTTCGCGAGCGCCGGCAGCGTTTCGACCGCCACGTTGTATTTGCGCGCCAGGCCGCGCAACTCGAACAGCCGCTCCTCGCAGCGCTCCAGTTCGCGCGGATCGAAGGCGCAGGCGCGCATCGCTTCTTCAACCGCCTGCGCGGCGAGTTCCACCGAATTCATCGCCTCTTCGAGCGCCCGGACGCTGGGCTCCATCAACTCGGGCGCCTGAGCGGCGCGGCGCTGGAGCCGGCGGGCGATGGTCGAGAGCAGGGGAAGCACCGCCGAATCGCCGCTCAGCGAATGCAGCGCGTCCTTGATGTCGGCGGCGACCTTCTCGCCCTGCATCATCGCCGTGCGCCGCGCGGCGAGCCGCTCCTCCTCGCCCGGCTCGACGCCCAGCTTGCCCAATTCCTGCGCGGCGTGGGCGGCGAAATCGGCTTCCTTTTCGCGTCGCGCGACATCCGCTCGCGCTCTCGCCAGATCCGCCTCGCAGCCCCTTAACGCAGCGCACGCCGCGCGCGCGCGCGCGACTTCCGCGCTCAAGCCGCCATAGGCGTCCACCAGGGCGCGATGCGTCGCCGCGTCGAGCAGCGCCCGCTCGTCGTGCTGGCCATGGATTTCGACCAGACTGGCGCCGAGCGCCCGAAGCGTCTGGGCGCCGACACTCTGGTCGTTGACGTAGGCGCGCGTGCGACCGTCCGCCATTTGCACGCGGCGCAAGATCAACTCGCCCTCGCTCGCCAGGTCTTGCGCCGCAAGCGCGGCGTGAACCGGATGGCCGTCGGGCGGCTCGAACACCGCAGTCACTTGGCCCTGCGCCATACCGGCGCGCACCAGCGATCCGTCGCCGCGCAGGCCCAGAGCCAGCGACAGCGCATCGAGCAGAATGGACTTTCCCGCGCCGGTTTCCCCGGTGAGGATCGTCAGGCCGCGCGAAAATTCCAAATCGAGCTGGTCGATCAGGACGATGTCTCGGATCGACAGCCGCGCGAGCATCGCGCCCTCCGATCTTTTAAGTCGGCACGACGGTCTTGTAGAGCTTGGTGAGCCAGGAATCGGCGTGCTCCTGCGGGCTCAAGCCTCCGCTCTTTAGCAACGCATAGGCGTTGCGATACCATTCGCTGTCGGGGAAATTGTGCCCCAGAATGGCCGCCGCCGTCTCCGCCTCGTCGGTCACGCCCAGCCCAAGATAGCACTCGACCAGCCGGTAGAGCGCCTCCTCGGAATGGCGGGTGGTCTGAAAAGAAGTCAACACCGCGCGGAAACGGTTGATGGCAGCGGCGTAATTTTTACGGTTCTCATAGAACCGGCCGATCGACATTTCCTTGCCGCCGAGTTGGTCGGTGGTGACTTGAATCTTCGCCTTGGCGTCATCGACGTATTCGGACTTCGGATAGGTCCGCACAAGTTGAGTGTAATATTCGAGCGCCTTGGCGGCGTGGTCCTGATCGCGCGCAATGTCCATGATCTGCGCATAATGACTCTGCGCCTCAAGATAGAGCGCGTAAGGCGCCTCGGACGATTTCGGATATTCCTTGACGTAACGATTGCCGGAACCGGCGGCGTCGTCATAGTCGCCAGCGGTATATTGCGCGTAGGTCGTCATCAACAGACCTTTGCGCGCCCAGTCGGAACCCGGATACTTCTTGCCCAGCTCGGTGAACTTCTTGGCCGCTTCGGTCGGGTCGCCGCCCGCAAGCTTGGCCAGACCCTGATCGTAGGCGGTGCTGGCCGGAACGACGGGATCGACCACCGTTTTGTATTTCTCGCCCGAAAACGGGTTGAGATCCTCCACGCTGAACGACGAGCAGCCGACGAGGGCGCCGGCGAGCGCAAACGCTACGGCCAATTTCGAAGCCCGAAATAAGCGCCCCGGCGCCGAGGGGCGAATTCTCGCCTGAGCAACTGACCTCATCGCATCCATTCCCCTGAGGCCGTACGCCCCCTCCGACCTGCGGCGGGTGTTTGACGGCGCCGGCGTCGAACGGTCAAGCGAACACCACGGGATTATGGCGCTAAAACGCCCAAATCGCATTTCCGCCCGCAAGCCGCTTCCCGGGCGCTTCAAATCTCAATCCACGCGCGCCGCGAGAGCGGCCGCCATGCGCGCGCCCGTGCGGGCGGGCGCGGTCGCGCGGCGGGGCGCGCCTTCGACGATCTCGAAATTGGAGGCGTCGGCGAACAAAGCGGTCAAAATCGCCGCATTGAGCGCGTGGCCCGGCCGATGCGCCTGATACACGCCGATGATCGGCGCCCCCGCCAGCGCGAGATCGCCCACGACGTCGAGCGCCTTGTGACGCACGAATTCGTCGCGATAGCGCAAGCCTTCCGGGTTCAAGACGCGGTCGCCGTCGAGCGCCACGGAATTTTCGAGGCTGGAGCCGAGGGCGAACCCCGCCGCCCAAAGCTTCTTCACGTCGGAGACGAAACCGAAGGTGCGCGCCCTGGCGATTTCGGTGCGGAACGTCTGGGGGTCGATGTCGAAAACGCGCCGTTGCCGGCCAATCGTCGCATTTTCGAAATCGATCTCCACATCCACCCGAAAGCCCGCTTCGGCCGGCAAAAGCGTGGCCCGGCTGCGGCCGCTTTCTACGTGGACGGGTTTCGCGACCCTGATGAATTTGCGGCGGCGGGCTTGCGTGACGAGGCCGGCGGCGTCGAGCGCGGCGACGAAGAGGGCGGCGGAACCGTCCATGATCGGCGTCTCCGGTCCGTCGATCTCAACCAGCGCATTGTCGACGCCGAGGCCCGCCAGCGCGGCCATCAGATGTTCAATCGTTGCGACATTGGCGCCGCCGCGGTCGCCAATAACCGTGCAGAGCGCGGTTTGGCGGATGTTGCGCCAATTCGCCTCCAGCAGACGATCCGAACCGTCGGCCATGCCGGTTCGCAGAAAAACGACGCCGTGATCGGCTTCGGCGGGATGGATCACGATGCGGGCGGGAGCGCCGGAATGAACGCCAAAGCCATGGATTTCGACACGATCGGCGACCGTCTTCTGAAAACCATGCTTCATCGCGTCTCTAACCCCTGTCGTGGCGCCTGTCGTCTACACCGGCGCCCGGTCGCCCGGCCCGACCGCGACGCTTCCCCCTGAAGCGCCGCGACGATGTGATTTCAAGACGACCCGCTACACATTCTCGCCACCTATTAGCCATGCCCGCGAAGTCGAGACAAATCACCTTTGATTACCAATCGTTACATTGGTCTGACGTACCCAATCCACACCTAAAATCAACGAGTTATGTCATAATGCAAAAAACGCGCCGCGCCGCCCCTCCGCCCCCTCGGGGCGCGGTGGGGCGGCGCGGTCTCCGGAGAATCAGACGCCGTTCGAGCGACGCAGAAACGCCGGGATTTCGAGCTGGTCGTCTTCGGAGGTCGCCGGGCGCGGCGCTGCGCGCCCCTGCGCGTCGAGCTGGCCCTGAAGCGGGCGCGGCGGGATCGCGCGGGGGGCCGGCGCGGGCGACTGCGACAACTGTCGCGGCGGCGCCAGCGGGGCCGCGGCGCGCGGCGCCATGTCCTCGGGCTTGGTGATTCCGAAGGCGGCGAGCTTTTCCAGCAGCGAACGGCGACGCTCCGGCTGCGCGATCGACGGAGAGGGAATCACTTCTCCGCGCGCCTGACGCACGACCGGCTGCACGACCGCCGGCAGTTCGTCGTAGGTCGGCATGCGCGGCGCGCGCACCATCGGCTCGGGCGCGGGCGGGATGAACTCCTCGTCCATCAGCGTGGCCTCGAACGCGTCCAGCGTCACGGCCTCAGACGACGGGGCCGGGGCGAGGGGCTCGGCGGCGACGGGCGCGGGCGTCGGGATAGCCGCCAGCGCGAGCGGAGCCACGGCGAAGGAGGCCACGGCGACAGGCGCAAAGGCGACCGGCGCGACAGGGGCGAGCGGAGCCGTCTGTGCGACCTGCGCGACCGGCGCGGATCGCGCGATCGCCGAGGCGTTCGTGCGCGGCAACGGCTCTGCGCGCTCGATGGTGGCCTGGTCGATGCCGGTCGCCACGACCGATACGCGCACGACGCCGTCGAGCGCGGAATCGAAGGTCGCCCCCAGGATGATGTTGGCCTCCTCGTCCACTTCCTGACGAATGCGGCTCGCGGCCTCGTCGACTTCATAGAGCGTCAGGTCGTTGCCGCCTGTAATGGAGATGAGCAATCCCCGCGCGCCCTTCATCGACACCTCGTCGAGCAGCGGGTTGGAGATGGCGGCCTCGGCGGCCAGCACGGCGCGGCGCTCGCCGGTCGCCTCTCCGGTGCCCATCATCGCCTTGCCCATTTCGCTCATGATCGAGCGCACGTCGGCGAAATCGAGGTTGATGAGGCCCTCCTTCACCATCAGGTCGGTGATGCAGGCGACGCCGGAATAGAGCACCTGGTCGGCCATCGAGAACGCGTCCGCAAAGGTGGTGCGCTCGTTGGCGACGCGGAACAGGTTCTGGTTGGGAATGATGATGAGCGTATCGACCGACTTGTGCAGTTCGTTGATGCCGCCTTCCGCAAGCCGCATGCGCCGCCCGCCCTCGAAATGGAACGGCTTGGTCACCACGCCGACGGTGAGAATTCCCATTTCGCGCGCGGCGCGGGCGATGACGGGCGCCGCGCCCGTTCCCGTCCCGCCGCCCATGCCGGCGGTGACGAACACCATATGCGCGCCCGCCAGATGGTCGCGGATCTCGTCGATGGCTTCCTCCGCCGCCGCGCGGCCCACTTCGGGCTTGGAGCCTGCGCCCAATCCTTCCGTGACCTGGAGGCCCATCTGGATGATGCGCTCGGCGCGCGAGGAGGCCAGCGCCTGCGCATCGGTGTTGGCGACGACGAAATCGACGCCCACCAGCCCCGATACGATCATGTTGTTGACGGCGTTGCCGCCGGCGCCGCCGACGCCGCACACCATGATGCGGGGCTTCAACTCGCGCAGTTCCGGCGCCTGTATATTGATGGTCATATCCCGCCTCGTTTCATTAAGCGCCCGCCGGCGCGTTGCTCTTCAAGATTTCGGGGCCGCCGCCGCGACGCGGCGCCCCCCTTCAGAAGCTTTGTTGCAACCAGCGCCGCACCCGCGCGACGTAACTGTCGTCGTCCGTCTCATCCCCCGCCCCGCCGACGAAGCCGCTCGCATGCTCCTGGCGTGCGACCTGGGGGAACACCATCAGGCCCGCCGCCGTAGCGAAGGCCGGCGTCTTGGCGGCCTCGGGCAGGCCCTCGACGCCCAGCGGCCGGCCCATCCGCGCCTGCGGCGAGACGATCTGACGGGCGAGTTCCGACAGCCCGTTGAGCTGCGCCGCCCCGCCCGTCAGCACAATACGGCGCGCCACATGCCCCCCAAAGCCCGCCGAGGTCAGCCGGTCGCGGGCCAGTTCGAGAATTTCCTCGACGCGCGGGCGCACGATGCGGGCGAGTTCCCCTTTGGCGAGCGTCATGACGCGCTCATCTCCGACGCGGTGAATCGCGACCGTCTCGCGCTCCTCGGCGGGCGAAAACGCGCAAGCCGCATAGGTGGTCTTGAGCCGCTCCGCGTCCGCAAGGCTGACCGAGAGGCCGCGCGCGAGGTCCATCGTCACATGCTGGCCGCCCACGGGGAGCGCGTCGACATGGGCGAGCCGGTCCTCGGCGAACACGGCGAGCGTCGTCGCGCCCGCGCCGAAATCGAGCACCGCCGCGCCCAGTTCCGCCTCGTCGTCCACCAGCGTCGAGAGGCCCGAGGCGTAAGGCGAAGCGACCACGCCCGCGACGCGCAAATGGCAGCGCTCGATGACGAGCATCAGATTGCGCACGACCGCGAGATCGCAGGAGGCGGCGGTCAATTCCGCCTCAAGGGAGTCGCCGATCAGGCCGCGCGGGTCTGCGATGCCGCGCTGGCCGTCGAGCGCGAAGCCTTTGGGCAAGAAATGCAGGCCGACCCGGCCCGGCGCGGCGCCCGCCTGCGCAGCGGCCTCTTGCGCGCGAGCGACGTCGATGTCGCGCACGCCCTGCCCGCTCAACGCCAGCCGCGCCCGCGCGGCGCGGGCGCCCAGCCGGCCGCCCGACATGTTGACCACGACATGATCGCATTCGAGGCCGGCCATGCGCTCGGCGGCGTCGACCGCCAGCCGGATCGCGCCTTCCGCCGCCTCCAGATCGACGATCGCGCCGCCTTTGACGCCACGCGAACGCTGCTGGCCCAGGCCGAGCACGCGGACCCGGTGAGTGCGCCCCTTCAGAGTCGCGCCGCGCTCCATCGGCAACAGCTTGGCGATCATGCAGACGATCTTGGCGCCGCCGACGTCGATGACGCAGACGGTCGCGCTCTTGCGCGGCGACAGGGCTTTCAGGTGAGGCAGAAGCTCGTTCACGGCTTCTCGCCCTTTTTCTTGACTGGAAATTTGAGCGCCCACGCGTCCGACGCGTCGGCGGTGAGCCTTGCGAACACGCGGGAAGGCTCGCGCAAGTCGAGATAGAGTATGTCCTTGGACAGGATGCGGCTCTCGCGTTCGAGCTTGAGCAGGGTCGCCATCGCGGCGGCCGGATCGGTTTCGGGCAGCTTGACGTCGAGACCCGATTTCATGCGCAGGTTCCAGCGCCGCTCGGAGACGAACACGCCCGCTTCGATTCTGGGCCGAAGCTCTTCCGCCGCGTCGAGAATCGCCAGATATTCCTTGAGCCGCTTGTTGGCGCCCTTGCCGACCACAAAAGGCAGGTTGTTGAGCCGCGCATCCTTCAGTTCGTCGAGCGCGGCGCCGTCCTCGGCCACGATGGACACTTCGCCGTCGCGCTGCCAGAGCGCGACCGGGCCACGCTCGACCACGTCGATGACGACATGGTTGGGATATAATTTTCTCACCCCCACGCTGGCGACCAAGGGCGCGCGCTCCAGCCTGGCCCGGGCGCCGTCGACGTCGAAGAACGGGAGCGAGGCTTTGGGCGTGATCCCGGCGATGTCGAGCACTTCCTTCTCATCCAGTCGGGCGATGCCGGAAATGGTGACCACGTTGACGCCCAACCCCAGTTCACGCGCGACGAAATCGCCGATTCCGCCCTCCGCCTTCACAAACGTGGCGTAATGCCCGCCGCGCACCGCGCCGACCGTGAAGGCGGCCAGGATCACCGCGCCCGCCAGCGCGACCCCGAGGCCGCCCGGCGCCCGGGCCTCGAACCGCCATCGTCCGCGCGAGCGCTGGCGCTCGCCGCGCAACAGCACGCGGGGCGCGGGGCCGGGGCCGGCGAAAGCGGGATCGGGTGAGAAGCTCAGAGGGTCGCTCACCTGTCGCATGAGGCGTCCTCCACCATCCAGGCGACGAGTTCGCCGAAGGGGACGCCGGCGTAAGCCGCCATTTCCGGGGCCAGAGAGGTCTCGGTCATGCCCGGCTGGGTGTTGACTTCCAGACAGACCAATTCGCCGTCCTCGCCCTTAGTCTCGTCGTAACGGAAGTCCGCGCGCGTCAGGCCGCGGCATCCCAGGGCGCGGTGGGCCCTGAGCGACAAGTCTTGAACCTCTTGGTAAATTTTTGGTTTAATATCCGCCGGAAGGACATGAAGAGAGCCGCCCTTGGCGTACTTTGCGTCATATCCGTAGAAAGCTTCGGAAATCGGTTTGATCTCGATGATGTCGAGCGCCCGGTCGCCCATGACGGCGCAGGTCAGTTCCTTGCCCGCCACGAATTTTTCGCACAGCAGTGCGTCGCCATAGGGCCAATCCTCGCGTCCGACCTCTTGGGCGGGATGCGCGCGGTCCACTTTCACGATGACGACGCCGAAAGAGGAACCCTCCGAAACGGGTTTGAGAACGTAAGGGGGCGCCAGCGGATGCGCGCGCGCGGCGTCGCGCCGGTCGACGACGATCCCGTGCGCGACCGGTACGCCCGCCGCGGCCAGCACGATCTTGGCGCGGTCCTTGTGCATGGCGAGCGCCGAGGCGAGCACGCCCGAATGGGTGTAGGGGATGCGCAGAATTTCAAGCAGCCCCTGAATCGCGCCGTCCTCGCCCGCCTGCCCGTGCAGGGCGTTGAAGGCGACGTCGGGCTTCAGGGCGATCAGGACCTGCGCGACGTCGCGGCCGACGTCGAGGCGCGTGACGCGATAGCCCCGCGCCTCCAGCGCGTCGGCGCAGCCCCGGCCGGAATTCAGCGAGACCGGCCTTTCCGCCGACCATCCGCCCATGAGGACCGCCACATGTTTCATTTCACTACGCACTCGTCGCCGCCTTCGCGAAAGGTAAAGGAGGATTAAGGCGGGAGCGTTAATGAGCAATTAAGCCTTGGGCAAAGCGGGACAATTTTATCGCTTTCGCAACCAATGACGATTGCGCGAGAACGGTCCGATGGCGTGAATTGCGACTTGCCAAGGAGATA
>JAYVYJ010000017.1:0-22824 GCA_043784465.1 Hyphomicrobiales bacterium
ACGGCAACCTCGTCATCAAGGGCAGCCAGGAGGTGCGCGTCAATTTCGAACTGCGCCAACTGACGATAGCGGGCATCGTGCGGCCCTCCGACATCGGTCGCGACAATATGGTGGCCTACGACCGCATCGCGGAGGCGCGCATTTCCTACGGCGGGCGCGGGCGCATCAGCGAAGCGCAGCAACCCGGATGGGGCCAGCAGATCTACGACATCGTCAAACCCTACTGACCGGAGACCAGCGCGATGGCGGACGCAGAGGCCCCGGCCAAGGCGCATAAAAAGAAATCGTTCATGGCCACGCTGATCGAATGGATCGTCGTCACGCTGATCGCTGCGGGCGCCGGCGTCGCGCTGGCGGCCATGGCGCCGCCGCCGTCGCCCGAAAAGACGGCGACCGAAAACGCGCCGGCGGGCAGGCTCACCGCGCGGAAGAAGGAGGGCGAAAAGACCGCCGCCCTCGCCTGCCTGCCGGGCGGCCCCGGCATCGTCGACCTGCCGTCCATCGTCACCAACATCGCGAATCCCGTCGACACTTGGGTGCGCCTGGAGGCCTCCATCGTCTTCGACCCCAAGGCCGTGCCGCACCCGGAAGTGATCGCCGCCGAAATCGCGACCGACGAACTCGCCTATCTGCGCACCGTGTCGGTCGCCGACTTGCAAGGCCCGATAGGCCTTGAAAACATCCGTCAGGACCTGCGCGACCGCGCGCTGGTGCGCTCGGGCGGCAAGATCGACGAACTATTGCTCAAAACGTTGGTGCTGCAATGAGGCGCGTCGTCCTCGCCGTTCTGTTCGGTCTGGCGCCCGGCTTTGCGGCCGCGCAGACCGTCGATCTCGGCTCGCTGCTGCCCGCCGGGGGAGCCTCTGCCACGGGACGCATGCTTCAGGTCGCGGCGATCCTGACAGCGCTGTCCGTCGCGCCGGGCCTGCTCATCATGGTGACGAGCTTCACCCGCTTCGTGGTGGCGCTGTCGTTCCTGCGTTCGGGCCTCGGCCTGCAAAGCTCGCCGCCCAATATCGTGTTGACCTCGCTGGCGCTGTTCATGACGCTGTTCGTGATGGCCCCGACCTTCGACCGCGCGTGGAAAGAGGGGTTGCAGCCGATGATGGACAACGCGTTGCCGCAGGAGAAAGCTATCGCCGCCATCGCCCAGCCGTTCCGCGATTTCATGCTCGCGCAGGTGCGCGAGAAAGACATGAGCTTGTTCGAGAATCTCTCGCGCGGGCGCCTGGAGATCAAAGATCGTTCGAGCGTAGATCTGCGCCTGCTGGTGCCCGCCTTCATGATCTCGGAACTCAGGCGCGGCTTCGAAATCGGCTTCATGATCGTGCTGCCGTTCCTGGTCATCGACATTATCGTGGCCACGCTCACCATGTCGATGGGCATGATGATGCTGCCTCCAACGGTGCTCGCGCTCCCCGCGAAGATTTTGTTCTTCGTGATGGTGGACGGCTGGAACCTGTTGATCGGAAGTCTCGTCAGGTCCGTCAACTGAGGAAGCTAGCCTCAGACAAGGCCGGGGGATCAGGACGGACGCGACAGTCAGGAGTTGCGCCGCCCATGAGCATTCTCAATACGTCGGTTTCCGGCATGCTGGCCAACACGAGTTGGCTCACTTCCATCGCGCACAACGTCGCGAACGCCAACACGCCGGGCTACAAGAACGTTGAGACGTCCTTTTCCGCGCTTGTCGATTCCGCGCAGAATTCCTCGTCGCAATTCGCCGGCGTCATCGCAGGCTCCGTCGCCATGAATGCATTGCAAGGCCAGGTGGCGCAGACCACCACCAAGACCGACTTCGCCGTCCAGGGCGCCGGCTTCTTCGTCGTTCAGGACCTCGGCAGCAATATCTATCTGACGCGCGACGGCTCGTTCACGCCCGACGCATCAGGCAATCTCGTCAACGCCGACGGCTACTTCCTGCTCGGCTCGCCCGTTGGGGCCACCGGCGTCGCGCTCAATTCCCTGTCGGGACTCACCAAAGTCAACGTCACCAACGCGGCAGACAATTCCATCCCCTCCAATGCGGCGACGCTTGTCGCCAACCTGCCCTCCTCGGCCGCCCCTGTGACCGGCGCGACCCCGTCCGCCAACGTCGCCGGTTCGCAATATACCGCAGAGACGTCGGTCGTCGCCTACGACGACCTTGGAGCGGCGCACACGATAAACATTTATTTCACCAAAACGGGGACGGGCACGTGGGAAGCCGACGCCTACGACGCCGCCGGCGCAGCGACCGGCGGCGGCTTTCCCTACAGCAGCGGCCCGCTCTCGACGCAAACCCTCAATTTCAGCTCGACGACGGGCGCGTTGACGTCAGGATCTCCCATACAGTTCACCGTGCCGGGCGGCTTGCAGGTCTCCATGGATCTGTCTTCGACGACGCAGCTCGCTTCCGGATTCGCCGTCAGCTCGATCAACATCAACGGCAACGCGCCCGGCACCATCACGGGGATCAGCATTTCCACCGGCGGCAAGCTGTCCTTCGACTACGGCAATGGCTCCATCACGCCGGCCTACACCATACCGCTCGCCAAGGTCGCAAGCCCCAACAACCTCAACTCGATCTTGGGCAACGCCTTTCAGGCTAACCCCCAGTCAGGCGCCCCGCAGGTCGGAGTGCCCGGCACCGCCGGGCTCGGCAACATCGTGTCCTCCGCCCTCGAAAATTCAACCGTCGACCTGGCGACGGAACTGACCAACATGGTTGAAGCGCAAAGCTCTTATCAGGCAAATTCCAAAGTTTTCCAGACGGGCGCCAAACTTCTCGACGTCCTTAACGCCATCCAATCCTGACCTATCGAGTTCCCCTCATGACGCTCTCTTCGGCCCTCCATATAGCCACGTCGTCGTTCGCGGCGATCGGGACGCAGACCGCCGTCATCGCGTCGAACGTCGCGAACGCCAATACGCCCGGCTATTCCAAGCAGATCGCCCATGTCGCCACGACCGACCTGGGCGGCGTAACGGTCGACAGCGTGACGCGGGCCGCCAACGCGGCGCTCGAAACCCAGGTCAACGCCGCCACCTCCCTGGCCGCCATGCAGACCGCGATTTCCACTGGCGTCGCCACGCTCGCCCAGACCGTATCCGACTCTGCATCGAACACCTCGCCCGGCGCGGCGTCCAACGGCGTCTCCCCCTACGCCATGCTCTCCAATTTCAGCGTCGCGATCTCGACCTATCAGGCCGACCCCAGCAGTCTCAGCGCCGCGCAAGCGGCGGTCACAGCGGCCAAGGCCGCAGCGACCTCAATCAACGGCGCCGCAAACGCCATCCAGCAAGTGCGCTCTCATGCGGACCAAGGCGTCGCGCAAGCGGTGAACAACGTCAATTCGCTGCTGACGCAATTTCAGGGCGTCAACAACGGAATCATGTACGGGCTCGCGATGGGCGCAAACATCGGCTCTCTGCAAGACACCCGCGACTCCCTCGTGACGCAGATCTCCCAGCAACTCGGCATCACCACGAACATCAACTCAAACGGAGACATGTCGATCTATACCGACACTGGCGCCACGCTGTTCAACATAACGCCGGGACTGCTCTCCTGCGCTTCCACAACCGGAACGCTCCTCGGCGCAAATTCGACGGGTTCGCCCGTCCTGCTGAACGGCCAGCCGCTCACCGGCTCAAATGCGACCAATCAACTACAATCCGGCGCCATCGCCGGGCTCGTCCAGTTGCGCGACCAGATCGCCCCCGAATATCAGGCCCAACTCGACCAGCTCGCCGGAACGCTCGTCACGGCGTTTCAGGAAACGGATCAATCTACGACGAATCCTGGCCTGCCGCCTCTGCCCGGCTTATTCACGGCCAATGGGCTAACCGGCGTTCCCCCCGCCAGCCAATGGGCGGGACTCGCCAACACCCTCGCCGTCAACGCCAGCGTCGACCCCGAGAAAGCCGGCAATCCCCTGCTCTTGCGCGACGGCGGCATCTCCAACGCCGCCAACACGGACTATACGTACAACACGAACAATAACGCCGGCTATACGGCTCGGCTTGCGCAATATATATCCGCGTTGCAAGCGCCAACTACTTTTTCCGCCGCAGGCGGACTCGGCCAGAGCGGCTCGATCCTCACTTACGCCAACGCTTCGGTGAGCTGGCTGCAATCGAGCAATCAACAGGCCGCGAACGCCGCCAGCTACCAGACCTCGCTGCAAACCCAGGCGACCGCCGCTCTCAGCAATGCGACCGGCGTCAACCTCGACGCGCAATTGACGAACATGTTGACGATCGAAAGCAGCTATCAGGCCTCCGCCAAGCTTGTCACAACCGTCAACGCCATGCTTACCGCTCTACTGAACTCGGTGTAACATCCATGAACATCTCCAGCGTCTCGACATCCTATCTGGCGACCGCAATGCTGCCCGGCGTTCAGCAGACCCAGGCCCAGCTCGCCACCCTCGAAATCGAAGCGGCGAGCGGGCAATATGCCGATCTCGGTCTGCAACTGGGAAGCAACTCGGGCTACGAACTGTCGCTCCGCACGCAGAACGGCGCACTTGAGGCGTTGACGGCGGCCAATGGCCTTACGCAAACGAACCTCTCCATCGCGCAGAGCGCCCTGAAGACGCTACAAGGCAGCGCCGCCAAGAGCGCGCAAACTCTCGTCACCTACACGACAGGCGACAACAGCGCAGCGACGCTACAGACGTTAGGCCAGAGCCAGCTGCAACAGTTGATCTCGCTCGGCAACACATCGAGCGCAGCAGGCGGCTACGTGTTCGCGGGCCAGAACACGTCCGTCGCGCCGCTCAACGACTATTTCGCCCAGCCGACGTCAAACCCGAAAGCGGCGGTCGACAATGCCTTCATGTCTTATTTCGGCTTTTCAACCTCCTCGTGGCAGACCGCCAACATCACCGCAAGCCAACTTCAGGGATTCCTCTCCGGTCCCTTTGCAACCCAGTTTGGCGCGCCCCAATGGCAGTTGAACTCGTCTAACGCATCAAGCACAAACATGTCTTCGCAAATTTCGCCGGGAGCCTATGCCGAAACCTCAACCAGCGCCGACGGCGTCGCCTTCCGGCAATTGGCTCAGGGTTACACGATGCTGAGCGAGTTCGGCGATATCGGTCTCAACATGGGCGCACAACAGGCTTTGGCCACGACTGCCGCCTCCGTCATCAACGCGGGCGCGTCCTCGCTCATCGGCGCGCAAGCTGCGCTTGGCGCGGCGCAGGATCAAATCGCGCAGGCCAACAGCGCCATGAGCGATCAGATGACATGGCTCCAGACCGGCATAAGCCAGTTGGACGATATTGATCCCGCCAAGATCGCCACGCAGCTCAGCACGCTCAGCACCCAACTGCAAACCGCTTACCAACTCACCGCGCAAATCAGTAAGCTCAATCTCGCCCAATACCTGCCCTAAGAGGCGTGCTTATGTATGAATTCGCCTATAATTCGATCGTCGAGGAATCCTCTCGCGCCATGCGCGCGCAGGAGGCGCGCGCGCTTGATCGCGTCATTCTGCAACTGCGCGAGGCCGAGCCTGCCGGCCCGCGCTCGAAGGCCGCAATCAACGCGCTCTATCAATTGCGCACACTCTAAGCTGTCTTTCTCGACGATCTCAACGAACCCGAGAACGCGCTGCCCACGGCGCTGCGGGCGCGTCTTGTGTCGATCGGCATCTGGGTCATCAAGGAGATCGAGAGGCTGCGGTCGGGCGAATCCGCCGAATTCGCTTCGATCATCGAAATCAACCAGATTATTCGCGACGGGCTGAACTGAGGACGTCATGAACATCACGCTTAGGGCTGGCGAGCGGATCTACATCAACGGCGCGGTTCTGCGCGTCGACCGAAAGGCGACGCTCGAACTGATGAACGACGCCACGTTTCTGCTGGAGACGCACGTCATGCAGGCGAAGGACGCCAACACGCCGCTGCGACAAATCTACTTCGTCGTGCAGGTCATGCTGATGGACCCGGTCTCGGCGAAAGCCACCGCGCAACTGGCCGCCGCGCTTATCGACAAAGGGCTTCAGGCCTTCGACAACGCCCAGATAAGCCAGGGCCTGGTCACGGTTTCCGACCTGATCGCGCGCGCGCGCTATTTCGAGGCGATGAAGTCCATCCGCTCCCTCTATCCGCTCGAACAGTCCGAGATGTTTCCCGACGGGGAAAGCCCGGCATCCCACGCCGCCTGAAAGAGAGCCCCATGACCACCCCCATTTCGGGCGTCAGCCCCGCCCAAAGCGCCGCAGCCGCCACCGGATCGACCGGCTCCGCTCATGCCGCGGCGGCGACGAACTCGCTCAACTATGACGATTTTCTTACGCTGCTGATGACGGAGTTGCAGCATCAGGACCCCACCCAGCCCATGGACCCCACCGCCATGGTCTCCCAGTTGGCTACCGTCAGCCAGGTCGGCCAGAGCGTCGTGACCAACCAGCATCTCACTTCGTTGCTCAACACCAGCGCCCTTACCCAGGCCGAAAGCCTAATCGGACGTACCGTCACCTCGCCGGACGGCTTTACCAGAGGCGTCGTTCAGTCTGTCTCCGTCGCCAGCGGCGGAGCGACCGCGACGTTGGCCAACGGCGCCACCGTATCGCTGTCGTCCGGCGCGACCGTCCAGTGAGCGAAGGGGACGTCCTCGATCTCCTGCAAATGTCGATCTGGATGGTGATTGTCGGCGCCGGTCCGGTGGTGCTGGCCTCGATGACGGTCGGCGTCGCCATCGCTCTGGTGCAGGCGCTCACCCAGGTTCAGGAAATGACGCTCACCTTCGTGCCCAAGCTGATCGTCGTCTTCATCGTGTTCAGCCTCACGGCCTCGTTTATCGGCGCGCAGTTTTACGTGTATACCGAGCGCGTTTACGCGCAGATCGAGCAGGACTACCGCCGATAGGCCCACGCAAGCGCGGGGGGGAATATAAGGCGGCAGGCTTAATCGCGGAGAGTGTCGACTTGTCAGCGGCGACCCCAGGCGTGAGCTCCGGCGCCACGCGCTCGGGCGGCGGCGACATCACCTTCGCGCTGGGCATAATTCTCGTCCTGTGCCTGTTTTTCCTGCCCGTCCCCTCGATCCTCATCGACTTTGGCCTCGCGCTCTCCATCGCGATGTCGGTGCTGATCCTGATGGTTTCGTTGTGGATTCAAAAGCCGCTCGAATTTTCGGCGTTTCCCACGGTCCTGCTGGTGGCTACCGTGCTGCGGTTGGCCCTCAACATCTCCACGACACGGCTCATCCTAGCGCACGGCAGTTCCGGCGATACGGCGGCAGGCTTCATCATCGCGGGGTTTGCGCGACTGGTCATGGGCGGCGATTTCGTCATCGGCATCATCGTCTTTCTCATTCTCATCATCATCAATTTTCTCGTCATCACCAAAGGCGCGACGCGCATTGCGGAAGTCGGCGCGCGCTTCACGCTCGACGCTATCCCCGGCAAGCAGATGGCGATCGACGCAGACCTGTCCGCCGGCCTGATCGACGAGAAGGTCGCCCAGACGCGCCGGCGCGAGTTGGAAGAAGAAAGCTCGTTCTTCGGCTCGATGGACGGCGCGTCCAAATTCGTGCGCGGCGACGCGCTCGCCGGCCTCATCATTCTGGGCGTCAATATCTTTGGCGGCATCGTCATCGGCGTCACGCGGCACGGCATGACGCTGCAAGCGGCGGCGGACGTGTTCACCAAGCTGTCGGTGGGCGACGGCCTGGTCAGCCAGATCCCCGCGCTCATCATCTCGCTGGCGGCGGGTCTGTTGGTCGCCAAAGGAGGCGTGCGCGGATCGGCGGAGAAGGCCGTCTTCGGGCAGCTCAGTCATTATCCGACCGCGCTGTTTCTGGCGGGCGGCCTGATGGGCCTGCTGGGCGTCATTCCCGGCCTGCCGTTCGTGCCGTTCGCCGCGCTGGGCGGCCTGCTTGTGTTCGTCGGCGTTTCCGTCCCCGCCAAGCAGAAGCGCGCGGAAGCCCTGGAGGCGGCGGCGGCGATGGCGAACGAGGAGCGCGTACGCAGCGAGCAACGCGCCTCGATCAAGGAGCAATTGAAGCCGGTCGAGATCGAACTCTGCTTCTCCAAGGAACTGGCCGCCACGCTGCTCTCCCAACATGCCGAGATCGCCAACCGCGTCGCCAAGATGCGGCGAAAGTTCGCGCGCGAGTACGGGTTCGTCGTACCTGAGATCAAGCTGACCGACGAAATCAACGCGCCCTCCAAGACGTATCAGATAAGGCTCTACGGCACCGTGGCGGCCACGCAGGAGCTTCGCGTCCACGACGTTCTGATTGTGGTCGGCGACGGGCGGCGGCCGTCCACGCCCGGCGACGAGGTGCGCGAGCCCGCCTTCGGCATGAAGGCCCTCTGGGTGCCCGAGGGCCTCGCCAATGACGCGCGGCGCGAAGGCTTTCGCCCCATTGACCCGATCTCGGTCATGCTCACGCATCTGTCCGAGACCATCCACAATAACCTCGCGCGCCTGCTTTCCTACAAGGACATGCGCGGGTTGCTCGACCGGCTGGAGCCGGAATACAAGCGCCTCCTGGAAGATATCTGTCCCTCGCAGATCTCGCACTCGGGCCTGCTGGCGGTGTTCAAGCTGCTGCTGGCCGAGCGCGTCTCGATCCGCAACCTCAACCTCATTCTGGAGGCGGTGGCCGAGATCGCGCCCCATATCCGGCGCCCCGAGCAGATCGTCGAGCATGTGCGGGTGCGCATCGCCGCGCAGATCTGCGGCGCCATGCTGGACCAGGGCGCATTGAAGGTGTTGCGGCTGGGCAACCGCTGGGACCTCGTGTTCCACCAGAGCTTGAAGCGCGACCAAAAGGGCGAAGTCACCGAATTCGACATCGACCCGCGATTGATGGAGGAGTTCGCAACGCAGGCTTCCGCCGCCATTCGTAAGCGGCTTGAGGAAAAGCACGTCTTCGCTCTCGTCACCACGGCGGAAACAAGACCTTTCGTGCGCATGATCATCGAGCGCATGTTTCCTACGTTGCCCGTGCTGAGCCAGCTTGAAATCGCGCGCGGCATCGAGGTGCGTTCACTCGGCGTGGTCTCGTGATAGCTGACAAGGACTACATAACCACGCTCATCTTCTCGGTGTTTTTGCTGTTTTGCCGGATCGGCGGCGCGGTGATGATCGCGCCGGGGCTGGGCAACACGACGATACCCGCGCAGGTTCGCGTGTTCGTGGCCATTGGCGTCACGCTGGCGCTGGCGCCGATGCTGCTGCCTCATGTCGCGCTGGGCGACCCCGGCGCTCTCGGCATGGCGAAACTGATCGTCGGCGAAATAGTCGCTGGCGGTTTCATCGGCGTACTGGCGCGGCTGTTCTTCGCGGGCCTGGAGACCCTGGCCTACGCGGCGGCAACCTTTTTGGGCCTCGCCAATCCGTTCGGCGTCGAAATGGAGCAGGCAAGTTCGCTGCCGCCGCTGGCGACCTATCTGACGCTGGGCGCGACGGCGATAATCTTCGTCGCCGATCTGCATTGGCAGATCGTCATCGGCATCGTGGATTCCTACCGCGTCGCGCCGCTGGGCTCGGCGTTCGACGCGCGACGGTCGCTGTCCGAAATCGGACAGACGCTGGGTCAGGCCTTCGTAGTTTCGGCGCGCGTGGCCTCGCCATTTTTCCTCTATTCGGTGATCGTCAATTTCGCCATCGCGCTGATCAACCGGGTGACGCCGCAGATCGCGATCTTCTTCATCGCGCCCCCGTTCATCATTTCAGGCGGTCTTGCCCTGCTGTATTTCGCGGTTCGGGCGCAGATCGCAGAATTCACGGCGGCCTTTTCGACGTGGCTCGGGATCATCTGAAGGAGCGGCGTTGAAGCGCACGATAGACAATCTGCAGCGCATCGAGCGTCTGCGCAAGCGGCTGGCCGATCTCTCCGCCTGGCGGCTCGCCAAGCTGACGTACGAGCGGAGCAAGCTGGCGACCGCCCATGAAGAGATGCTGACCGCGCTGGGCGACGGTCTCATGGCCTGGGGACCCCCGTCAGCCGCCGGAAACCGGCGCGTGCGGGCGCTGGAGCGCGAACTGGCGACGACCGACTCCATCGAGAAGGACCTCGCCCGACGCGCGCTCGACGACGGGCGGCTCGCCAAGCTGGCGGAAGGTCGGCTCGACACGGTGAGCGCCGAGTGGCGTGAGACGCAGGAGCGCAAAAGCCTGGAAGAGTTGATCGAAGCGACAGTGATCGCTTCAGGCCCGCACAAGCGCTAGGGCCGACAACGAGAGTCGGCCTCCATGAGTGACGACCGATAATCCTTAACCGCCGCTCGTCGCCATCGTTAGGACCGGGATTGTCCTCTTGAGCGTCAAACTAAGGGGCCAACGGACGCCCAACGCCGGAACGCCGTCATGGCCGGGTTTGTCCCGGCCATCCTGGCGGTGAGGCCAACCAGCGACACAGGAGAGAGGGTTTCTGGTTTCGTGAAGGCCTTCAGGCGACGCCTGAAACGGAACGGCGTGGAGGGCCGGGACAAGCGCGGCCATGGGGGAGATTACGTCCGCGATTTAGTACCGCGCCTATGGGGCTTGTTGCAACCATGCCGACATTCCGCGCCGATCTCCTCATCAACGAACGACGATCTCGTCCAATCAACAACCCTCGATACAGGTCATGAGTCTGGCGCCCTCCACCGATATCGTTCTTGAAGTCTCGCGCGCCGCCGATCCCGCACGGGCCGGCGCCGTGAGGGACAAGCTCGCCGCCCTTTCCGCGGGCGCGCCCGATGCGGGCGACGGGTTCAAGGCGGCCCTCGGCGCGGCCGCCGGCTCCGCGCCGCCGCTGTGGCCGCACCCCGGCTCCACGGTCTCGCCGCTGTCGTCGCTGTCCCCGGCCAAGAAGGCGCAGCGCATGCTCGAATCCGCCTTCCTCACCCAGTTCATCGAGGAGATGCTGCCCAGGGACGCGCAAAGCGCCTTCGGCCAGGGCTACGCGGGCGACATGTGGCGCTCCATGATGGCCGAGCGCGTCGCCGATCAGGTCGCCGCGTCCGGCCGGCTCGGCATCGGCGACAAATTGTTCGCCGGACGGACGCTGGAGGGCCGCCACGATCGTCTTTCTCCCGAAAAGATGCGCGGGCTAGGCCAAGCCGACGCCCCCTTGACGAGCGCCCGCACGTCCGCGACGGCAGGGGCCGCGACGGCCAAGCGGCTCGTCGGAACCTCGTCCCCCTCATGAGCCCTGGCGGCAAGTCCCTCGCCCCCGGGCCCCTGCCCTACGTGCTGCTCGCCATCGCGCATCTGACCGAGGCGATCGAGCGCGAGACGCACGACCTCGGCGACCCCGAGACGGTCGATTACCGCGCCCATGCTCAGCGCAAGAGCCAGGGCCTGATGGAGCTGAGCCGGCTGGAACCCGCGCTCGTCGGCCTGCGCGGCCATCCGGGCCTGCGCGCGGCGCTGTCGGTCCTGCTCGACAAGCTCGACGCCAATCAGCGCCTGCTCAACGCCAAGCTGAGGGCCGCGCGCACGGTGGCTGAGATCGTCGCGCGCGCAATATCCGACGGTCAGTCGGACGGCACCTATTCCGACCAAATCTGGCGGGAGAACCGGCGATGATCAAGACATTGCTGGTCGCCATCTGGTGCTGCGCGGCGCTGCTGGGCGCCAATTTCGGCGCAACCTTCGTCATGAAGATACAGGCGAAGAAGGACGCGGCGCCGGAGAATCTCGCTTTCGAAACGCGCAAGAGTCGGGAGCTTAGCATTCCCATCATCCGCGACGGCGGGGTGAAGGGCTATGTCGTCGTCCAGCTCAATTACGTCGTCGATCTGGAGGCGGCCAAGAAACTCCAGGCCCCACCCGAGGCGTTTGTTGTCGACGAGACGTTCCAGCTTATCTATGGCGACGAGAAGATCGACTTCAGCCATCTCGACCGGCTCGATCTCGGGCGGATGACGGAAACGCTGATCCAGCGCATCAACACGCGGCTGCGCACCAACGTCATCACCGACATGGGCGTGATCGCGATGAATTTTCTCGTCAACAACGAGGAAATGTCGCCCAAGTCCAAGCCTTGATCAGGCTGCGGCCATGACCGATCGCGCGCCGAGGCGCTCCACCCAGCTGCCCGCGCGCCGCGACAGCGCGATGCTCGGCGCTTCGACCAGGCGGGAGAAAAGCTCGCCGACGGCGAAACTCGCGGGAATCGCCAGCCACGCCCAATACGCGGGCGCCGCAATCTGAAGCCCCCAGATGACGAGCGTATGCGAGAGATAGAGGCTGTAGGAAATTCGTCCGAGCCATTGCGCGGGGGCGGATTCCAGCAAGGGCGAGGCGAGCCTGCGATGCGCGAACACGGCGCCGAGGATAAAGAACGCGCCGAAATAGAAATCCCCGCCCGCCCGCGCGCTCGCCGTCAACGCGGCCGCCGCCGCACAGGCCGCCAGCGGACGACGCGCGAGCCAAACAAGAACGGGCATCAACGGCATCGCCCAGACCTCGATGTAAAGCGACCACACCACGGGGTCCTGCCGGGGCTGGCGCTCGAAGGGCACGAACGGAAACCAGATATAGACGCTTTCCGGCGCCGGATCCTGAATCAGCCAGCCGCCGATCGTGACGCATAACGCATAGGTCGGCCACAACCGCACGAACCGGCGCACGAGAAAGCCGAGGTAGCGTCCTCGCCATCCGCGCGTCAGCACATAGCCGGACACCACGAAAAAGCCGAGCACGCAGCCTAGCGAGAGGGCGCTCCCTCGCGTGTCACCCGTCGCCGCCAATAAATGCGTTGCAAAGACCAGCGCGGCGAGGACGCCTCTCAATCCGTCAACGCTCGCAACACGCTCCGTCATGGACCGTCCAAACCCCGAAGTGACCCTGTGGCACGGTAACGGCGAGGCGGTTAAACTTTCGCTTATGCGCATGCGCGGTTGTCGTTGCGCAGGATTTCGAATCGCGGCCAACGAATAGTCAGGGCGAGCGAAGCGACGCCAACTGCGTCGCGATGCCAATTTGGCGTTTTTTCACGACACGTCGGCTACCTCTGGATAGTTATGAGGCTGGGGTTACTGCGGATCGCCTCGCTGCGCCTGCAATGACTGCTTTTTCGTGGCGCCGATGCCGGCGCTACGCGGTCGCGATGTAATCGCGGAGCGAATCGCGCTCGTGGTGGAGTTCGTCGACATGGCGCTTGACGACGTCGCCGATGGAGACGATGCCCGCGAGACGCCCGTTTTCGACAACCGGCAGATGGCGGAAGCGACCGTTGGTCATCGTCCGCATGACGTCGTCGAGGTCGGCGTCCTCGCCGACGGTGGTGGGATGGGCGGTCATATGTTTGGACACGGGCTCGACCAGCACATCCGGGCCGTGCAGGCCGAGCGCCCGCACGACGTCGCGCTCCGACAGGATGCCCAGCACGGCGCCGGAAGCGTCGGCGACGACGAGGGCGCCGACACGGCGGCGGCTGAGCAATTCGGCCGCTTGCTGAAGCGTGTAGTGAGGCGCGGCGGAAAGCACGTCCCGCCCCTTCTGGCTGAGAATCTGAGCGACGTTCATAAGAACCTCCCTGAGGCGACCCTTTAAAAGGGCCAGCAGCAGGTCAGGATGCGCGCCTTGAGGTCGCCGATCAAGAGGCTATCCTAGCGTCGCCAGACAAGGAACGGAGAAAACATGACCGTGCGAGCATTGTTAATCACGGGCGGATCGCGCGGGATCGGCCGCGCGACGGCGCTGGCCGCCGCGCGCGACGGCTGGCGCGTCGCCGTCAATTATGTGAACGACGCCGAGGCGGCGAACCGCGTGGTCGCCGAAATCGCGCGCGAAGGCGGCGAGGCGACGGCGCTCAAAGGCGACGTAGCGATCGAGGCGGACACTCTGGCGATGTTCGACGCTGCGGCGGCGCTGGGGCCGCTCGGCGGGGTCGTGGTCAACGCGGGCGTCGTCGCGCCGACCGCGCGCCTCACCGACATGAGCGTTGAGCGGATGCGGCGCGTGTTCGAGATCAACGTGCTGGGCAGCTTTCTCACCGCGCGCGAAGCGGCGCGGCGGCTTTCGACGCGCCTCGGGGGACCCGGCGGCGCGATTGTCGTGATCTCCTCGGCGGCGGCGCGGCTCGGCTCGCCCAACCTCTATGTGGACTACGCCGGCGCCAAGGCCTCGCTGGACACGCTGGTGAAAGGGCTGTCGCTGGAACTGGCCGACGAGGGCGTTCGTGTCAACGGCGTGCGGCCCGGCCTGATCGACACCGACATCCACGCCAGCGGCGGGGCGCCCGACCGCGCGCACGATCTGGGCGCCACCGTGCCGATGCGCCGTCCGGGCCGCGCTGAGGAAGTTGCCGCCGCGGTAAGGTGGCTGTTGAGCGAGGAGGCGTCCTATGTGACGGGCGCCATTCTCGACGTTTCGGGCGGGCGCTGACGCATTTACCTTTATCCTTAAAGTTAATGACGTGTAAGTGCGGAATACATATTTTGAAATATTGCCAAACGCGCGAGATTCAAGGAAATCTGCTCTCGTTGAATTGAACTTGGGAGGCGGTTGATGTTGGAGATGTTGATGCGTGACCGGGCCAAAGGGGCCGTTCTTTCCGCTGCGCCGATCGAGCCGTCATGGATCGAGGCGGGCGATCCGCAGGCGAAGCTGGCGATCCTGGCCTATTCCGACGACCGCGCGACCACAACGATTCTTTGGGAATGTTCGGCGGGACGGTTCACCTGGCGCTACAAGATCGACGAAACCATCCATTTCCTCGATGGCGGGGTGCGCATCCGCATCGGCGACGGTCCATGGAAATCCTATTCTGAAGGCGACACGGTGCATTTCTCGCGCGGCGCGGTGGCGACGTGGGAGATCGACACGTTCATCCGCAAGGTCGCGTTCTGCCGCAAGGCGCCGTCGCGCGTATTCATCAATGCGCGCCGCTTCGCCCGCACGGCGTATCATCGCCTGCGCGGCCGTACGGACGGGCTCGCGTCGGAGCCGGTGTTCGGCTGATTGCGCTGGCGCCATTCCCCGCGCAGAATGACCGGATGAACGACCTTCTCGACACGGGCGCCTGCGACCTTGCGCGGAGACTGGCGACCCGTCGCCTGTCCTGCGCGGAAGTGATGGAGGCGACGCTTGACCGCATCGCGGCGGTCAATCCTTTGCACAACGCCATCGTCGCGATGCGCCCGCGCGACGAACTGATGGCGGAAGCGCGCGCCGCCGACGAGGCCGGACCACGAGGGCCGCTGCATGGCTTGCCGATGGCCGTGAAGGACCTTGAGGACGTCTTTGGCCTCCCTACGACCAGGGGCTCGCCGATTCTCGGGCGCTCCCCCGCTCCGGCCGACGGCCTTATGGCGTCGCGCCTGCGCGCGGCGGGGGCGATCCTGCTGGGCAAGACCAACGTGCCGGAATTCGCGCTGGGCTCCTATTCCCGAAATCCCGTCTATGGGATCACCCGCAACGCCTACGACCCCGCGCTGTCGGCGGGCGGCTCCAGCGCGGGAGCGGCCGTTGCGCTTGCCCTGCGCATGCTGCCGCTGGCCGACGGATCCGACTATGGGGGCAGCCTGCGCAACCCGGCGGGCTGGAACAACGTCTACGGCTTCCGCCCGAGTTACGGGCGCGTGCCGAAGGTCGACGCCGACGTGTGGACGCCCTCGCTGGGCGTGCTGGGGCCGATGGCGCGCAGCGTCGAGGATTTGTGTTTGCTGTTGTCGGTGCAGGCGGGGTTCTCGCCGTTGGCGCCGCTGTCGCTGCCCGACGCATCGTTCTATCCGGCCCCTCCGGCTCGGGCGAAGGGGCTGCGAATCGCGTGGGTCGGAGACTTTGGCGGGGAATTGCCGTTCGATCCGGGCGTTCTGGAGGTTTCGCGGTCGGCGATGAAGGTGTTCGAGGACCTGGGCTGCGAGGTCGAGCAGGCGCGACCGAACTTTGCGATGGACGACCTGTGGCGGGCTTTCCTGAGGCTGCGCTGGTTTCACAATGCAGCGTTGCTTCCCGCATATGAAAATCCGGCGATGCGGGCGTTGCTGCCCGAAACTGCGCTTTACGAAATCGAAAACGGCTTGACGCTCACCGCCTACGACGTCGCGGCGGCCTCCCAGACGCGCACGCTCTGGCATCAGGAGCTGGCGCGGTTCCATGAGAGATTCGATTTCTGGGCGCTGCCAACGGCGCAATGCTTCGCCTTTCCCGCCGAGGCCAAGGGCGCCTCGGTCGTAGGCGGCAGAGGCATGACGACCTATCACGAATGGATGAAATGCGTGGTCCCCGGCACGATGGCGGGCGCGCCGGTGGCCGCGCTGCCCGCGGGGTTCGACGCTTCGGGGCGGGCGATGGGGGTGCAACTCGTCGGGCGCGTGCAGGACGAAGCGGGCGTTCTGGCGCTCGCGCGCGCCTACGACGAGGCGACAAGCTGGCCCTACCGCCGCCCGCCCGATGCTTTGGGAACAGGGCTATGAGCCACGCGTTTGCATTCCACCTCGCCGCGACGGCGAAATTTTCGAGAGAAAAACATGATTGACCGCCGCACCCTGCTCGCCGCCTTCGCCGTTTCACTGGCCATGTCATCCGCCCCGGCTCTGGCCCGACGCGCGCATTCGAAGGGCGGCGCCGCCAAAGGGGGTACCTGGGACGGGCGCTGGGCGGGGGCCTGGGGCGGCAAGGACGCGACGGCGATTAACGTGAGCGGCGGTCGGGTGGTGTCCTATGAATACGGTGGGCAGACGAACCCGGTGTCCATCAGCCGCGTGACGCCAAAGCGGATCGTCTACAACGTAGACGACATCGTGGTGACTTTGATCCGCAGCAGCGCCGACCGGGCGCATGCGACCATCAAGACGTCTCAGGGAAATGGGGTGGCGGAGTTGGTGAGGCAGTAAATACAATTGTAATGTGCTATTTAATTTTTTTAAACAGAGCCATCAAACAAGCTTAAAGTGTAAATGCTTTGCGCATAATTTCAATAAAAACTCGGCTGATTCCTGATCAAGCTGGATAACTTGAATAGTCGCTCCGCGATTTTTACGGCTTTCTCTGCCAAAATTATAAATATATAAGTAAATTTTATTTTCTATATTAAATATTTTATAATCTGCGTCGATCGGATCATGTACAGAGTTGCGACTTTGGTCCGACTCGGCAAATTTCGCAATGCGCGCAATTTAAGACCTCCCCCAAAAATAGTTTTGTTGAAGTCAACCGGGGCGGGATCGACGCCCCGTACTCCCCTAAATCTTCAAGATGTAACGCAATCGCCTCCCGAATTTAAGCTTTCACTTCTTCCAGCTTGTCCCCAACCTACCCGCAGCCCGGCAGGTCCAGCACAGAGGTGGAAAACTTCCCCACGCCCTCCTCGATCACCACGGCGTCGCGCAACGCTCCCGTCTCGCCGAATTAATCGTCGAGCTCATCGCCGCAGTCGACTGCTCCCCTCCTGCCGTTTCTTCAGCCAAAAGATCATCGTGTCGTCAACGTTCCAAGCCGTCTCCTCGCGCGTTTCTCCGTCCGCAGGCTGCCCGGCAAATCGGGAACAGTAGCCAGAAACACGCCGCCGTCCTCGGCGGACAGCGCCTCGATCACTACTGTACATTCTCGCGCGTCCACCGGCTTTGTTCCTCAAGCCGCACCGGACTTCCCCGTCGCGCGCCTGCGCTCACGTCCAAGCCGCGTACGGTCGCCGCGTCCCGCGAGCAGGCCAGCAATGCTGATATCCTCGTCCAACGCCTCCCAATGCAGCCCTGTCCCGCCGACCTCGACGGACTCACGTTGTTCGCGAGTTGCGTCGAGTAGGCGTGGAAACCAAGCAAGCGGGACACCGAGCGTGCGCCCATCCGACAGGTCCACCCAAAAAGAATCTTCGTCGAAGCGCACGGCTTTAGCCGAAATGCTCATCCCATGCCCTCTCAATCTCCACGCGGCGTTGCCGTGCTATCGCCAGCGCACCGCGTAGGTCCTGCGCGTTGAAGCCGAGGCTTTCGGCAAGGACCACGTTTGGCGTCAGCCAGATTTTAGCGCGGTCGCCGCCTCGACGCACGTGAATATGGAGGGGTTCGCGAGGGTCGCCTTCGTTCGAATAGAAATAGAAACGAAAACCGCTCTCGCGAAAAACCTCGGGCAAAGATTCAGCTACACCCCGTTGTCCCCCCGCACGTGTCGCATTTCAAACACGTGCCGTTGCGCACCAGCGTGAAATTGGCGCATTCCGGGCAGGCTTCGCCCACGTAACCCTTCGCGCGCGCTTCGGCGCGCAGATGGGCCACCGGCTCGGCGAAACCGACGCCGCCAAACAGAGCGGGCGAAGGATCGTCCTTCAGCGCCGTCGCGCCGGACGTGCGCGACGCCATGGGGGCGTTGGAGACCAGCGACAGCTTGTCGGTCTTGGATCGCACGAGACCGCGCGAGACGACGCTCGGCGGGGGAGAGGTCGACGCTCCTGGCGCTCTGTCCTGCGCGACGCCGCCGCCCAGCACCGTCGCGCCGATGTCGTCAGGCGACACATGGGCGAGGTCGTGGCGGCCGAGATAGGAGATCGCCAGTTCGCGGAACACGTAGTCGAGGATCGACGTCGCGTTTTTGATGGCGTCGTTGCCCTGCACCAGACCGGCGGGCTCGAAGCGGGTGAAGGTGAAGGCCTCCACATATTCCTCCAGCGGCACGCCGTACTGAAGGCCCAACGAGATCGCGATGGCGAAGTTGTTCATCAACGAGCGGAAGGCGGCGCCTTCCTTGTGCATGTCGATGAAGATTTCGCCCAGGCGCCCATCCTCGTATTCGCCGGTGTGCAGATAAACTTTGTGGCCGCCGACCGTCGCCTTCTGGATGTAGCTCTTGCGCCGGTTGGGCAGCTTTTCGCGCTCGCGGTAGCGCTCGACGCGCTCCACCACGCGCTCGACGATGCGCTCGGCCACCGCCGCCGCGCGCGCCGGGGCGCTGAGCGCCATCAGATGCTCGACCGCGTCGTCGTCGTCGTCGTCGGCCTCGATCAACTGCGAGTTGAGCGGCTGCGACAGTTTGGACCCGTCGCGGTAAAGCGCGTTGGCTTTGAGGCCGAGGCGCCAGGACAGCATGTAGGCGTCCTTGCAATCCTCGACGCTGGCGTCGTTGGGCATGTTGATCGTCTTGGAGATCGCGCCCGAAATGAACGGCTGCGAGGCCGCCATCATGCGGATGTGGCTGTCGACCGACAGATAACGCTTGCCCGTGCGCCCGCACGGGTTGGCGCAATCGAACACGCAATAATGCGCCCGCTTCAAATGCGGCGCGCCTTCGAGCGTCATCGCCCCGCAGATATGGACGTTGGCCGCCTCGATCTCCTGTTTGCTGAAGCCCAGATGGCTCAAAAGATCAAAGCCCGGCGCCTCGATCGCGGCGGCGGGAATCTTGAGCGCGCCGGTGAGGAAGTCCGGCCCAAGAGTCCATTTGTTGAAAACGAACTTGATGTCGAACGCACCGCCCAGCGCGCTCTCCACCTTCGACAGCGCCGCGTCCGTAAAACCCTTAGCCCGCAACGTCGAAACGTTGACGCCCGGCGCCTGGCCCAGCGAAGCGTGGCCGACCGCGAAGGCGACGATCTCGGCGATGTCGGCCTCGCCATAGCCCAGCGCGCGCAAGGCCTCGGGCACGGCGCGGTTGATGATCTTGAAATAGCCGCCGCCCGCCAGCTTCTTGAACTTCACCAGCGCAAAATCGGGCTCGATGCCGGTGGTGTCGCAATCCATCACCAGACCGATCGTGCCGGTGGGCGCGATCACGCTGACCTGCGCGTTACGGTAGCCGTGTTGCTTGCCCAACGTCAGCGCGTCGGCCCACGCGTCGCGCGAGGCTTGCGAGAGGCCGGCCCAGGCGGGGCCGGCCTTGGTCAGCGTCAAATGGTCGAGCGGGGTCGGGGCGACGTTGAGCTTCTCATAGCCGTCCGACAGGCCGTCGGCGGCGCGCTTGTGGTTGCGGATGACGCGCAGCATTGACTCCGCGTTGGGCTTGTGGCCGGGGAAGGTGCCGGATTTGGCGGCGATCTCCGCCGAAGTCGCATAAGCTCGGCCAGTGAGGATCGCGCTTAGCGCGCCTGAGATCGCGCGGCCCTCGTCGCTGTCGTAGCCGATGCCCGCCGACATCAACAGGCCGCCGATATTGGCGAAGCCGAGGCCGAGCGTGCGGTATTCATACGAGAGCCGCGCGATCTCCTTGGAGGGAAACTGCGCCATCAGCACCGAGATTTCGAGCGTCAGCGTCCACAGCCGCACGGCGTGCAAATAGGCGGCGACGTCGAACGCTTTGGTCCGCGGGTCCCGGAATTGCAGCAGGTTGAGCGAGGCGAGGTTGCAGGCGGTGTCGTCGAGGAACATGTATTCCGAGCAGGGATTGCTGGCGCGGATCGGGCCGGACGCCGGGCAGGTGTGCCAGTCGTTGATGGTGGTGTGGAATTGCAGGCCCGGATCGGCGGAAGCCCAGGCGGCGTAGCCGATGCGGTCCCATAGCTCGCGCGCTTTCAGCGTCTTGGCGACCTTGTGGTCGGTGCGGCGCGTCAGGTTCCAGTTGGCGTCCTGCTCGACGGCGTTGAGAAACCCGTCCGTAATGCGCACCGAATTGTTGGAGTTCTGGCCCGCGACAGTGAGGTAGGCTTCCGAATCCCAGTCGGTGTCGTAGGTGTCGAAGTCGATTTCGCGAAAACCCTGTTTGGCGAACTGGATCACGCGCTTGATGAGGCCGTCCGGCACTTCGTCGCGCCGCGCCGCCTTCACTTCGCGCTTCAGGGCCGGGTTCTTCTCGGGCAAGAAACAATCGTCGCCCGGCCCCTCGCAATTGACGCAGGCCTTGAGGACCGCCTTGAGGTGCTTCTTGACGATGCGCGAGCCCGCCACCAGCGCGGCGACCTTCTGCTCCTCCTTCACCTTCCAGTCGATAAACGCCTCGATGTCGGGATGGTCGACGTCGACGACCACCATCTTGGCGGCGCGGCGCGTCGTGCCGCCCGACTTGATCGCCCCCGCCGCCCGGTCGCCGATCTTCAGAAAGCTCATCAGCCCCGAAGAGTTGCCGCCGCCCGACAGTTTTTCGCTTTCGCCGCGTAGCGCGGAGAAATTGGAGCCGGTGCCGGACCCGTATTTGAACAGTCGCGCTTCGCGCACCCATAGATCCATGATGCCGCCCTCGTTGACGAGGTCGTCGGCGACGGACTGGATGAAACAGGCGTGCGGCTGGGGATGCTCGTAGGCGGACTTCGACCTGGTCAGCTTGCCCGTCTCGTGATCGACGTAATAATGGCCCTGCCCCGGCCCGTCGACGCCATAGGCCCAATGCAGGCCGGTGTTGAACCATTGCGGGGAGTTCGGCGCGGCGATCTGCCTGGCCAGCATGAAACGCATTTCGTCGTAATAGGCGCGCGCGTCGTCCTCGCCGTCGAAATAGCCGCCCTTCCATCCCCAATAGGTCCAGGCGCCCGCCAGCCGGTCGAACACCTGCTTGGCCGATTTCTCGCCGACGTAACGCTCAGACTTCGGCAGCGCGGCGAGCGCCTCTTCGTCGGGCGTGGAGCGCCATAGGAACGAGGGCACGCCGTTCTCCTCGACGCGCTTGAGCCGCGCCGGCACGCCCGCCTTGCGAAAATATTTCTGCGCAAGCACGTCGGCGGCCACCTGGCTCCACGCGCCGGGCACTTCGATCCCTTCCGCCGAAAACACCACCGAGCCGTCGGGATTGCGAATCTCCGACTTCGCGCCCTGAAAGGCCAGCGCCTCATAAGGGTCGGCGTGGGCGGTGGTGTAGTGCCTTTCAATGCGCATGTGAGTTCCGTGCCTGCTCTGCGGCGCCGCGCCGCCTTCGATGTCTAACGCCAAAACGCTCGCGTCCGGCCCCGCCTCGCCCTGCGGCGAGACGCCCTCAACCCCGAGAAGTGAATTCACTCTCCGCCCGCCGCTGGGCATCGCCGCGACGGCAGATCCCGACAGCCCTCTGGTTACAAACCCTTCACGTCGAGGTCAACCATATATAGTAAATTTTAGTCGTCTTACCACAACATCTTGTGAATGGAATACGGCAACGTGGACGACTATGGCTTCCGGCGATCACGTTCCGCTGAGTCGGGGGGGTCGATCAAGCGAAAAGAAAACAGGGGAAAAGCCGCCCGTCGTTTCGCCGGCGCGGCGCACGCAAACAACGCCCCGCAGAGCGCGCTTCCCTCTCGCGAACGATCGGATTTTTTCCATGTCGCCCAAAGCGTCCAGCAGCGCCGCTCGGCGTTTTGCAGGCCCTCGATGGCGAGGTCGAGGGTTCGGCGAGGGCCTAAACTGGCGCCGACGCGATCAACGGCGAGCGCGCTGAACCGGGCCCGCTTATGCTGGCCGCGCCACTCGCCCCGATAAGCTTCCGGGAGTTCCAGCCTCAGCGCGTTTGCGCGCGCTTCAGCATTTCCAGCAATTGCTTTTGCACGGCCTCGTTGCCGCAGCAGATCGAGCCGGTCTCCAGAAAATTCTCTTGGCCCTCGCAGTCCGACACGTAGCCGCCGGCCTCGCGCACCAGCAGCGCGCCGGCCGCCAGATCCCACGACTGGAGCCCGCGCTCCCAATACCCGTCGAGCCGTCCCGCCGCCACATAGGCGAGGTCGAGCGCCGCGGCGCCCAGACGGCGCACGTTGACCACTTTTGCCATCACCTCGGCGAGTTCGGCCTTGAAACGCGGATGCTCGCGCGATTTGCCCAGATGCGGCACGCCGCAGCCGATCAGCAATTGGTCGAGGTCGCGACGTGCGGCGACGCGCAGGCGCCGGTTGTTGCCCCACGCGCCCTGCCCTTTTTCGGCGACATAGAGTCCGTCGTCGGCGGGATTGTAGACCACGCCGGCCACGATCTGCCCTTCGCGCTCCAGCGCAATAGAGATCGCGAAGATCGGAATGGCGTGCAGGAAATTGGTCGTGCCGTCGAGCGGATCGA
>JAYVYJ010000018.1:0-3507 GCA_043784465.1 Hyphomicrobiales bacterium
AGTTGGCGGGTTCGCCCCGAGACTGGCGCGCCTGCGTCTCCTCCGCCGAAACCGCCACGCAGCGACCGCGATGAAGCGCCGCGCCGTCGGGATCGCGCCCCTGCCCCGCCGCCGCGATCTGTCCGCGCGTGCAATAGCAGGGATACGCCCATCCCCTTCGCCGCAGCGCATCGAGGGCGGCGGCGTAAACCTCGGCGTGCTCGCTCTGACGACGCGGCGCCGGCGCAAACATGACGCCGAGCCAATCCATATCTTTTCGCGCAGCCGCTGCGAATTCGGCTCGACAGCGCGCGGGATCGATGTCTTCGAAGCGCAATAGCAGGCGCCCGCCAAGCCGCCGGGCGGCGTCGGCGTTGCGCAACGCCGAGTAGGCGTGGCCGAGATGCAGATAGCCGTTGGGCGTAGGCGCGAAGCGGAGAACCGGCATGGAGAAGAAGATAGCGCGGCGCGCGGCCGCCAAAAAGGCGCCGCGCATTGCACCCAAGACGGCGCAGGTGACGCTGGGAAAAAAAGCGCCGGGCGCCGTGTTGAAGACATTCGCTGGCGTGAAGGCGAAGACGGCCCCCCGCACAAAGGCGACGGCGGCCGCCCCGCCGCGCTATGAGCTGGGGCGGCTGGTGGTCTGCGAGCAATCTCTGGGCGAGGGCGTCGCGGCGTTGCGGGCGCTCGATCCGGAGACCGTCGGTCTCCTGCTCGATATCGGCGGTCCTCCGCCGCTGCGGCGGCGCGAGCCAGGCTTTGCGGGGCTGGCGGCGATCATCGTCTCGCAACAGGTCTCGGTGGCGAGCGCGGCGGCGATATTCGGGCGGCTGGAGGCGCGCCTGAACCCATTGACGGCGGCGGCGGCGCTCGCGGCTGGCGAGGCGGCGCTGAAGGAATGCGGACTGTCGAGGCCGAAAATTCGTGGAATTCTCTGCGCCGCCCGCGCCGTGGTCGAAGAAGGGCTGGACCTTTCGAAACTGGCCGCCCTGCCCGCCGCCGAGGCGCACCGCCAGCTTGTCGCCGTCAAGGGAATCGGCCCGTGGACCGCCGACATCTTTCTGCTGTTCTGCCTCGGCCACCCCGACGCCTTTCCTGCGGGGGACCTCGCCATGCAGGAGGCGGCCAAGCTCGCGCTGGGCCTGCGCGCCAGGCCCGACGCAAAGACGCTGGAGGAGCTTGCGGAACGCTGGCGCCCGTTCCGCGGCGTGGCGGCGCGGATGCTGTGGGCCTATTACGGGGCGGTGAAAGCGCGCGCGGGCGTGCTGGATCCCGGCTTGGCGAAAGTCGGCACAACGCGCTAGAATAAGCAATGACCGTCAAACTCACCGGACCCCGCCTCGACCCCAAGAATGGGAAGGCCAAGCAACTCGTCGTCTTCCTTCATGGCTACGGCGCCGACGGCGCCGACCTCATCGAACTGGGCAAACACTGGCGCAACGCGCTGCCGGACGTCGCCTTCGTCTCCCCCCACGCGCACGAGCGGTGCGCCGGCTCTCCGATGGGCCGGCAGTGGTTCGCGCTCAGCGCCGCGCGTGGCGTCGACGACGCCCGCTCGACGGACGACCGGGTGAAGGGCGCCGAAGCCGCCCGCCCCGTCATCGACGCCTTTATCGACGAGGAACTCGCCCGCCTCGGCCTCGACGAGAGCCGGCTGGCGATCTGCGGTTTCAGCCAGGGCTGCATGATGGCGCTGCATGTCGGCCTGCGCCGTGCGCGCCCCCCCACCGCAATCATCGGCTTTTCCGGCATGCTGATTGCGCCGGAAAAGCTGGTCGAGACGCGACGACCGGCGCCGCCGATCCTGCTCATCCACGGCGATCAGGACCAGATGATCCCGCTCGACGCCATGTTCGTCGCCGCCGATCAACTCGCCGAGGCGGGAATACCCGTGCAATGGCATATGTCGTCAGGCGTCGGTCACGGCATCGACGGCGGCGGCCTGCGGCACGCCGGGCTATTCCTGGCCAAGGCGTTCGGCGTCCCCGCTCCGCGCGGTTAGGGCGTGATGTCGGGAGGCTCAATCGCGAGGGACGTTGGCGAAACGTGAAAATGTTCCCTTCGGCGTGTTCCGCTGGGGTGGCGCTTCATGGGAATGGGACTTCCGGGGATGAGCGTTTCGGAGGGCGAGCGTTTGCAGGCGATGCGGGGTTTGTCCAAGGGTCTGTTTTTGCAAGCGAAGGCGGCTGAACGGTTTGGATTGATCGTCCGGCAGTTCACGCGCCTGTTTTGCAGATGGCGCGTGTTTGACGACGCGGCGCTGATCGCCCGGCAACGCAATCGTCCTTCGCCCCGTCGGTTGGAGGCGTCGAAGCGGGTGCGGATCGAAGACCTGTAGGGGTCCACGCACTCCGATCTCTGGGCGATTCCGGCGGCCGAGAAGCTCAGCGATCGCGAGAGGATCGCTGTTTCCCGCGAGACGGTTTCTCGCGAGACATTGCGCAAGATTCAGATCGGCCTGGGTCCGACGCGCGTGCGGCGGCGCCGGTCCGCTCGTGTTCATTCGCCGCGCAAGCGCCGGCCGCGTTTTGGCGAACTGATCCCGGTCGACGGCAGCCCGCACGATGGGTTCGAAGGACGCGGGCCGCGTTTTACGCTCATTGTGTTCATCGACGACGCCACGGGCCGGCCGACGGCTCTGCGATTTGCGCCGGCCGAGACAACGAAATCCTCCTTGAGCGCGCTGCGGGCTCACGTTCTCGCCCCCGGCGTTCCGCTGGCCTTTTGCAGCGACCGGCACGGCATTTTCCGGGTCAACGCCAAGGAAACGGCGAGCGGCGACGGTTTGACCGAGTTCGGCCGCGTGGCCGAGCGACTTCGGATCGAACTTATCTAGGCCACGACGCCACAAGCCAAGGGCCGGGTCGAGCGGGCGAACCAGACCTTGCAGGACCGGCTGATCAACGAGATGCCCCTCAGCGGCGTTCGCGACATCGTCGGCGCGCAAGCTTTCGCAGAGAAATTCATCGAACTGTGGAACACGAAATTCGCCCGACCGCCGTCGACGCGCATCGGCCTAGGACGAAAGGCGTCGAGGGGCTCGACGAAGCGTTCGCGCGCCGCGAGCAGCGCACCCTGTCGGTAGTGTCTCAGTTTGAATTTTGAGGGGCTTGACCCAGCTCGTGCCGCTAATGCAATCCGTGGTATGCTTAGCGGAAAGCAGGAGCGGATTTTGGCCATTAACATTTCGGATAAGCAGCACAAGCGACTGGAGGAGACTCTTGGGGAAATAGCGGAGGCGTACAAGAATGGTAGCGTTTCGCGGGCCGCCTTGGTTGGCGCGCTAGCTCAAATCATATCCGCCGCCATGATCGACAATAAAGGCGAAGTGGAAAGTTGGCTAACGCCCGAAACGCTAGAAACTTGGAAGGAGGATGCTGTTGCCGACCGGACCTAAAGGCGAACGCCGCCCCGCCGACGTTATCAGCAACGCCGTGAAGGTCATGCGGATCGCCACTGGCGAGGAGCCGGAAGACACCGGCCCCGCTGACGACGGGAAAGACCCCGCCGCGAAGGCGCTTGGGAAGA
>JAYVYJ010000019.1:0-11664 GCA_043784465.1 Hyphomicrobiales bacterium
AAGGCGGGGATGACTCGGTGGAACACGATGCCGTCGTAGAAGTGCCGGGCGACAAGCGTCTGGATCTGTTTGACGTGCTTGGGCGCGATATCGGGCAAAAGCTTTATGACGACGTCGCCGTTCTTCGTCTTCAGCACCACCGTGTTGGTGGGCGCGTCGTCAGCAAAGGCGGGAATGGCGAAAACCAGGGAAAGCGCAAGCAGCGCGCGCCTTGTAAACATGGGCATGAAGGGCCTCGGATGGACGCGGGGGGGGACCCGCAGGCGGCGCTTGATAGCAGGTTTCCGACGCGCGGCAACTTGGGCGCAAAAGGGACGAGCACGCCTTTCCCGTCACAAAGCCGGCGCCTTTCGGTCTATAGCCGGCGACTGGGTGGACGGGACGGTGCCGCATCCCTATTTTACGGACGGAGGGCGATCCATGAGCGAAACGCAACTCACGCCGAAGCTGAAGCCCGAACTCAAGGTCGACAAGCCCAAGCTCTACAAGGTGATCCTGTTCAACGACGATTTCACGCCGCGCGAATTCGTGATGAAAATCTTGACGGAGGAATTTCGCCTCAGCGAGGACCAGTCCTACCGCGTGATGATGACCGCGCACCGCAAGGGCGTGTGCGTCGTGTCGGTCTATCCGCGCGACGTGGCCGAGACCAAGGCGACCCGGGCCACCGACGCCGGTCGCGCGATGGGCTTCCCGCTGCGCTTCGATGTGGAGCCGGAGGAGTAGACGGTTGTCGCCCTCCGCGACGCCCATCGCCGCTCCGGCCCGCGGTGCTGCGTTTATGTCGACGCAAGCACCGTTCGCCGCCTCGTCATCCACCATGCGCGCGAGTACGTCTTTCGTGTCGCCCCCGCATCCTGCGCGCTCGCCTGTTGCGCCTCGATCCCCCGATTTGAAATCGCCGTAAAAGAGCTGTTTGAACCGGAAAGCTGAGCCTTCCACGTCCACGTGCAGACGTCGAAGGTTGCGGCGGCCAAAACCCTCTTGCTTTCCATGCCCCTTCGACTTATTGCGTTTCACAACGTGAACGTCATCGTTGCTTTGTTTCGCCTGCGACTTACCATCGGCAAAGCGCAACTCTGACCTTCGCGACACGCATAAAATTATGACAAGCGCCGCTTTCCTCAATTCGGCGGCGCATTTCGGTTTTCCGGTGATACATGTCTCCCATCGCCTCGCTTAAAGACATGAAAAGACGCTACGCATTCTGGAAGGAGCGCAAGTTCACCGGCGAGTACGAGCTGTCAATTCTGCCCCAATATGTCGACAGGTCAAAAATCGCCATCGACGTCGGCGGCGCCATCGGCTCCTACACGTGGCGCCTCAGCCGCATCGCCACTCAGGTCGTGACGTTCGAGCCCAACCCTTATTATTTGGACCGGCTTCGCGCCCTGCGGCTTCGCAATGTGCGCCTTGAAGACGCCGCGCTTTCGGATCGAACGGGCGCTGCGTCGCTGCGCATCCCCGTCGCCGCCGGCGGCGACGAGGATCAGGGCATGGCCTCGATCGAGACGAGCGCGCTTGCCCCGGAGACGGTCGCGCGAGAAGTCGCCGTAAAGACGATGCGCCTCGACGACTGCGCCTTCGGTCCCGTCGGCTTCGTCAAGATCGACGTCGAGGGGCATGAGGAGGCCGTGCTCAGAGGCGCCCGGCTGACTCTGTCGCTCCATCGCCCTGTCGTGCTGGTCGAGATCGAGGAGCGACGCAATCCTGGCGCCGTGGCGCGCATCGCCGCCGGGATGAGCGACCTCGGCTTCGCAGGCTATTTTTACAAGAACGGCCAGAAGCGACGCATAGACACGTTCGAGCGCGCCCGGGATCAGCCAGAGACGCTCGTCTGGGACAAGCGCCGCCACACGCGCCGCACATTCCCGCTCGTCAACAATTTCCTGTTCGTTCCCAACCTCTAAATCCGCCGCTCCGACATCATCGTCTTGATGCTGGCGATGGCCTTGGCGGGGTTCAGCCCCTTCGGGCAGGTTTTGGCGCAATTCATGATCGTGTGGCAGCGATAGAGCCGGAACGGGTCTTCCAGATTGTCGAGCCGCTCGCCCTGCGCCTCGTCGCGCGAATCGATGAGCCAGCGATAGGCCTGCAACAAGGCCGCCGGTCCCAGATAACGGTCGCCGTTCCACCAATAACTGGGGCACGAGGTCGAGCACGAGGCGCACAGGATGCATTCGTAGAGCCCGTCCAACTCGGCACGGTCGGCGGGCGTCTGCTTCCATTCCTTCTCGGGAGCGGGCGTCGAGGTTTTCAGCCATGGCTCGATGGAGGCGTGCTGGGCGTAGAAATGCGTGAGGTCCGGCACGAGGTCCTTGATGACCTCCATGTGCGGCAGCGGATAGATTTTCACCGCGCCCTTGATCTCGTCCATGCCGCGCGTGCAGGCGAGCGTGTTGATGCCGTCGATGTTCATCGCGCAGGAGCCACAAATGCCTTCGCGGCACGAGCGGCGGAAAGTCAGCGTCGGGTCGATCTTCGTCTTGATCCACAACAGCCCGTCAAGCACCATCGGCCCGCAATCGTCGCGGTCGACCCGATACGTGTCGATGCTGGGATTGCCGCCCTCTTCCGGGTTCCAGCGATAGACCCTGAACTCCGTGGTGCGTTTCGCGCCCTCCGGCGCGCCCCACGTTTTTCCGGGCTTGGGACGCGAGGTGGGCGGCAGGCTGAGCTGGACCATTGTTAACAATCTCGCAGACGGACGGGCTGCATGTGCCCCTCTCGGCGCCGAAAATCAACGGGGCTATCCGTCGCGCCTTCGCATGGCGCTTGCGACCCTATTTTTTCACATGGTTGATTTTGTATGAAAGGTCGCTAAACCATGTCTTAACGAGGGGTGAAATTTGGCGCGTTGGGGCGTAATCGCGGCTTTGGCCGCCGTCATCGCCAGCGCGGGCGTAGCCCGCGCCGACGGATCGTCGGTGAGAAGCGTGCTCGGCGGGCGCATTCTGACCAGCGCCGTCGGCGTCTCGTCTTATTATGGTCCCGGCTTTCACGGCCGCCCGACCGCAACGGGCGAAATCTTCGACCGCAACGGCATCACCGCCGCCCACAAGACTCTGCCGATCCCCTGTTACGCCCGCGTGACCAATCTCGCCAATGGCCGTTCGATGGTGGTCCGCGTCAACGATCGCGGCCCCTATATCGCGGGCCGCATCCTCGACGTTTCCGAGGGGGTCGCGAAGTTGCTCGCCTATAACGGCGGCCTGTCGCGCGTGCGGCTCGATTATCTTGGCAAGGCCGGCCCGGCCGGCGCCGAAGATTCCCGCGCCTTGCTGGCGAGCCTGCGAACGGGCGAGGCTCCCGTCTCGGTCGCGCGAAACAAATCCCCCGTCGAGGACGGCGTCAGCAGCGTGCCGCGAACCCCGGCGCTCGGCTACGCCGAGACGGCGAAGACGGCGCCCGCCGTCGTCGCGCTGGCCGCCGTGCGCCCTGTCGCGGCTCCGGAGCCGTTGAGCCTAGCTGCCGGTCTCGACGCCAGCGTCGGCCAGCTGAAACTGGCGATAGAGATCGCGCATCAGGCCGCGGAGCGGGCGTCCAGCGCCGTCTCCCCCTTTGGAGCGCTGGTCGTCGCGCCGTTCAAGCCGCTGGTCCAGGCGTTCAAATAAGGCGTCGCTGCGGATGGATCCCGCGCGCATTCTGCGCCAGGGGGAGCATGGCAACGATGCGCACGCCGTCGTCGCTTGCGGGGCGGATCAATCCAGCGTCACCCAGGCCCAAAACGAACAACGATTGGCGGACACTTTGCGGCGAAACTTCAAGCAAGGCGCTGCGGCATAGCGTGATGGCTTCGCGGAGCAAAACGTGAAGCGGTTGGCGGGGTCGCCTTCTGTCTCGGTTGCAAGACGCTACGAAATTCTACTTCGTGTTATGCGCAAGAGAACGGAGATGCACACATGGATTTGGGGCTAGCCGGTCGCACGGCCATCGTCTGCGCGTCCTCCAAGGGACTGGGCCGCGCCTGCGCCTTCGCGCTCGCCCATGCCGGCGTCGCGGTGGTCGTCAACGGCCGCGACGAGGCCCGCGCCGAGGCGACGGCGCAAGAAATTCGTGACGCGACGGGAGCCAAAGTCAGCGTCGTCGCCGGCGACCTCGGCCTTGCCGAGGTGCGCGTGAAACTGCTGGCGGCCTGCCCGTCGCCCGACATTCTCGTCAACAACAACGGCGGACCGGCGCCAGCAGCCTTCGAAGCCATCACGCGCGACATGCTGCTTAGCGGGTTGGAGGCCAACATGCTGACCCCCATCGCGCTGGCGCAGGCGGTGCTGCCGGGCATGGCGGCGCGCAAATTCGGCCGCATCGTCAATATCACCTCCGGATCGGTTCGCGCGCCCATCGCGGGGCTCGACGTGTCGTCGGGCGCGCGCGCGGGCCTCACCGCGTTCCTCGCCAGCGCCGCGCGAAAATTTGCGCGCGATAACGTGACCATCAATTCGCTCCAGCCCGGCGTGTTCGCCACTGATCGCATCGCGGGGATGCTGGGCGGCGATCCCGAAAAGATCGCCCAGCGCAAGGCGACAATCCCCGCCGGGCGGTTTGGCGAACCGGAGGAATTCGGCGCGTTTTGCGCGTTCCTGTGCGGCGCGCAGGCGGGTTTTGTGACGGGGCAGAACATCCTGATGGACGGCGGCGCTTTTCCCGGCGCCTTCTGAGGAAGATTTAAGGCTTCGCCGCCGCCCGCGCGCAAACCCCGATTCGGGCAGGTTACGTTCCACCCCCGTGCGCCGGCGCCCCATAACGAACGGAGGGCGGCGGGGGCGCGGGCGAAAAGGGTTAACCCTATTTCTTGTGGGCGCCCTTCCAACTCTTCATCTGCGCGATCTCCTTCTCCTGCGCGGCGACGATCCCTTCTGCGAGCGCGCGCAGTTCGGGGTCCTTGCCGTATTGCAGTTCAACTTTGGCCATGTCGACCGCGCCGGCGTGGTGGGGCAGCATCATGTTGACGAAATCGGCGTCGGCGTCGCCGCTCGGGGCCGCGTGCATTTCTTTCATCATCTTGCGCATCGATTCTGCGTACGCCTTGTCGGAGGCGCTCGCGCCCGCCTTCGCGCCGCCCATCTTCATGCCGCCCATGTCGTCGGCCCACGCGCCCGAAAGACCCGTAAATACGCCGAGCGCCGCGATCGTCAAAAATATCCGCATGATTCTCTCTCTCATCGCCAGTTTTAGAGGGACTTCCGGACGGCCATGCCTGCCCTCATCACGTTTTCGGTCAAGGATACGAAACCCAGCGGCGCATTGAATGCGCTGCCGACACCGGCGCATTTAAGTTCGCGCCTGTCCAAATACATCGCCTTGACAAGCGCCGCCGCCCCCCATCGCGCCAATAAACAATCCCGCCGGAGTCGAGATCCACGTCAGCGGATGCGCGTTCCTCAGCCATTCCGCCGCCACTTCCGCGAACGGGTTGGCCCTCAAGCCATAGGGAAACATGAGCCGGCCCCCGCCATCCGGTAAATCAGGGCGCGATGCGGCGAAGGCGCTAACATGACAGCTCCTTGCCGGGAAACGGGCGCGCGGTTTATCATATCGGCGGGAAGGCGGACAAAATGCGTCAAGACGATTGACGTAAGGCGTCCGGGCGAGACGGCGCGGCGCGGTCTCGATTCGGCCCGGTTTCGTCCATGTTCGGGTTGCACACGTGCGTGGCCGGGACGAGGCCCGCACGTGCGAGAAGGGAAAAGTTAACCTTGCGCGAGCGTGGTGGAGATGCGGCCTTGATTTTGGCGCCGAAAATCGGCGCGTCCAGGGGTAAGCGATTCGTGCGCCTTTCGTTTCCGCTTCGCCCACCCCTGCTCCATTCCGGGAGCGTTGATTGAAAAGTCCCTCAACCCATCTCGTCGTCGAGAACGGCGCCGCTCGCGTCGCGCTCGCCGGCGCCTGGACGCTGGAGGCCGGCGCACGGCTCGAAGAGGCGGCCCGCCGCTTGGACGAGACCCCGGCGGGAGCGACGCTGGACCTCGCCGCGATCGAGGGTCTCGACACCGCCGGCGCCTGGGTCATTTCGCGCGCCAAAGCCGCGCTCGACGCTCAGGGCGCTTTTCCGCGTCTCAGCGGCCTGCGTCCGGAACATGCGACGCTGCTGCGGGAGGCGGCCTATGCCGCGCCCGCCGCCCCGCCGCGCCCGCCGCGCGGCGCTCTGGGGCTGATCTCCGACATCGGCGAGAGCGTGGCGGGCTCGGGACGCGACCTCGTCGGCGCGCTCGATTTTCTGGGCCGTGCGGTCGCCTGCGCGGGCCGCCTAGCTTTGCGTCCGCGCCAATGGCGGCTGACCTCGACCGCGTTTCATCTGGAGACGATGGGCCTGCGCGGCGCTCCTCTGATCCTCATGATAAATTTCTTCGTCGGCGCCATCGTCGCCCAACAGGGCATCGCGCAACTCGCGCGCTTTGGCGCCAGCGGCCTGACGGTCGATCTGGTGGCGATCCTCACGCTGCGCGAACTGGGGGTCATGCTGACGTCGATTATGGTCGCGGGCCGCTCAGGCTCTGCGATCACGGCGGAATTGGGCGCCATGAACATGCGCGAGGAGATCGACGCGCTGCGCGTAATGGCGCTCGACCCCATCGAGGCGCTGGTGCTGCCGCGCCTGATTGCGCTGCTCATCGCGCTGCCGCTCCTGACGTTTCTGGGCGACATCGCCGCGCTGGTCGGGGGCATGCTGACGACGTGGATCTTCGCGGGCGTCTCGCCGCATGCGTTCTGGGGCGAGCTTCAATATCCCGCCAGCGTCACGCGATTTCTGGCGGGGATGTACAAGGCGCCGTTCATGGCGCTCGCCATCGGGATCATCGCGTCGATGGAGGGTTTCGCCGTCCACGGTTCGGCGGAATCCCTGGGGCGGCGCGTGACGGCGGCGGTGGTCAAGTCGATCTTCACCGTCATCCTCATCGACGGCGTTTTCGCCATGTTTTACGGAGCCATCCGGTTTTGACGATACGTCCCGCCATCAGCGTGCGCGGCCTGGAAGTCGCGTTCGGCGCGCACAAGGTCATGCAGGGCCTTGACCTCGACATCCGGCGCGGCGAGGTGCTGGGCTTCGTCGGCCCTTCCGGCTCGGGCAAATCGGTGCTGACGCGAACGATTCTCGGCCTCCAGCCCAAACAGGCCGGCTCCATTCACATCGACGGGCGAGACCTTGACGAGATGAGTTCGCCCGAGCGTGCGCGCGCCGAGCGCGGCTGGGGCGTGCTGTTTCAGCAGGGCGCGCTGTTTTCCAGCCTCAACGTGCGCCAGAACATCGAGGCGCCGATGCGCGAGCATCTCGACATATCACCGAGCCTGCGCACGGAACTCGCGCTGCTGAAGCTCCGCTTGGTCGGCCTTCCGGCGGAGGCGGGCGATAAACTCCCCTCGGAACTCTCAGGGGGAATGATAAAGCGCGCCGCGCTGGCGCGCGCGTTGGCGCTCGACCCCGGCGTGCTTTTTCTCGACGAGCCCACCTCCGGCCTCGACCCGATCTCGGCGGCCGATTTCGACGATCTCATCGCCACCCTTCAGGCGACGCTCGGGCTCACCGTTTTCATGGTCACGCACGATCTCGACAGTCTTTATGCGATCTGCGACCGGGTCGCGGTGCTGGGCCAGGGCCGCGTCATCGCCGTGGGGACGATACCCGAGCTTCTGCAATCGCCGGAGCCGTGGATACGCGAATATTTCCATGGCAAGCGTGGCGCAGGCCGTGAGACGCCGGCTCCCCGGCGGTCGTTGGCGGTTTAGCGCAAATGAAGCCGTGAGCCGGTTCGTCGCGTTTCGCGCACGACAGGATGGCAAACTACCAGCCCTGAATATTACGGCGCTTTGCCCTGTAACGAAGAAAGTCCGAATAAAAGTTCGACGCGACGGCCGTCGATTTTCCGCTCCGTCCCTTATTTTCCGGTGGCGAAGACTTATATGGAAACTTGAAGAAAAGTACCTTCAGATACCATAGTTTTATCTTGCTCATCTTGTGAAATTGATGGCGGCTCTCAGACCATTCGTCGTTTGGTGGCTGCGGCGTCGGATGTAATGTGGTGCTCATGGTCGGGGCTCGACGTTTGGTCATAGCGCCTCGCAAATCTGTAGTCACATGCAAGGGTATATATATGTCGGCTGCTCGACACATAATCACGTTTTGAATAACAAAACCATTTTTCCTTCATAAATGTCGGAATTCCGACAGACGCAAGCGAGCGAATCTAACTACGCGGCGGTTGCGCCGGCGCGTGAAGGTTTCGGCAAACGATTTCCGCAGGACGCAAATCGGGCGTCGTCAATCATTGCGGTTTTCGAGGCTCGGGCGACCGGGCGGAGAAACCGACTATGACCAGCATTGTAAAATCCAGCAAAAACAGGCTCCTCGATGTCTTGCCCGTCATCGACGTCGCTTTGCTTACGCCGCATCTCAAGACCGATCATTTCGAGCAGGGCGCGCTTTTGCAGGAAGCGGACGAACCTATCGATCAGGTTTATTTTCCCCACAGCGGCATGATCTCTTTGCTTGCCGTCATGCGCGACGGCGCGGGGGTGGAGACGGCGACCATCGGTCGGGAGGGCGCCGTCAATGCGGTGGCGGGCTTGGGCGGCCTCATTTCCGCGCCCCGTGCGGTGATGCAGATCGCGGGCGACGTCGGACAAATTCCCGCGCCGAAATTTCGCGCGGCCGTCGAGGCGAGTCCCACCTTGCGCAGTTTCGTCGCGCGCTACCACGACGTCCACCTCGCGCTCGTCCAGCAGACGGCGGGGTGCAACGCGCTGCATCAGATGGACGCCCGACTGTGCCGCTGGCTGTTGCAGACGCGCGACCGATGCGAGAGCGACGCCGTGCCGCTCACCCAGGAATTCCTGTCAGAAATGCTGGGCGTTCAGCGCACCAGCGTCACGGCGGTCGCTCGCAGCCTTCAGAACGAAGGGTTGATCCGCTACCGACGCGGACGCGTCGATATCCTCGACCGGGCCGGCCTCGAACGGCGCTCCTGCGAGTGCTACGAAACTGTGCGCCGCCGGTCGGAAGCGCTGTTCTCGTGAGAAACACGGCGAGATGCGTCCTTTCGTCGCGGCGCGGCAACGCTCGTCTTGACGTGCCAAGAACCTGAGCCTAGCAAAGAGTACCGTTGTGACGACAAGGCGACGGAACAAAATCTGGGGGAAACATGCAAAAGACTAGGGTCTTGCTTGCCGCGACTTGCTCGTTGGCGTTCGGCATAGGGTTGATGGGAACTCCCGCGAACGCGCTCAAGAGCTATGATTCCACCAAGCCGAGCTTCTGGAAAAGCCCCCCGCCGGACTGGTTCCTGGGCGACGAGACCGAAGCGCAGAAGGGCCTAGCCCCGCCCGCCGGCCCCGCCACGCCCACCTCGCTCGCCGAGCTGAACGAGAACATCAAGAAGGTCAAACTGCCCGCCGGCTTCAAGATTGAGGTCTACGCCAGCGGCTTGCCCGAAGCGCGGCAGATGGCATGGGGCGACAAGGGAACCCTGTTCGTCGGCTCCTTCGGCGCCACCAATGTCTATGCCGTGACCGAAAAGGATGGCAAGCGCGAGGTCAAAACCGTTCTCAAGGGCTTGACCATGCCGACGGGCCTCGCCTTCCGCGATGGCGCTCTCTATGTCGTGGCCATCGACAAGCTGCTGCGTTACGACAACGCCGAAGACCATCTGGACAAGCTGCCCGACCCCGTGGTCGCTTATGACGATATGCCCTCCTATGTCGCGCACGGCTGGAAATATCTGGTCGCCGACAAGGACGGCAAGTTTTTCATCCCCTTCGGACCGCCCTTCAATATTGGCCTGCCGCCCACCAGCCTCAGCCAGGTCCGCCGCGTGGATCCCAAGACCGGTCTTGCGGAGATCGTCGCGCTCGGCGTGCGCAACAGCGTGGGCGGCGACGTCGATCCGCGCTCGGGCGACTACTGGTTCACCGAAAATGCGCGCGACTGGGTCAGCGACGATTTGCCCAGCGACAAGCTCAACCACATCTCGCATTTGGGCGAGCATTTCGGCTATCCCTATTGCCATCAGGGCGACATGCCGGACCCCAAGTTCGCCTTGGGGCATAAGTGCAGCGAGTTCACCCCGCCCGTCGTCAATCTGGGGGCCCATGTCGCGCCGCTAGGCATGAAGTTCTACACCGGCGCCCAGTTCCCCGCCGAGTATAAGAACAACATCCTTATCGCCGAACACGGCTCGTGGAACCGACATGTCTACCAGGGCGGCCGCATCGTGCGCGTCACCGTCGACGCCGACGGCAAGAACGCCAAACACGAGGTGTTCGCCGACGGCTTCATCACCGGTAAGCAGGAATATATGGGCCGTCCCGACGACATCCTTCAGGCCAAGGACGGCTCGATCCTCGTCGCCGACGATTGGGCGGGCGCGATCTACCGGATCTCCTACGCCAAGTGAGGTCATCGTTCTCAAACAAACTGGGAGCGGCGGCTTTGGCCGCCGCCTTTTTGCTCCCGCCGAACGCCTTTGCTGCGAAGGGCGACATCGAGGCCGGCCGCGCGAAAGCGGCCGAGGTCTGCGCGCCCTGCCACGGCGCCGCCGGTCATTCGGAGACGGAGGGCGTGCCGCATCTGGCGGGCAACGTCGATCTGTTCCTGCAATGGCAACTCGTTTATTTCCGCAACGGACGGCGCCAAAACGAGGCGATGAGTCCGATGTCGGCCGAACTCACCGACGCCGACGTCGGCAATCTCGGCGCCTATTTCGCCTCCCTGACCCCGGTTCCGCCGCCCGCGACGCCGGACGAGAAACCCCAACTGACGGCGGCGGGCAAGACGATCGTCGAGGCGGCGCATTGCGCCAATTGTCACGGCGACGGATTTCTGGGCGCTCGGGCGGCGGCGCGGCTCGCCAACCAGCGCGAGGAATATCTGGTCAAGGCGCTCGCCGACTACCGCACCGCCAAACGCCCGAGCCAGGGCGTCGGCGCGATGACGGAGGCGGCGGGGAGCCTGAGCGACGAAGACATCGCGGCGACGGCGCATTACCTGTCCCGCCTGCCCGCCGCGCCCTAGGGTCGAGGATCAGGCAAGATGCGTAAACTACTGGCGCTCGCGCTGGCCTTGCTCCCCGCCGCCGTTCACGCGGCGCCGTTGGAGGACACTCGCGCCTTCGACCGCGCATTCGCAGCGTCGTTCTACACGTTCGACGCCTGCGGCGACGGCAAGTACGGCGCGCTTTTCCGGCGCGCGCTCGACGCCCGCTTCGCCCAATGTCCCTTCACTCCGGAAGCGCGCGTCAGCCACGAGAGCCGCAACGCGCTCCAGGCGCAGAAGTCACGCGCGCGCATGGCCGCGTTGATCGAGGAAACGGGCGGCTTGCCGATGCGCCTGCCCGGCATGGAAGAGAGCTGCCGCCAGCTGCGCGACGAACCCGACTATGTCGCCGTCCGCGCGCGGCTCGACAGCTATGCGGAAGGCGCGGCGAAGCTCGAAGACGTGCTGTCGGCCCCGTGCGACTCTGAAGCGATCACGCCCTGAACTTCACAGGCGATAAATGCGCCGGGCGTTGTCGGCAAACAGATTGCGCCGCTCGCCTTCGGAAAAGTCTGCGGTCGCCTGTTCGAGCGTCACCAGCCATTGCAGATAATCGCCCGCGAGCCGGCACACCGGCCAGTCGCCCCCGTACATAATGCGCTCGACGCCGAAGCGCTCGCACACCCAGTCGATGAACG
>JAYVYJ010000020.1:0-9676 GCA_043784465.1 Hyphomicrobiales bacterium
CTGGAGCGCGCCCGAGCGGCAGGCCTTGCGTGACGCCGCGCCCCGGCTCGGCCTGAGCGCGGAAATCCGTGGGCGGAGCCTGTGCGACATCGCGCGTGACATGCTCGCGCTAGCGCGCGGAGGGCTGGCGCGGCGAGCGCGCCGTGACGCTTCGGGCCGCGACGAGACGCGGTTCCTGGACCCGCTCGACGCCATCGTTGCGGGCGCGGAAGAGCCGGCGCGCACGTGGCTGCGCCGGTTCGAGGGGGAATGGGCTGGCGCGACGGAGCCGGTGTTTTCGCAGGCGCGGCTTTGAAAGGGCGAAGCCCGTTCAGTTGAGCAGGCGCGCATTGAGGGGCGGCGCGGCCATGGCGGACGCCTCCGCCGCATGAAGCTGGTTGACGCGCTCGCGCAGGTTTTTGAGGACCGGTTCGACGAGACTATGGGCCAGTGCGACGCCCTGCGCCGTCTGCTCGGGCGTAACCCCGTCGACGTTCGCGAATAATTTGGCCCGGACGCTGGCCTCGAACACGTCGATGTCTTCACGATAGCGCCCGACCAGCATTTCCGCGCCGATGAGATTGATCATTTTGACCAGAGAGGCGAGGGCCACCCGGATTTCGCCGTTGTCGGACATCACGGGATTCTCCATAAGTTTCGCGTCGGGTTGCACGTTTGTGTCCCCAACGGTGAAATCAAGGTTGACGGGGAAAAGCTCGCTCGAAAGTGAACGCGCCGATCGAATCAGGTGCGCGACTATGAATCGTTTGGTTGCATTACGCAATCTTGAGTTGTATTCTTTCGAACTTACGTAACCTGGACATTTCCTTTGGCGGCTCGCCCCTCGAACGGCGCGCGTCCATTCCCAAAGGCGCCGAACCTGATGTAGAGGGCGGGAGACGGGGCCAGCAGGCGAGTTCAGAAATTGGACTATCTATCGACGCGCGGCCACGCGCCACGGCACGGATTTCTCGACGCGATGCTGGCGGGGCTGGCGCGCGACGGGGGCCTCTACACCCCCGACCTTCCGCCCAAATGGTCGCCGGAGGCCTTCATGGCGTTGGGGGGCCTGCCTTACGAGGAGGCCGCCGCCCGCGTGATGGCGCCCTATGCGGCGGGAGACTTCAACGAAATTGCGCTGCGCGCAATGACGCAGGAGGCTTATCGCGACTTCCGCCATGCGGCGCGGGCGCCGCTGGCGCAACTCGACGACAATCTGTTCGTGCTGGAGCTTTTCCACGGCCCGACGCTGGCGTTCAAGGATTTCGCCATGCAGTTCCTCGGCCGCGCCATGAGCCGCGCGCTCAAGCGGCGCGAAGGCCGCGCGACCATTCTGGGGGCGACCTCGGGCGATACGGGCGCCGCCGCCATCGAGGCGTTCGGGGGGGCGGAGCGGACGGACGTGTTCATCCTGTTTCCGCACGGCCGGGTGTCGGAGGTGCAGCGGCGGCAGATGACGACCGTAGACCGGCCCGGCGTGCATGCGCTGGCGCTCGACGGCTCGTTCGACGATTGTCAGGACATCGTGAAGGCGCTGTTCGGAGACTTAGCCTTCCGCGACGCGATGTCGCTATCGGGCGTCAATTCGATCAACTGGGCGCGCATCCTCGCGCAGATCGTCTATTACGTGACCTCGGCGGTGTCGCTCGGCGCGCCGCATCGCGCGGTTAGCTTCGCGGTGCCGACGGGCAATTTCGGCGACGTGCTGGCGGGCTGGTTCGCCAAGCGCATGGGGCTGCCCATCGACCGGTTGATTGTCGCCACGAACGAAAACGACATTCTCGCGCGCGCCTTGGCCACGGGGGAATATCGTCCGGCGGGCGTCAAGCCGACGCAATCGCCTTCCATGGATATTCAAGTGTCGTCGAATTTCGAGCGGCTGTTGTTCGAGGCGCTCGACCGAGACGATGCGGGCTTGCGCGGGCTGATGGCGGGGCTCAGGCAGTCGGGCGGCTTCACGATTCCCGCGTCGGCGCTCGCGCGCATCCGCGGCGAATTCGACGCCGCGCGCGCCACCGAAGCGGATTGCGAGGCCGAGATGGCGCGTGCGTGGAAGGAAAGCGGTCTGCTGATCGATCCGCATACGGCGGTCGCCGTCCATGCCGCGCGCGCGGCGCTCAAGCGCGAACCGGCTACGCCCGTGGTGGCGTTGGCCACCGCGCACCCGGCCAAATTCCCCGACGCCGTGGAGAAGGCGACGGGCGTGCGCCCGGCGCTGCCCGGCCATCTCCAGCGAATCATGAGCGCGCCGGAGCGCTTCACGCGCCTGCCCGCCGACGCCGGCGCCGTCGCGGCCTTTGTTCGCGCCCACGCGCGCGCCGCATGAGCGTACGATTGACGACCCTGCCCTCGGGCTTGCGCGTGGTGAGCGACGCCAACTTGGGCTTGCGCACCGCCGCGCTGGGCGTCTTCGCCGACGCCGGCTCGCGCAACGAGCGCGCCGACGAGCATGGCCTGTCCCATTTGCTCGAACACATGGCGTTCAAGGGCACGACGAAACGCAACGCGCGTGAGATTGCGGAGACCATCGAGAACGTCGGGGGCGATCTCAACGCGGAAACCGGGGTCGAGCAGACGGGTTACTTTGCGCATATATTGCGCGAGGATGTTGGTCTGGCGCTCGATCTGCTGGCCGACATCTATGTCGACAGCCGTTTCGACCCGGAGGAACTGGCGCGCGAGAAAAACGTGATCGTGCAGGAGATCGGCGCGGTCGAGGACACGCCCGACGATCTCGTATTCGACCATCTCGGCGCCGCCGCCTTCGCCGATCAGGCCGTCGGGCGCGCCATTCTGGGGACGGCCGAGACGGTGCAAAGCTTCGGGCGCGACGCCATCGGCGCCTATCTCAGCCGCAACTACCGGGCGGGCGCCACGGTGGTGGCGGCGGCGGGCGCGGTCGATCATGACGAATTGTGCGAACGGGCGGAGGCGGCGCTCAAGGGTTTGGGCGCGGGCGACGTTCCGGCCTTCGCGCCCGGCCGCTACACCGGCGGCGAGCGGCTGACCAAGAAAGCGCTTGAACAGACGCATCTGACCATCGCCTTCGAGGGCCGGGCGCTGACGGCGGACGATCACGATGCGGCGCAAGTGTTTTCCGCCGCCGTAGGCGGGGGCATGTCGTCGCCGCTGTTTCAGGAGGTGCGCGAGAAACGCGGCCTCGCCTATGCGATCCACACCTTCCACTGGGCCTTCGCCGATTGCGGGCTGTTTGGCGTCTATGCCGGCTGCGCCGGGGGCGACGTCGCCGAACTCACCGCCGCGGCGCTCGACACGCTAGCGGACGCCGCCGAGCGGATCGACGAGGCGGCGGTCGCCCGCGCCCGCGCGCAGATGAAAGTCGGAGCGCTCAGCGTGCTGGAGCAGCCGGGATCGCGCGCGCAACAACTGGCCCGGCAGGTGTTCTCCTATGGGCGTACGTTGACGCTGGAGGAGATCGTCGCGCGGATCGAAGGGGTTGACGTAGCGGCCGCGCGGGCGGCGGGGCGGGCGATGCTGGCGTCGGCCCCGACGATCGCGGCGATAGGGCGGGTTTCCCGGGTTTTCGGCGCCGAAAAGGTCGCACGGCGGCTGGGGGGCCGTTAAGATGACGCGATGTCGCTGTTTCGTCTGACCCGCACGCCGGAGGCCGAGCCGCTTGTTCGCGGCGACGGCGTCTATCTGCGTCCCGCCGTCGCCGGTGATTTCGCCGCCTGGGCGCGGTTGCGCGCGGACAGCCGCGCGTTCCTCAAACCTTGGGAGCCGACCTGGCCCGACGACGACCTCACCCGCGCCGCCTTCCGCCGCCGCTTGCGACGTCAAGCCGACGACATCGCGCGCGACGAATCCTATTCTCTGCTGATTTTCGAATCGTCAAACGACGACCTCACCGGCGGCCTGACGCTGGGAGGCGTCCGGCGCGGCGTCGCGCAGGCGGCGACGCTAGGCTACTGGATGGGCGAACGCTACGCCAGCCGGGGACGCATGACCCGCGCCGTCGCCGCCGCGACGCGCTACGGCTTCTCGGTGCTGCGGCTGCATCGCATTGAAGCCGCCTGCGTGCCCGAAAACGTCGCCTCCATGACCCTGCTCGAAAGAAACGGCTTCCAGCGTGAGGGACTCGCCCGCGCTTATCTGAAAATCGACGGCGCCTGGCGCGACCATGTGCTTTACGCCTTGCTCGAACATGAGGCGCGGCGTGGCGTTTGATGCGTTAGTGAGTTTCGCGTGCGGCCCGTTTCGTCAAGGCGAGCGCAACGAACCGCCCGGCGTATCGCCGCAGCGAGCGGCGGTTGGCGGGAATGTCCTCAGTTTCCCTCCCCCCTTGCGGGGAAGGGTCAGGGCGGGGGGTGGCCCCATCCTGGAAGCCCGGCGTTTTTCAACTCCACCCCGACCCTCCCTCGTCAAGGGAGAGGGACTAGCTTGCGCGCCTGTCCATTCGCCGCGAACCGCGCGTCACGCGCGCTTTGTGGCGTTTCTCGCAGCCCTGTTGCTCGGCCTCGCCCTTCTGGGAACGGCGGCGCACGCCGTCTCCCGGATTGTGCGCGTCAGCGCCACCGACGACGCCATCGACCTGGGTTCGGCGGTCGAATATTTCGCCGACAGCGGCGACAAGTTGCAGGTCGCCATCGCGCCGGGGCCCGACGGCATCGTACGCCGGATCGAGGTCGGCGCGTTGCAGGCGGGCGCCAACCCGCATTGGGCGGTGTTCGCGCTGACCAACGACACTGACGAACAGCTCACCCGCCTGCTCGTCGCTCCGCATTACCGTCTCGTCGGCTCCGGCGTCGTCTGGCCCGATCTGGGCGCGGCGCGAGTCGCCACCATCACCGCCAGCCAGGGCAATCCGCCTGAGCGCGAAGACGTCGCCGAGGCCGACGCGTTCCGGCTCGTCATCGATCCCGGCACGACCGTCACCTATGTCGCGGAGCTTCGCACCGCGACGCTGCCGCAGATTTATCTATGGGAGCCCGACGCCTACAAGGACAACCTGGCGAGCCTGACGCTCTATCGCGGCATCGTCATCGGCATCGCCGGGCTGCTCGCGCTGTTCATGACCATCGTGTTCGTGGTGCGCGGCGTTCTGGTGTTTCCGGCGGCGGCGGCGCTGGCGTGGTCGGTCTTCGCCTATGTCTGCATCGACTTCGGCTTCTGGCGCAAGATCTTCGCCTTCGACGACGCGACCGAACGCATCTGGCGCGCGGGGGTGGAGGCCGCCATCGGCGCGACGCTGATCGTCTTCATGTTCACCTATCTGAACCTGCGGCGCTGGCACGCCCGCTTCGTGCATCTGGGGCTTGTCTGGATACTCGCAATGGCGGTCGTCGTCGGGCTTGCGGTCTATAATCCGCCGATGGCCTCGGGGGTGGCGCGTATTTCGGTGGCGAGCGTCGCGGCCATCGGCCTCATGCTGATCCTGATGCTTGCCGCGCGCGGCTCCGACCGTGCGGTGCTGCTGATCCCCACCTGGTTCCTGCTGAGCGTCTGGGTCGGGGCGGCGGCGGGGGCGGTGACGGGCGCCGTCACCAACGATCTCGCCGCGCCGGGGCTGATCGGCGGCCTCGTGCTGATCGTCATGTTGATCGGCTTCACCATCATGCAGACGGCGTTCTCTGGGGGCAGCGCGCTGCGCGCGCTGGGCGACGACGCCGAACGGCGCGCTTTGGCGATGACGGGCGCAGGCGATGCGATCTTCGACTGGGACGTGACCGGCGACCGCATCTACGTGAGCGGCGAGATCGAGAACCATCTGGGCCTCGCGCGAGGAGCGCTGGAGGGATCGGCGGCGGGCTGGCTTGAAATTCTGCATCCGCTCGACCGCGACCGCTATTCCGCCGCGCTCGACGGCATCCTGATGCAGCGCGCCGGGCGCATCCGCCACGATCTCCGGCTGCGCGGCGCCGACGGGCACTATACGTGGTTCCTGCTCAAGGCCCGTCCGGTGCTGGACGCCAGCGGCGAGGTGATCCGCGTCATTGGCACGTTCGAGGACGTCACCGAGAGCCGCGCGGCGACCGAGCGCATCCTTCACGACGCGATCCACGACCATCTTACCGGCCTACCCAACCGTGAATTGTTCTTCGACCGGCTGGAAAGCGCAGTGGCGTCGGCCAAGCGCCCTCACGCGCCGGGGCTTTATATCGCGCTGTTCGACATCGACCGGCTCGCGGCGATCAACGCCTCGCACGGCATGTCGTTCGGCGATTCGGCGCTGCTGACCATCGCGCGCCGCGCGGCGCGCGACCTCAAGCCGGGAGACACGCTGGCGCGGCTCGGCGGCGACCAGTTTGGCGCGATCCTGCCGCGCGAGGCCGGGTTCGACGTGGCGGGCTTTGGCGAAAACCTGCGCAAGCTGCTGGGCGCCCCCATAAGCTTCGGGGACCGCGAGGTGTCGGTGACGGCAAGCGTGGGGCTAGCGGGCCTGGATATTTCGGGTCAAGCGCGCGCGCCCGATCTGTTCGGCGAGGCGGAGATCGCGCTCGGCCACGCGAAGGCGGGGGGCGGCGACCGGGGCGTTGTGTTCCAGCGCGCCTTGCGCGCGACGCGCGAGACGCGGGCTTCGCTCGGCGGGGATCTGAGGCAGGCGCTGGCGCGCAACGAAATCTTCGTGCTGCTGCAACCCATCGTGCGGCTGGAAGATCGCACGGTCGCGGGGTTCGAAGCGAGCCCGCGCTGGCGCCATCCGCGCCTGGGCGTTTTGAGCCCCGCCGAATTCCTGCGCGACGCCGAGGGCGCCGTCGCGATGGCCGATATTGGAACCTTCGCGCTCGATTTCGCGTCCCGCGAACTGGCGGCATGGCAGAAGGGGCTCGACGTCAACCCGCCGATTTTTGCGCTGCTGCCCCTGTTCTCGCGCCAGATGTTGGCTCACGACATGTTGGGCGACCTGCGCACGGCGTTCGCGCGCCACAATGTCGCGCGCGGCTCGCTGAAGCTGGGCGTCAGCGAGGCTCTGGTGATGGAGAACCCCGAATTCGCCGCGCAATTGCTGCCGCGCGCACGCGAACTGGGCGCCGGCGTCACGCTCGACGATTTCGGCTCGGGCTACACGTCGCTGGGAGAAATCGAGCGTTACGGCTTTGACACGATCAAGCTCGGCTCGGCGCTTTCGCGGCCCCGGGGGGGCGCTGCACGGTCGCCAGCCTTGCGATCTCTGGTGGCGATGGCTCACGATCTCGGTATGGAGACAGTGCTGGACGGCGCGGACAACGAGTCCGACGCGGTCGAGTTTTCGCAGCTGGGCTCCGAGTTCGCCGAGGGCCTCGCCTTTGGCCTGCCGATGACGGCTCAGCAAGCGCGCAAGTTGATGGGCGCCGCGCTGGACTGAAACGGCTTCCTTTTCGCCAACCCGCAAGCCGCCCTGCCGCCGGGTGCGGGGTGGGGGAAGCCCCCAAACCTGATATGAATATCGTTTTCACGGATGACGGCAAAGCCGGCCGAGACCTGCTAAACCATGAACCTGGCAGCGAGACTCTCGCGGGGTTCTTGGATCGGTTTTGAACCCTTCCATTCCGGGACGGATTGGGAAGCCAGGCGGGATGGCGCGACCGCTTTCGACGGATTTACGGGAAAGGGCCGTGTCGCGGCTTGTGGCTGGCGAGACAACGTCAGCGTCGCCCTTTCGCTGGGGATCGGCCGTTCCAGCGTCTCGAAGTGGGCGGCCTGGAAGAATGTGACGGGGAGCGTCGTCCCGGGAAAGATAGGCGGCAACACGCCCGCCGCGCTTTTGGGGGCGGCTGTGGCTCCAATCGGCGAACCCGTCGACCAGTTTACCGCCCAAGAATGCACAAACGGTATGATGAATTCAGGATTACGCGCCACCTAAAGACATCATGCTTTATAACAGAGCCGGCGTTTCACACCGTAACGGCTGGTTCCAAAGTGGGGGGCGCTTCCGTCGCGACGCTCAAGAACGTCGCTAGAGTCGAATCGGGCGCTGGACTGCGCGCCTTCGGCGAATTCATTGCGGCCTGAAGCGAATTCGTTTCGCCAGTTGCGGGCGCCGGCTTGAGGGGGCTAAGTTGTCACGAAATCGGAGGAAGCGTCTAAATGAGCGTCACGGCTCTCCATACCCCCGGGCCCTCGCAGGGCTCGCCTGACTGGGCGCCGCTGCTGCGTTGGCTCGTCTTTACAGGACTTACGGCCTTCGCCGGCTTTCTCCTGTGGCGCTATGGGCTTGTCCGGCTCATGGTGCAGGCGGACCGCACCTATATCTCCTCGATCATCTGCGGTCTTTACCTCGCCGCCTCGCTGCATTGTCTCGTACGCACGCTCGCCATCTCCACAGAAGGCGAGCGCGAGCGGCGGACGGCTGTCGCGCTGGAAAATACGGAGACGATCTTCTCTGCAAACGGTCTTCCGCCCGGGCTCACCGGCGACCACATCCGCGATCTCGCCGAGAAGGCGCGCACGCAGGGCGCCCAAAAGCTCGATCAGACGCTGCTATTGCGGGGCCTTGCCGAACGGATGCGCGGATCCAACGGTTTTGGAAATTTTGCCGCCGATTCGCTTATGAAGCTGGGCCTGCTCGGTACGATCATAGGTTTCATCATCATGCTGGCGCCGATCGCCGGCCTGGACGTTTCCGATAAGTCGGTGCTCAAATCTTCCATGGGCGTGATGAGCGACGGCATGGCCGTCGCCATGTACACGACGCTCGCTGGCCTAGTCGGATCGATCCTTCTGAAACTGCAATATTACATGCTGGAAAGCGCGACCTCCGGACTGTTCGCGCGTGTCGTACGGCTTACGGAAACCCGTGTCGTACCGGCGCTAGAGCGCCGCTATGATCGGTGAATACGGGCTCTGTAGCAAAGAAGAGTCCGTCGATCCGGTGAGCGTGAAGCCGTTCAAGGCGTTGCCCGTCGTCTCTTTTATTTCTTGCGATGTTGGCCGTCTCAACCGAAGAGAAGCGGGACCGTGATTTATAATTCCTTTCTGCTTTTGCGAGCGCAGGGGAGGCGGCAAGGCTAGATGGTGCATACGCCGTCGTCGCCAATTTTTTATCTGAAAACAGAGTTTCTAATAGTTCGCCAAATTCTGCTAGCCGAGAAAATCAAGAAGAACCGCGGCCCCGCCCTGACAGGCGTAGCGACGCAAATCGGCGTGCGCCTTTTGTGTTCCGACTTAACCGCGCTCAACGCGTGGATAAGACAGCCGCCACGGCCGCCCCTACCCGCCCTGAAGCGATCCGACGCCTTGTCGAAAAGGGCCTCGGCGCCGATGGCGGCGCTCGTACCGACGCCGATTCCATTCCGGTAAATGATTTGAACGCCAGCAATGGCGAATAGCGACGGCGGCGGCGGGCGGAAGCCTGAGTGAGGCGCAGAGAGCCTTTTCGCCGCAAAAAAGGTCAAAGCTGCTCAAGCCGCCTGAAATCATCGCGACCCTCGTCAACCGATCAGGGAAAGCGATCGTTGAGCGAAACGCGCGCCTGAATCAGTTCGCCCGCGCTCGGGATAGCCGGTCCCAGGCCGGCAGGAAATGCGGGCCTGTCGTGGTCCGCGAAACCTAAGCTATTGAGATTAAAAAATAAAAACGCGTAAATTGGTGCCCCTAGCCGGCACCATATTATTGTCCGCTGCCGTTCTCCTGTGTTTCTAACTTACCGAGATTCCATGGGAACGGCGGGCGTTCCGTCTTTCTTTGTTCGTAGTCATCCGCTACAATCCGCTCCAGAATGTGGGACCAAGTGTGACCGGTTATGGGGCGGCTTACA
>JAYVYJ010000021.1:0-5460 GCA_043784465.1 Hyphomicrobiales bacterium
GCGGCGGCGATGGCGGTGGTGGTCGTCATCATCGGCGGTTTTGGTCCGCGCGTCAGCGGCGTCGCGCTGGAAAAGATTTCGGGCTGAGAATTTGTCGTCATCCAATGAGATCGTTGCGCTGAACCTGCGCGGCGAAGGCGTCACGGCCTCTGGCCGCGCCGCGCCGGGCCTGTTGCCCGGAGACGTCGACGGAGAGCCGCCCCGCGCCCCGCGCGCGACGCCGTTCTGCCGCTGGTTTGGAACCTGCGGCGGTTGCGCCGCCCAGCATATGCCCGCCGCAGTCTATGCGGACTGGAAACGCGCGAGCGTCCTGACGGCGCTTTCCCGCGCGGGGGTCGATGTCGAGGTGGGCGCTTTGCTCGACGCCCACGGCGAGGGGCGCCGTCGTGCGACCTTCCATGCCCGCACCAACGAGGCGGGCGAGGTCGAAGTCGGCTTCATGCGCGCCCGCGCGCACGAGGTCGTGGACATCGACGCGTGTCCCCTGTTCGCGCCCGCGCTCGCGCAGGCCCCCTCCGTCGCGCGCGTCATTGCGGAAGCCCTGAAAGGGACCAACAAGCCGCTGGACATTCAGATAAGCGCGACGCTCTCGGGCCTCGACGTCGATTTTCGCGGCTGCGGCGAATTGCCCCCTTCGGAAGCGCGCAAGGCGACCGCAGCGGCCGAGACGCTGGACCTCGCGCGCCTCTCCAATCACGGCGTCGCGCTGATCGAGCGCCGCACCCCGCTCGTCGCCTTCGGAACCGTGCAGGCCGCCCTGCCCCCCGGCGGCTTCCTGCAAGCCACCGAGGCGGGCGAGGCGGCGCTGGCGGGGCTTGCGTCCGACGCAATGAAAGGCGCGGGTCGCGTGGCCGATCTATTCTGCGGCGCGGGCGCCTTCGCCTTACGGCTTGCCGCGACCCACGCCACCTTCGCCGCCGACAACGACGCGGCGGCGATAGCCGCGCTGCGCCGCGCCGCCGCGCAGACAGCGCGCGGCGTGGAGGCGCAGCCGCGCGACCTCTACCGCCATCCGCTAGACTCCGCCGAGTTGGCGCGCTTCGACGCGATCCTGTTCGACCCTCCGCGGGCAGGAGCCGAAGCGCAGACGCGGCAGATCGCCGCGAGCGGCGTGGCCAGAGTCGTCGCGATTTCCTGCAACGCCGAGAGCTTTGCCCGCGACACGCGCATTCTGCTCGACGGGGGCTATATCTGCGAGGGCGTCACGCCCATTGACCAGTTCCGTTACTCGGCCCATGTCGAGATTTTCGCAGGCTTTCGCCGGGGGAAAGCCAAAAAGCGCAGGAGCCTGTTGGGGTGAGCGACCTTTTCGCCAAGCTGGCCGGGATTGTCGGCCCCGCACATTTTCTGACAGATCCGCAGGAATTCGCTGGCGCGCTGGTGGAGCCGCGAGGTCTCTTCACAGGGTGCGCGCGCGCGCTGGTTCGCCCCGCCAGCACGGCGGAGGTGGCGGCGGTCGTCGCCGCCTGCGCGGCGGCGGGGGCGCCGCTCGTGCCGCAGGGCGGCAACACCGGCCTCGTCGGCGGACAAATTCCGAGCGGTCCGGAAATCGTCCTGGCGCTGACCCGCCTCAACCGGGTGCGCGAGATCGACGCTTTGGCCGACACCATGATCGTCGAGGCCGGCGTCACGCTCGCCGAATGTCAGGCGGCGGCGGAAAGCGCCGACCGTTTGTTCCCGCTGTCGCTCGCCAGCGAGGGCACCTGCACGATAGGGGGCAACCTGGCCACCAACGCCGGCGGCGTCGCGGTGCTGGCCTATGGCAACACGCGTGAACTCTGCACGGGCGTCGAGGTCGTGCTGCCTGACGGGCGCATCGTCAACGCGCTGTCGAAGCTGCGCAAGGACAACACCGGTTACGATCTCAAAGATCTCTTCGTCGGCTCGGAAGGGACGCTGGGAATTATTACGGCGGCGGCGCTCAAACTGTTCGCGAGGCCGAAATCCCGTACGACCGCCTTCGTCGGCTTAGCCGACCCCGCCTCCGCCCTCAAACTGTTTCGTTCGGCGCGCGAGCAATTTGGCGCCTCGGTCGTAAGCTTCGAATTGATGCCCCGCATCGCGCTCGATTTCGTGCTGAGGCACTCCGAGCGCGCACGCGATCCGCTGGGCGGGCGTCATCCCTGGTACGTGCTCGTCGAACTCGCCACACAGAGCGCGGCGGGACTGGACGATTCGGCGACGGAGTGGCTGGGCGGCGCGGCGGAGGACGGGTTGATCGACGACGCTGCGCTCGCCGCCAGCGGCGAGCAGCGCGCTGCTTTCTGGGCATTGCGCGAAAACATCTCCGACGTGCAGAAATTCGAGGGCGGCTCGATCAAACACGACGTATCCGTGCCCATCGGCGCCGTCCCGCAATTCATCGCGCAAGCGAGCGAAGCGGTGGTCGCGCGCACCCCCGGCGCGCGCATCGTCGCCTTCGGCCACATGGGCGACGGCAACATCCATTTTAACGTCAGCCAGCCCGTCGGCGCCGACAAGGCGGGCTTTCTGGCGGACTGGGACGGCATGAACGAGGTCGTTCACGACATCGCCGCGCGCCATCAGGGTTCATTCTCGGCCGAGCATGGCGTGGGCGCGCTCAAGCGCGAACTGCTCGCGCGCAAGAAAGACCCCGCCGCGCTCGACGTCATGCGCCTCATCAAGCGCGCGCTCGATCCGCAGGGCATCATGAACCCAGGCAAGGTGCTTTAGCTCACATAAAGGTCATGTCTTTTGGAACCCGTGCGCGGCCTGCGCATTGCATGGCGGGATGACGAGCATTGCGTAAGGCGAGGCTCCATAATCTGTGGGTGCCGTTCAGCCCAGAGTCAGAATTGTCTCTTTAGGATCACGTGGTCACGTGAGCGTTTTCGCGTACGAATTCTTGCTGCACTGCAACATCAGTGTTAAGTTGCGAACAAATGAACACGTGCCGGGCTTCCCGGCCAACTTGAGGCAGGTACGCCATGAGCACGAGCCCGAAGACAGGCACGACCTGGAAAACCAAATGGGGCGCGAGGCGGGTTCGCAAGGAACCGCCGACGCTGGAAGAGGCTCTGATCGCCGCAGAGGCCTTCGCTCCCAACGCCAAAGCCGAAGTCGCCGCCGAATTGATGGGCGTGCCCGTGGAAGAAGTGAAGACTTTGATGCAGCGCCAGCAGACGCAGAGCCGGGGCCGCGCGACGCTGGTCACGGGCCGGAGCCGCGCGGTTGTCGTCGAATACAAGCGCCCGCGCATGATTGCGCGACCGCTCAACAGCCCGATGGGCCGGCGCTGAGCCTAGCCCAGGAGGTGGATCGCGGCATTACGGTAAAATTGCCGTGACGACGCCCCCCGTGTATGAGGCCGTCTCATGAAGGACGGTTCGGAATCGCCGGCGTTTTCGAGCCTGCCTGTGCTCTGGCGGCTCGTGCGCGATTTCGGACGCGATCATGTCGCGGGCTATCTTGCCGCCGCCGCGCTGCTTGCGCTGATCGCAGGCGCCAACACGTCCGTCGCCTGGCTGCTGCGACCTGTGCTCAACGGCATGGTCGATCCGTCTGCGCTAGGCTCGATGCGCTGGCTCGCGCTGGAGGCGCTCGGCCTGTTCGTGTTGCGCGGCGTGACGACTTACGCCAGCCAAGTCGTCCTGTCGCGCATCGGCAACAGCATCGTCGCGACAGCCCAGCGGCGCGTGTTCGACCGGCTGCTCACACAGAACATCGGTTATTTTCAGGATCGTCATTCCAGCGAATTCGTGGCCCGGCTCTCCTTCGCCGCCAATGGCGTGCGCGATTGCCTGCAACTCGTGGTGCAGGGTTTTGCCCGCGACATCGTTTCGGTCACGGGGCTGGTCGCCGTCATGTTCGCGCGCGACCCCGCCATGGCGACCGGCGCGCTGTGCGCCCTGCCCGTCGCGACGCTGTTCATCGCCCAGGTGCTGCGGCGCGTCCGCAAATTCTCGAAGCGCTCGTTCGAGGGATCGACCTTGATCGTACAGACGATGGGCGAGACGGTGCTGGGCGCGCGCATCGTGCGTTCGTTCAACCTGGAGGCCGTCATGCGCGAGCGCATGTACGCCGCCATCCGCACCGTCGAGCGCTCCGCCAACCGGATCGCGGCGAGCGGCGGCCTCGCCACCATGATGGCCGACATTCTGGCTGGCTGCGCCATAGCCTTCGCCATCTTCTACGGCTCGTGGCGGGTTTCCGTGCAGCACGCCGACGTCGGCGCCTTCGCGTCCTTCCTCGGCGCGTTGCTGTTGGCCTACGAGCCGGCCAAACGGCTGGGCCGCTTCCCCGTCGACGTGCAGAACGGCCTCGTCGGCGCCTCGATGATATACGAAGTGCTCGACGCGCCGCTCAAGGACGCTTCCGCGGCGGGCCTCCCGACGCTGGATGTGACCAGAGGCCGGGTCAAGCTGGAGGACGTGCATTTTGGCTATCGCGTCGGCCGCGACGTGATTCGCGGCCTCGATCTCGTCGCCGAGCCCGATGAGACCACTGCGCTCGTGGGTCCCTCGGGCGGCGGCAAATCGACCATTCTCGGCCTGATTCAGCGTTTCCACGCGCCCGGCGCCGGCCATGTGCGGATCGACGGGCAGGACACTGGCGCGGTCGATCTCGTCTCGCTGCGCGACGCCATCGCCTTCGTCAGCCAGGACGTGTTCCTGTTTCGCGGCGCGATCCGCGACAACATCGCGCTCGGGCGGCCCGGCGCGACTCAAGACCAGATCGAGGACGCGGCGCGCCGCGCCAACGCCCACGATTTCATCGTCAACCTGCCCGAGGGTTACGGTTCACCTGTCGGCGAGCAGGGCCTGCAACTCTCGGGCGGCCAGCGCCAGCGCATCGCCATCGCTCGCGCGCTCCTTAAAGACGCGCCGATCCTGCTGCTCGACGAACCCACCGCCTCGCTCGACAGCGAATCCGAGCGCGAAGTGCAGACCGCGCTCGACGCGCTGCGTCAGGGCCGCACCACCATCGTCGTCGCCCATCGCCTCCAGACCATCATAAACGCCGACCGCATTTATGTGATCGACGGCGGCCGCGCGGTGGAAAACGGGTCCCATGCGCAATTGATCGCACAGGAGGGGGCTTATCGCGCCTTCTTCGCCGCGCAATTCGGCTTGGGCGCCGCGACCCCGCCGCGCCAGCCGGCGCTCGCCACACAGGCGAGCTGAAGAATTAGCCTAAAATTGCGCGCTTTGCGTTGAACGCTTGGCTTCCATCCCCGGCGATTGAGTTGGGGAAACTTGCGCTTAACCTAGGAAGTTAGGGCCTTTGACGCCCCCGCCGTCCCATTCTCTCAGGGTAGGGGAACGAGGGGAAGCCGGATGCGGATCGAAAACGAGACGTTCGACGCGCGGGCCGATGGCGGGCGTCGTCACGTGGAAGTGACGCCGGAGCGCGTCGTCATCGCGCGCCGCCTGGGCGGCGTTCAGATGCGCGTCGCACTCTCGCCGCGCCAATATCGCGGCGTCGCGCTCGCGGCGCTGG
>JAYVYJ010000022.1:0-4378 GCA_043784465.1 Hyphomicrobiales bacterium
CTCCAACCCATAGCGGACGCTGAGCTGCCGGGTCTCTCCGCCAAGGGCGGGGGGCGGCGCCTTTGCGCCGGCGCCGCTGGCGGCGAGCGCCACATCGTAAGCCGCACGGTCGTCGGGGTGGATCACAGTGAGCAGGATGGCGATTTCCGGCGCGGCGGCGAGCGCGGCGAGGGTGCGCGCCAGCAGCGGAACGCCCGCGCAACCCAGCCATTGCTTCGGGACCGGCCCGCCGAAACGCTGGCCTCGGCCCGCCGCCACCACCAACGCCGCCACCTTCATGCCGTCAACTCCTCGCCCGCCCATAGAGCGCGAGGACGCCGCAAACAAGTCAGGCGCCGCAATAGGCCGCGACGCAAGCCACCATGCCCAGGAAGGCGCCAAGCGCGCCAAGTTCACAAATGTCCAACAGGATTGCCTGAGCTTTGAGCATAACGATCTCCCTACGGACCTTACATGTTCGTGATATGTTCTCCTAAAAAAGTAATCAACAGGTTATCCACAGAAATTAACCTTAGTTAGGGATTCGGACGCGGACGCGCCCACCACAGCGTCGCGACCGCGAATCCCAGCGGCGCGAGCGTGAGCGCCGACCCTAGCGCCGCCAAGCCCGTCGCGCCCGCCCAGCACAGCGACAGCCAGTGTTCGATCAGCGCCACCGCCTTTGACTGCGAGTGCCGACGCAGCACCAGCCCTCGCCGCGCCGGAGCCTGACGCCACAGCATCAGCAGCGCGCCCGACAGGGCGGCCCCCGTCCCGAAGACCGCCGCCGTCGCCGCCGCGCGCGGCGACACCAGAGCCATCGCCCCTAGCGCGGGCGCCAGGACGAGCGCGACGGGCAGCGCAACGGCGCCCAGCTTGGCGCGTTCGAGCGCGGCGCGGGTGGTGGGCGCGGTGGCGAGAAAATCGGGCGCGTCCTCGCCGCACAGCGCGATCCAGGCGAGCGAGGCGGAGAGTTGGCCCGCGATCACCACCAGGGTCGGCGCGAAAGCCACTCCCGGCTGCGCCGTCACGCCGCCGTTGCGCCAAAGGATGAGCGCGATGGGCAAGGTGTAAAGCGCTTGAAGCGCCATCTGCGACAACAGCCAGGGATCGCGCCACAAAAGGCGCGCCTCCTTAGCGCGCAGCGCGGCGGGCAGACTGGCGGTGAACCGGGGCGCGCGCGCCGCTCGGCCGGCCTCACAGGCACCCGCCGAAATCTGCGCGACGCGCGCGAACGCCCCCGCCAGCGTCAGCGCCCCCAGCGCATAGATCGTCAGCGCCCCCGTCATCCAGAACGCGAGCGCGCGGGGCTCGCCAGTCGCGGCGCGCAGCGCTGGACCCAACAGATCGGCCGGAAGCCAGGCCGCAAGCGCCCCCCGCGCGCCTGCGGGCAAAAACACGGCCGCTTGTGCGGCCAGCGCCGCCGATCCGCCGATGGCGGTCGCCGTCAGTTGCGACAGCACGCGCGCGCGCCGCGCACCCAGCAGGGTCGCGAGGCCCAACGCCAACGCCGCGCCCACGGCCGCCCCACCAACGCCCGCGCCAAGCAGCGCCGGATAGAGCGCCAGCCAGTGCGGGCGCCCCTGAAGCGCGCAGACATCCGCCAGCGGTCCGAGCAACAGGCCCGCCGCACCGACGCTCTCCAGTCCCAGAGAGAGCAGCCGCGCCGCGAACACCGCGCGCATCGGCGCGGGCGAGGCGAGCAGGAGGTCGAGATCGCCGCGCGTGGCGAAGCTGCGCGCCAGCGCCGACAGCGGGCTGGAAACCGTCCACGGCAGCACGAACAGCGCGCCCGTGCGGATCGCGACGGCGAGGCTCTCGCCGCCCTCGCGCGCGCCGACCCAAAGGCCGACCGGCCACGCCGCCGCATGGAGTCCGACCAGCGCCGCGACGAGCAAGGCCAGGCGTGCGAGACGCGGCTTGTCGGCGAGCGGCGCAAACAGGGCGCGCGCGGACAGTTTGAGATCGAGCGCGACAAGGGCGAGGAAGGCGCGCATCACCTCAGGCCGCCCGCGTGAGGTCGAGGAACACGTCCTCCAGGGTCGCCCCCGCGCGGCCTTTGGCCAGTTCGGCGAAGGCGCCGTCCGCCACGAGTTTTCCCCGCGCCAGAATGCCGATGCGGTCGGCCACGCGTTCGGCGACTTCGAGGATATGCGTGGTCAGCACCAGCCCCGCGCCGTTGGCGACGCGGGCGGCGAGCATGTCCTTCACCTGCCGGGCCGAGGCGGCGTCGAGGCCGGTCAGCGGCTCGTCGAGCATCAGCAATTGCGGCTCATGCAGCAACGCGCCCGCCAGCGCGACCTTCTGCCGCTGGCCCTTCGACAGCCCCTCGCAGCGCTGGCGGCGCTGTTCGACGAGGCCGAGCCGCTCCAGCAATTCGTCGGCGCGGACGCGCGCCCGCGCCGGCGCCACGCCCCACAGGCCCGCGACGAAGGCCAGATATTCGAGCGGATCGAGCTTATCGTAGAGCTGGGGCTCGTCGGGCAGCCACGCAATGAGCCGCTTGGCCTCGACGGGATGTCGGCGCGCGTCGACGCCGAATACGAATATATCGCCGGAATCGGCGGGCAGCAGCCCCGCGATCATGCGCAGAGTCGTCGTCTTGCCAGCGCCGTTGGGGCCGAGGAGGGCGTAGGTTTCGCCCGCGCGCACAATGAGGTCGAGGCCGTCCACGGCGGGGCGGCCGAAGGATTTTCGTAGGGACCGGAGTTCGAGGGCGGGGGGCATGGCGGCTCCTGAGGGGAGCGCCAGGGTAGCCACGACGCCTTTTCAGTCCACTTAACGCGCCGCTTCCCTTGCCACGCCTGAGCGCAGCACCATCTGCGAAACCCACATCAAGGAGAATGAAATGCAGCTTCGTCGTATGGGTCGCACCGATTTGACAGCGCCGCCCGTCGTCTTCGGCGGCAATGTATTCGGCTGGACCGCCGACAAGCCGACCTCCCTCGCGCTGCTCGACCGCATGGCCGAGGCGGGCCTCGCCGCCCTCGATACGGCGGACGTCTATTCCCGATGGGCGCGGGGGCATCAGGGCGGGGAGTCCGAAACGATAATCGGCGAATGGCTGAAGACGAGCGGCAAAAGGTCGGCGACCACGATCATCACCAAGGTCGGCAGCCCGATGGGCGACGACAAGAAGGGGTTGTCGGCGGCTTATATCGCGGCGGCCTGCGATGCGTCGCTCAAGCGGCTCGGCGTCGAGACCATCGACCTCTATCTCGCCCATTTCCCCGACGCGCGTACACGGCACGAGGAGACGCTGGAGGCTTTCGCCACGTTGAAAAAGGCCGGCAAAATCCGCTGGTTCGGCGCCTCCAACTACGACGCGACGCTTCTGCGCGCGTCGCTCGACGCCGCAGCAAAAGCCGGTCTGGAGCGCTTCGAGGTGCTTCAGCCTGAATATAATTTATATGACCGCGCGTCATTCGAGGGGCCATTGCGCGACCTTTGCCTGGCGCAGAACATCGGCGTCATCACCTATTTCTCCCTTGCGAAGGGTTTCCTGAGCGGCAAATACCGCACCGAGGCCGATCTCGGCCAAAGCCCGCGCGGCGGCGGCGTCAAGCCCTATCTCAACCCGCGCGGCTTGCGCATCCTCGCCGCGCTCGACGACGTGGCCGCCCACGTGAAGGCCAAGCCCGCCGAGGTCGCGCTGGCGTGGCTCGCCCGACAGCCCGGCGTCAGCGCTCCCATCGCCAGCGCGACGACGCTGTCGCAACTCGAAAGCCTCGTCGCCGCCGCCACGTTGTCGCTGACGGCCCAGGACATAGCCGCGCTCGACGCCGCCAGCGCGCCCTGACCGTTGCGCCGCGCTTGAAGCGCGGCGCGATCGATGATAGGAACATAGCATGAACATTGTGGACGAGCGCCTGCAACGCAAGCTGGAAATCCTCGCGGACGCGGCCAAATACGACGCGTCTTGCGCATCGAGCGGCGCGAAGGGGCGCAACTCGCGCGACGGCAAGGGCCTGGGCTCCACGACAGGTTCCGGCATTTGCCACGCCTATGCGCCGGACGGGCGTTGCATTTCGCTGCTCAAGATCCTGCTGACCAATCATTGCGTCTACGATTGCGCCTATTGCGTCAACCGCATCTCGGGAGACGGGCCGCGCGCGCGCTTCACGGTGGAGGAGGTCGTCACGCTGACGCTCGGCTTCTACCGGCGCAACATGATCGAGGGGCTGTTCCTGTCCTCGGGCATCATAAAAAATGAAGATTACACGATGGAGGAGATGGCCCGCGTCGCGCGCGAGTTGCGGATCACGCACAATTTTCGTGGCTATATCCATCTCAAGGCCATCGCGGGAGCCGACGCGCGTCTGATTGAGGAGGCCGGGCGTTATGCGGACCGGCTTTCGGTCAACACCGAACTCGTCGCCGACGAGAGCCTCAAACGGCT
>JAYVYJ010000023.1:0-29591 GCA_043784465.1 Hyphomicrobiales bacterium
CAATATCGCGCGCGACGGCCTCGCGGAGCGCGAGCGGGCCACGAACGAGGCGACGGCGGCGGCGCGCGCGGTGCGCGTGGCGGGCATCAGAGCGCTGACCATCGACAGCGCCGCCCCGGCGCGACGCGGCGAGGCCCGCGCCCTGGCGCAGGCGATGGGGGCGCTTTACGTGCCGCTGCCCTTCGCCGATTCGGGCGCGATCAACCGCGCGGTGCGCGCCGCTGCGGAGGCGTGATCTTGGCGCTCGAACGGCCCCTGTTCGCGCGCGACGGCGCCGATTGGCCGCTGCGCGAGCACAGCCGCTTCGTCGAGGCGGGCGGGTTGAGTTGGCATGTCCAGCGCCTCGGCGCCGGGCCGCCCCTGTTGCTGCTGCACGGGGCCGGCGGGGCGACCCATTCCTGGCGCGGCCTCGCGCCGCTGCTGGCGCAGCGCTTCGCGGTTCTGGCTCCGGACCTGCCGGGGCACGGTTTCACCGAGCCCGGCCGGGCCGAGGTCTCCATTCCCGGCCTGTCGAAAGCGGTGTCTGCGCTGCTGACGGTGGAGAGGTTTGAGCCTGCGGTCGTCGTCGCCCATTCGGCGGGCGCGGCCATCGCCGCGCGACTTTGCCTCGACGGCGCGATTTCGCCCGAAAAGTTTGTGGGGATCAACGCGGCGCTGACGCCCTTTCCCGGCGTCGCTGGCATGTTGTTCCCCCCGCTGGCGCGGCTGATGAACCTCAACCCGTTATGGCCGCGCCTGTTCTCCTGGTCGGCCGACCGCGAGGCGGTCGCGCGGCTGATCGCGGGCATGGGGTCGAAACTCGACACGCGCGGGCTCGACCTCTACGCGCGTTTGCTCTCCAAATCCGGGCATTGCGCGGGGACGCTGGCGATGATGGCCAATTGGCGGCTCGACAAGCTCGCCGCCGAACTGCCAAAACTTCGGCCGCCCGCCTTGCTGATCGTCGGCGCGAAGGATCGCGCGGTGCCGCCTGCGGACGCGCGCCGCGTCAGCGCGCAGCTTGCGGGATCGCGCGTCGTCGAACTCGGCAACGTCGGCCATCTCGCGCACGAGGAGAACCCGGAGGCGGTCGCCGCGCTGATTTGAAACCAACGATCGGTGAGCGCCACGACTCGCGCTCACCGATCGTCGCCGTGGGCCCTCACAACCCGCCCTTCGCGCGCAGGAAGGCGATGACCTCTTCGACCCCCTCCCCTGTCTTCATGTTGCTCATGACGAAGGGCCGGGCTTTGCGCATCCGCTCGGCGTCGCGCGCCATCACGTCGAGCGAGGCGCCCACATAGGGCGCCAGATCCGTCTTGTTGATGACCAGCAAATCCGAACGCGTCACGCCGGGGCCGCCCTTGCGCGGGATTTTCTCGCCGCCCGAGACATCGATCACATAGATCGTCAGGTCCGCAAGTTCGGGCGAAAAGGTCGCCGCCAGATTGTCGCCCCCCGATTCAATCAAAATAAGATCGAGCGCGGGAAAGCGCTTGCGCATCTCATCCACCGCCGCCAGGTTGATCGAGGCGTCCTCGCGGATCGCAGTGTGCGGGCATCCTCCCGTCTCTACGCCCAGGATGCGCTCAGGGGGCAGCGCGCCGGCCTCGACGAGGATCCGCGCGTCCTCCTTGGTGTAAATGTCGTTGGTGATGGCGGCGATGTCGAGCGTGGCGCGCAGCCGTTTGCAAAGCTGCTCCATCAGCGCCGTCTTGCCCGACCCGACAGGGCCGCCGATCCCCACCCTCAACGGCTGCTTGCTGTTGAGTTGTTTGCTGTTGGGTTGTTTGCTCATGACCGGAACAGCCTCGAATACTGGGTTTCGTGTTTCATCGCCGCAATGTCGGAGCGGAAGGCGCAGGCGCCCATGGTTTCAGGATCGTCTCGCAGGGCTTGGACCGCCATATCGGCGAGGCGCGGCGCCAGCGCGGCCAATATCCGCTGGCCGTCGGTCTGGCCGATCACGCTGAGCCGCGTCGCCGCGGACGCGAGGTTGGAAAACAGGGCGAGCGCAAACGCGGGCGCCGCCTGTTCGAGCGGGATTCCGTGGCCTTTCGCGACCGCCCCGACGGCAACGGGGTAGGCGACCGGCTCGGCCCCGAAGACGTCGAGCGCCGCGCAGGGCCAGGCGGCGCGGGCGGCGACAATGAAGGCCGTCCCCTGCGCCGTCGTCTCCAGCCGCCGCTCAAGCGACCCTGCGAGCGCCACCGCGAGGTCGTTGAGGTCCGGGAGTTGCGCGATGGCGGCGCGATGCGCGGCGGCGAAAAGGGTGACGTCGAGGCGCGGCGCGCCGCAGTCGCAGAGGTCCGCCAGCCATTGCGCAAGCGTCGCGGCGTCGCGAACGTCGCCCGCCTCCGCCGCCCATTCGAGGCCGTGGCTATAGGCGTAGGCGCCGACCGGAAAGGCCGGGGAGAGCCAGAGGAACAGGGGCAGCGCGTCGGGTTGCACCCTCACCGCCGCTGGCGCTCTGAAGAACGCGCCGTCATCGCGAGCGAAGCGAAGCGATACAGCCACTGCGCGAAAACGTGTCCGCCCCATAGATTCGGCCAAGCGCGACGGCTGGATGGCTTCGCTTCGCTCGCCATGACGGGTCGCTCTCTAGTGCTTTTGAGGGTGGTCGTGATCCCCGTGATCGTGACCGCATCCGGGACCATGCACGTGCGCCTCGGCGTGAGCATGAGCCTCGGCGTGGGCGTGACCATGCCCTTGGTCATGTCCATGCGCGTGGTCGTAATGGTCGTGCGCGCCATGCCCGCCCTTCGCATAAGCCCCGCCTTCGGGATTGAACGGCGCGTCGATGCCGACGACAATGGCGCCGAGCCCCCTCGCCATCTCCTCGATCACGGGATCGCGGCGGATACGCAGCGCGCGGCGCGTCAGTTCGGTCGGCAGGTGGCGGTTGCCCAGATGCCAGGCGACCCGCACCAGCGCCGCCGTATCGGCCGCGCGGATTTCCAGCAGCGGCTCCGGCGCCGCCACCACTTCGACCACACGACCGTCGTCGAGCCTCAACCCGTCGCCGCCACGCAGCACCACCGCCTCGTCGAGGTCGAGCAGGAACTCCAGCCCGTGCGTGCCCTTCATGGTCATGCGGCGGCGGTGGCGGTCGTCATAATCGAGCACCACCGAATCGGTGGGCTCCCCCTTCCAGCGGCCGGCGGGGACGACGCAGAAAGCGCGCAGCATGACAAACTCCTTCAGCGGAACCCCCTCTTAGCAAGCCCCCCGCTCAAGGGGAACGCCCCTCCGCCTCCTGCCGCGCCAGCGACCAAAGCGCCTCTACATCGGCCCGATCGGTCGGCAGCGCCCCGATCGACACCCGCACCATCCAGCGCCCGTGGTGGATCGCGGGCGTTACATAGGCGCGCCCCGAAGCGTTGATGCGCTCCGCCCAGCCCCGCGTATGCCGGTCGAGCGCCTCCCCCGTCAGCCCCGGGGGCTCGTGGCGTAGACACACTGTCTGCAACGGCACGGGGGCCACCACGCGCCAGCCGGGCGTGCGCGCGGCCTCCTGCGCCAGCCAGCGCGCGTTGTCGAGGTCGCGCCGCAGCCGCGCCTGCAAGGCCTCGACCCCTTCCGCGCGCAGCAAGCACCACAGTTTGAGCGCCCGGAACCGCCGCCCCAGCGGAATTCCCCAATCGCGATAGGTCGTCGCCTCGCCGTCGCCCGCCCCGCGCAGAAAGCTGGGATTGGTGCCCATCACGCGCTGAAGGTGTTGGGGATCGCGCACGTAATACAGCGAGCAGTCGAACGCCGCGCCCAGCCATTTGTGGGGATTGAACACCAGCGAATCCGCGCCCTCGATCCCGTCCCAAAGCCCGCGGCGCTCAGGCAGGATCATCGCCGACCCCGCCATCGCCGCATCGACATGCAGCCAAAGTCCGTGCGCGCGCGCGATGGCCGCCATCGGGCGGATCGGGTCGATGGCGGTGACGCCCGTCGTTCCGACGTTCGCCATGATCGCTGCGGGCCGGCGCCCGGCCGCAAGATCGGCCTGGATCGCCGCCTCCATCGCGTCCGGTCGCATCGCGTTGTCGGCGTCGGTCTCGACGTGCCGGATGTTGTGGCGCCCAAACCCCGCCAGCAGCGCCGCCTTGTCGACGGAGCTATGCGCCTGCGCCGAACCGTAGACGACCAGCGGCGCGTCGAGGCTGGCCAGCCCGCCAGCGTCAAGAGAGAACCCGCTGGCCTGCTCGCGCGCGCAAATCAGCGCCACCAGAGTCGAGGTCGAAGCGGTGTCCTGAATGACGCCCTTGAAGGTTTCCGGCAGACCGACGAGTTGGCGCATCCAGTCGGCGACGACTTCCTCCAGTTCGGTGAGCGCGGGCGCGGCCTGCCACGACAGCCCCAATGCCCCGAGGCCCGTCGAGAGATAATCGCCCAGCACCGACGACAATTCCCCATTGGCGGGAAAGTAGCCAAAGAACGCCGGGTGATTGAAATGCGAAAGCCCGGGCAGGATCACCGCGTCGAGATCGGCGAAGATCGCCTCGAACGGCTCGGGCTTCTCCGGGGCCTGCCGAGGCAGCGCCGCCCGGACCGCGCCCGGCTTCACCTGCGCCATGACCGGGCGCTTCGCGATTCCCGCCCGGTAGTCGGCGATGCGGTCGATCAGTTCATGCCCGTGACGGCGGAACTCCTCCGGGGACAAGCGGCGCCTCCAAAATTTGCCAGTCGGCCTGTAAGCCGGGTTCTGTATGGCCGGACGCTTGCGCGTCCGACGCGGCGACCATTCCTCTGGGACGCAGGTCGCCCTGCGCCTCTAGCGACCAACCCGAACGACAAGGCCAACGGACAGGCCCCCCACGCTTGCGCATGAGCATCGTTCCTATTCGGTCTTGCTCCCGGCGGGGCTTGCCTTGCCATCGACGTTGCCGCCGATGCGGTGCGCTCTTACCGCACCCTTTCACCCTTACCCTCGACTTAGAGCCTTGGGCGGTTTGCTTTCTGTGGCGCTTTCCCTGGGGTCGCCCCCGCCGGACGTTATCCGGCGCCGTGTCCGTTTGGAGCCCGGACTTTCCTCTGCTCCTAAAAACAGCGGTCGCCCGGCCAACTGGCTCCGCGCTTTACGCAGCCTGCCCCTTCCCGGTCAAGCGCGCCTCTTCGAGCAGCCGTCCGGAAGCGGTTTCGATGGCGTCCTGGAGCCGCTCCAAAAACCTCTCGCGCGCCAGCCCCCCGGGAATCACGGGCAGGAACTCGATGACCGCGACGCCCGGTCGCTTCACAAAACTGTCCCGCCCCCAGAACGCGCCCGTATTGAGCGCCACCGGCAGGCAGGGCGCCCCGGTGGCCTCGTAAAGAAACGAGACTCCCTGCTTGTATTGCGCCGGCGCCCCCGGTCGGCGACGCGTGCCCTCGGGATAAATGTAGATTTGCCGCCCCGCCTTCAGAATCGGAATCGCCTGCTCGTTGATCTGGCTCATGGCGTTGCGGCCCTTGGAACGGTCGATGCCGATGTTGCCGCACACCGACAGATAAAGGCCAAACAGGGGAATCCGCATCAGCGAGCGCTTGAGGATGATTGCGAAATCCGGCGTGCGGGTGACGAGCGCGAACGTCTCCAGAAACGACTGGTGCTTGGAGGCGAGGATATAGCCGCCTTGGGGTATGTTCTCCTCGCCGCGAAACTCGACGCGCAGCCCGCAGATGACGCGCAGCCACCATAACGAGGTGACGGCCCACATGCGCGCCATGAACATCGCGCCCCTGGGGCCGCGCAACAGCATCGGCAGGCCTAGGACCATCAGCACGATCACATTGACGTAAAACACGATATTGAACGCCAGCGAACGCAACGCGACCATGCTCGCCCTTCCTCAGTAAAACACGCGCAACTGCGCCGCCGCGACCCGCCGCGAGAACAGCGCCGCCATGGCCACCAGCGCCGCGCAGACCCCCAATATCGCAAGGTAGCCCGCCAGCGGCAGATGGAACGAGCCGAGCAGCACCGTCATCGCGGCGCCGTCCTGGGAATCTCCGCGATGCGCGAACGCCTCCCCCGCCAGGAACATCAGCAGCGCCGCCGTCCCGCCGACTCCCGTTCCCCGGACGCTCACGAGGAAAAAATAACGCTGGAAATTCCGCGTGATGAACCCGTCCGACGCGCCCACGAAGTGCAGCACCTCGACGATCTCGCGCGCGCCCGCCATGGCGGCCCGGGTTGCGAAGGCGACGGCGATGGCGATCGCCGCCACCACCAGCGCGAACAGGAAACCCGCCAGCAGCGTCAGCGAGCGCCCGACCCCGGTGAGGTGGCTGACCCACACCGCATGATCGTCGAACGCCGCATCCGCCGCGCTCAGCGCGATCTGCGCGCGCAACGCGTCGAGCGCGGCGGCGTCGGCGCCAGAGGAAAGCGTCGCGATCACCAGACGCGGGATCGGCAAAAGGCTCAGGTCGAGGCCGCTGCCGAGCCACGGCGCCAGCATCCTCTGCATCTCCTCGCGGCTGGGGGCCTGCGCGGAGGCGACGGCGGGCGACAAGGCGACGACGCTGAGCACCTTCGCCGTCTCGGAATCGGCGTCGCCGCCCGCGTGCGATTTGATCTGAATGGTGATTTCGCGCGCGACGTCGCTGCGCCACGCGGCGGTGGCGGCGGCGAGCCACACCGCCCCGCCCGCGCACAGGCAGGCCAGAAACGTGAGAATCGCGATCACCGCCGTCAGCGAGCGCCCCGCCGCATCGTCGTGCGGGATTAGGGTGACCGGGCGGTCGTCGGCGGGAGCCGGGGCGGGAGCTAGCGAGGAAAAGTCGTAAACGTCGGTCATGCGGTCTCCGGCTCGAAAACCTCAACCCGCCCGTCGGCGATGACGAGCCGCCGCACGGCGGCGAAGGAATCCATCAGCGCATGGTCGTGCGTCGCGATGACGACCGAGGTGCCCGACTTGTGCAGCTCGACGAACAGCCGCAGCAGCCGCCACGCCATTTCGGGGTCGACATTGCCGGTCGGCTCGTCGGCGAGCAGCAGCTCGGGCCGGGCGATCAGCGCGCGGGCGATGGCCGCGCGCTGCTTTTCTCCCCCCGATAGGACCGCCGGCAGCGCGTCGAACTTATCGCCAAGGCCGACCCATTTGAGCAGCTCCACCACCTCGTCGCGATAGGCTTTGGGCGAGCGTCCCTGCACGAACAGCGGCAGCGCGACGTTTTCGTAAGTCGTCAGATGATCGAGCAGGCGAAAATCCTGAAACACGACGCCGATCCGCCGGCGCACGGCGGTCAGCCCCGTGGCGTCGAGGGTCGCGGCGTCTTTGCCGAAGATTTCGATACGGCCCCGCGTCGGCTTCAGCGACAGCAGCATCAGCCGCAGCAGCGAAGTCTTGCCCGCGCCCGAGGGGCCGGTGAGGAACTGAAAACTTTGCGCTGCGATTTCGAAATGGGCGTCCCGGATGATTTCGTCGCCCGTCCCATACCGCAGCCCGACGCCCTCGAAACGAAGCAAGGCTCGCCCCCTTTACCCCGCCTTAACGATACCCGAGCCATTTTTCCAATCGCCCTGGCTTTCAACACGTGGAATTCACGCCGATGTCCTTCGCCCTTGTCCCCCCCGCCAAGGCGCCGGGCGCCGTTGCGATCGTGGCGGCCGTGGCTTGCGGTTGGGCGTTGCTCGCCGCCCCGCCCGCCCGACGCGCCGTCGCCGCCGCTTTGGCGCCCGCGTGGGAAGCCGTCTTCCCGTCCGCGCCGACGCTGACCGTCGGCGACATGCGAGCGCGACGTCTCCTGTTGAACGGACAATCGGTGCTGTTCGTGGAGGGCGTGCTCCATTACGCAGGGACCAAAGGGCGCAAGGCGCCGGGGCTGAGGCTGGCTTTGGTCGGCGACGACGGGCGGCCGCTCTACAGCTGGACCGCCAAAGCCGCGCGAGCCGATCTCGCGCCGGGCGAGGACGTCGCCTTCCAGACCCGCCTCGCCGCACCGCCGGAAAAGTTCAAATCGATCACGATTGCGTTCGACGGCCCTTGAAAGCGCTTTGCAGGCGCGCCCGGCCCGGCTAACCCGGAGCGAACCTTTCTCGCGACGAGCCGCGCATGTCCCGCTTCCAATCCTTTGAAGACCTCGGCGGTCCCGGCCCCGTGGCGGCGCGGGTCGCCGCCTTGCGTTCCGCTCTGGCGGCGCAGGGCCTCGCAGGTTTCGTGATCCCGCGCGCCGACCGCCACCAGAACGAATATCTGCCGCCCTGCGAGGAACGGCTGCTATGGGCGACGGGCTTTTCCGGCTCGGCGGGCTTCGCCGTCGTGCTGGCGGACGCGGCGGCGCTGTTCGTGGACGGCCGCTACACCGAGCAGGCTGCGCTCCAGACCGACGTAAGCGTGTTCGCCCGCGTGGGCGCCGGCGAGAAGGCTGCGCAAAACTGGCTGCGCGGGCGGCTGAAGGCAGGCGACGCCCTGGGCTTCGACGCGTGGAACCATACCGCCGACACCGTCGCGGACATGAAAGCGTTCTGCGAATCGCTGGGCGCCCATTTCACGCCCGTCGCCATCAACCCCATCGACTCCCTGTGGACCGAACGCCCCGCCCCGCCCCAGGGCGCCATCGTTCCCCGCGCGCTGGCGCTTGCGGGCGAGGCGGCGGAGGGCAAGCTCGCGCGCTTCGCCAAAAGCTTCGACGCCGACGCGGCCTTGATCAGCGACGCGCATAACATTGCGTGGGCCTTCAACCTGCGGGGCTCCGACGTCGCCCACACGCCGCTGCCGCTCGCCTTCGCCTATGTCCCGCGCGAGGGCCGGGCGCGGCTCTATGTCGACGCTGACAAGATCACGCCGCAGGCGCGCGCCCATCTCGAACCCCTCGCAAGCCTGCACGGTCCCGACTGGCTGGAGGCGGACCTCAGCCGCGAGGGCGAGGCGGGCGGCCGCGTCGCGTTCGACAAGGCGACCGCGCCCTTTCTGCTGATCGACGCGTTCCGACAGGCGGGCGGCAAAGCCGTGATCGCGCCCGACCCGCTGACGTCGATGAAAGCCGCCAAGAACCCCGCCGAGATCGCCGGGGCCAAAGCCGCGCACCTGCGCGACGCCGTGGCGCTCGCTAATTTCCTGGCATGGTTCGACTCTCGCCCGCCCGGCCTCACCGAGATCGGCGCGGCGGAGAAGCTGGAGGCGTTGCGCGCACAGGACCCCACGTTGCGCGACATCTCGTTCCCCACCATCTCGGCGGCGGGCGCCCACGCGGCGCTCCCGCATTACCGGGTGGGGACCGGCACGGACGCCCCCGTCACGCCGGGCCTGTTCCTTATCGATTCCGGGGGTCAGTACGAGGAAGGCACCACCGACATCACCCGTACGATCGCGGTCGGCGAGACCACACCCGAGATGCGCGACCGCTACACCCGCGTGCTCAAAGGCCATATCGCCATCGCGACGCTCTTGTTCCCCGTCGGCACGACCGGCGCGCAGATCGACGCTTTCGCGCGGGCTTCGCTCTGGGCGGCCGGGCTGGATTTCGACCACGGCACGGGCCACGGCGTCGGCGTGTTCCTCTCCGTCCACGAAGGTCCGCAGCGGATCGCCAAGACGGGGCACGTGCCCCTGCGGTCCGGGATGATCGTCTCCAACGAGCCCGGCTATTATGCGCCGGGCAAGTTCGGGATCAGGATCGAGAACCTGCTGCTGGTGGTGAAGAAACAGATCGCGGGCGCCGAGCGGGAGATGCTGGGGTTCGAGACGATCTCGTTCGCGCCGATTGATCTCAGGCCAGTGGAGCGGACGTTGCTGACGGCGGCGGAGATTTCTTGGTTGGAGGATTATCACGATGAGGTGCGCGCGAAGGTCGGGCCGCTTGTCGAGGGCGAGGTGCGGTCTTGGGTGGAGGCGGCGACGCGCGCAGTTTATCAAAATTCGGGTTGATTGGGACCCATCGTTGTTTTTGGCAAGGGTTGCCGGCGCGAGGCTCCCTCATCGCCGGGCTTGTCCCGGCTACCCACACCGATCAGTTGCCAACATCGACCACGCTCTAATTAACCCTGTGAGCCTCCTCTTCTAAGGCGCCTGTCGGGTCCGCCGCGTGGATGGCCGTGATAAGCACGGCCATGACGGAGTTCTGGCATTTGGCGTCTTTCAAATGCTGTAAGTTGGCGCTTACGGGGACAAACCCGGCCATGACGCAGGCTGGCATTGTCTACACCTCACCTCAATAAAATAAGTTTCAATCTTCAATCGTTCGTATCCGGTCTTCCTCACCAGCTTCGCGAATTTTTCTCCTGAGACATGCCCGAGGGCCAGTTCGCCATCGCCAGCGAGGCCACCTTGCGAAGTTTCGACCGCGACGCCCCGTCGCGCGCCAGCGTCGAAAGCCCCTGCACTACCGTCATCGTAAACGCCGCCAGCGCCCCCGCATCAATCTTCCCGCGCCTGGCGCCCGTCGGAATTTCTGCTTCGATCTTCTTGCGCAAAGCCGTTTCGATGTCGCGCCGGATCGCCGCCAACTCCCTCTTCAGGTCCTCCGACCCTGGCGAAACGGCGATGGCGGAACTGGCGAGCAAACATCCTGCAGGCGTGTTGCGCCCGGTGAAAGCGACCACCGCGCCTTCGATCAGGCCTCGCGCCGCCGCCTCAGCCGTCGACGCCTGCGCAATCGCGGCGACAGGCGAGATGGGTTGTTCGAGATAGCGTCGCACCACGGCGCGAAACAGACCCTTCTTGTCGCCATAGGCCGCGTAGACGCTCGGCGGCGTGACTCCCATCGCGCGCGTCAGGTCGGCGAGCGACGTCGCCTCGTAGCCGTGCCGCCAGAACAGCAGCAGCGCAGGCGCCAGCGCCGCCTCGGGGTCAAAGGAGAGCGGGCGGCCGGTCTTTCGCCGAGCGGGAGTGGGGGCCTCTTTCATAGCAAATAATATGAAACGCTTGACGCTCGTTGACAAGCGTCGTACGGCTTTTCATAGCGATCAATACGAAAGATGATCTCATGCCTCTGGCCGATTACCGCACCCTTGGCCGCTCCGGCCTCGCCGTAAGTCCGCTCGCGCTGGGAACGATGACGTTCGGCGCGGCGCGCTGGGGCTCCAGCGAAGGGGAAAGCCGGGCGGTGTTCGACGCTTACGTGGAAGCGGGCGGCAATTTCGTCGATACGGCGGACGTTTACGCCGGCGGTCAGGGCGAGGCGATGCTGGGCGGTTTTCTCGCCGAGCGGTCGCTGCGGGACCGCATCGTGCTGGCGACCAAGTCGGGCTTCGGCGCCGGCCAGGGTCCGCATCAGGGCGGCAACGGCGCCAAGCATATCCACGCCGCGCTGGAAGGTTCGCTGCGCCGCCTGCGTACGACGTTCATCGACCTTTACTGGGCGCATGTCTGGGACGGCGTCACGCCCGCCGAGGAGTTGCTGGAGACGATGAGCGCGCTGGTCCGATCAGGCAAGGTGCGTTACTGGGGCCTGTCCAACACGCCAGCCTGGTATGTCGCCAAGATCGCGACGCTTGCGGGCGTGCGCGGCTCGCCCGGCCCCGTTGCGATGCAGTTCTTCTATTCGCTGGTCAACCGCGACGTGGAGGACGAGCACATTCCGCTAGGCGCCGAGTTCGGCGTCGGCATGGTCCCCTGGTCGCCGCTCGCCTTCGGCTTGCTGACCGGCAAATACGATCGCGCGCGGGTCGAGGCGGCGGCGCCACGCGCCGCCGGTTTGCCCCGAGAAGCGGGCGCCGACGGCGGGGTGCGGCCGTCCGACGACAAACGGCTCGACGGCGCCAATCCGTTCGGCGACACGCTGTTCACCCCGCGCAATTGGGGGATCGTGGAAGCCGTGCGGCAGGTCGCCGAACAATCAGGATCGTCAGCCGCACGCGTGGCGCTGGCGTGGCTCGCCGGCCGTCCGGGCGTGTCCTCCATCCTGATGGGCGCGAGCCGCCCCGCGCAGGTCGCCGATAATTTCGGCGCGTTGGACGTCGTGCTGTCGCCCGAACACCGCGCGGCGCTGGACCAGGCCAGCGCGCCCTCCGAGCCGCGCATGCTCTATGGAATGTCGCGCGCGCCGATGCGCCAGCACGCCGTGTTCGGCGGGAGCGTGGTGCGCGCACACGGCGAGCGGGCCTGACCCTGTAGGGCGTAAACTTGCGTGCGGAGCAGGTTGCGTTTCCCGTGGTTGAGCTTGGGCGCGATCCTCAGACCAGCGACCGCATATGCCCGATCAACCCCGCCGTGGAGCCGTCGAGCTTGTCGGTCGGCGCCTGAGGATCGCCCACCACCGGCGCCAGCCGCGACGCCAGTTCCTTGCCAAGCTCGACGCCCCACTGGTCGAACGGATTGATGTCCCAGATCGCGGCCTCCGTGAACACCTTGTGTTCGTAGATCGCAATCAACCGGCCCAGCGTGCGCGGGGTCAGTTGGGCGTACAGCAGCGTCGAGGTCGGCCGGCTACCCGAGAACCGCTTGTGAGGGCTCAGCCGCTCGGCCTCCGCCTCAGCCATCCCCGCCGCGAGCATTTGCGCCTTCGCCTCCTCTGCCGTGCGCCCGCGCATCAGCGCCTCGCCCTGCGCGAAACAATTGGCGACCAGCAGGTCGTGATGCGCCTTGTCGGCGTTGGTCGGCTTCGCGGCGACGAGGAAATCGACGGGTACGATCTCCGTGCCCTGATGGATGAGCTGGAAGAACGCGTGCTGCCCGTTGGTGCCCGGCTCCCCCCACACCACCGCGCCGGTCGCCTCCGCCACGGGCAGACCGTCGATCTGAACGCCCTTGCCATTGCTCTCCATCTGCAATTGCTGGAGATAGGCGGGGAAGCGGGCCAGCCGCTGATCGTAGGGGATCACGCCTTGCGTCGCGTGGCCCAGCACGTTCCGGTTCCACACCGACAACAGCCCCATCAGCATGGGCACGTTGGCGTACGGCGGCGCGGTCCGAAAATGTACATCGACGTCATGACCGCCGTGCAGAAATTCCGTAAAGTTTTCCGGCCCGATGGCGATGGCGAGCGGCAGGCCAATGCTCGACCACACCGAATAGCGCCCGCCCACCCAGTCCCAGAAACCGAACACCTTGTCTTCTTCGATGCCGAATTCGTACACCTTCGGCAGCGCCGTCGAGACCGCCGCGAAATGGTCGCCGACAGCGCCCTCCCCGAGCGCCGCCGCCAGCCAAGCGCGCGCAGAGCGGGCGTTGGTCATCGTCTCCTGCGTGGTGAAGGTCTTGGAGGAGACGATAAACAGCGTGCGTGCCGGGTCGAGGCCGCGCAGCGCATCGCCGATATCGGCGCCATCGACATTGGAGACGAAATGGCTGCGCAACTGCGGTTGCGCGAACGGCGCCAGCGCCTTGGTCGCCATGGCCGGGCCAAGGTCGGAGCCGCCGATGCCGATGTTGACCACGTCGGTGAACGGCTGCCCCAACGACCCGCGCGCGAGACCCGCGCGCACGTCCGCCGCGAACGCCAGCATCCGGGCGCGTTCGGCGGCGATGTCGGGCGCAACGTCGCGGCCGTCGACCATGACCGGCGCAAGGCTGGGATTGCGCAGCGCCGTGTGGAGCGCGGCGCGACGCTCGGTCGGGTTGACGACGGCGCCCGCAAACATCGCGTCGCGCCTGTCCTCCACCTCAGCCGCCGCCGCGAGCTTCAGGAGCGCGGCCAGCGTATCGTCGAACACACGCTGCTTGGAGAAATCGAACAAAAGGTCGTCGAGCCGCGCCTGAAACCGGGTGAAGCGTTGCGGATCGTCGGCGAAGGCGGCGGAGAGGGGTTTGGCCAGCACGGCGTCTTTCAGGGCGCGCAGATCGTCGAGGGCTTGGGCGACGGAGGCTTTCATGGAAGTTCCCTTGTTCTCGACGATGGCCGCGAACCGCGTCGCCTAACTTTGCCGCCGCCAGACCTGCCGGGCGTCGGCGATATCTTTCGCCATCGCGCTCTTGAGCGCCGGCAGGCCGTCGAATTTCAGTTCCGGGCGCAGATAGGCTGTGAACTCGACCTCGATATGACGCCCGTAAATGTCCTGCGCGAAGTCGAGAATGTAAGTCTCCAGCAAAGGCGGCCCGTTGTCGACCGTGGGCCTGACCCCGAAGCTCGCCGCCCCTCCATAAACCTGGCCGCCCAGCGACACGTTGACGGCGTAGACGCCGAAGGCGAGCCGGTTGGTGGGCGACAACGCGATATTGGCGGTCGGCACGCCGAGCGTGCGGCCCAGCCGCTGGCCGCCGATCACCTCGCCCGCAACCCGATAGGGCCGTCCCAGCATATGGGCGGCGGCGTCGACCTCGCCGCGCTCCAGCGCGCGGCGAATCAGCGAGGAGGAAATGCTTTCGCCCTGCTCCTCCACCTTGTCGGCGACGATGACGCGAAAGCCCATCGCCTCGCCCGCCCGCCGCAGAAACTCCGGCGAACCCGAGCGACCCCTGCCGAAATGAAAGTCCGCGCCCACCACGACCGCAGAAACGCCGAGACGCGCCACCAGCACCTGCTCGACGAAGGCCTCCGCCGAGAGGCTGGCCAAATCCGCGCCGAAGCTCAGGCTGACTACGCCGCTGACGCCGCAATCACGCAGCGCGGCGGTCTTTTCCGCGAACGGGGTCAGGCGAAACACGACGGGAGCTTGAGCGAAATAATCGGCCGGATGCGGCTCGAAGGTCAGCACGGCGCTTGCCGTTCCGGCGTCTCGGGCAAGCGCTGCGGCGCGCGTCAGAACGGCGCGATGGCCGCGATGCACGCCGTCGAAATTACCGATCGCATAGATCGCCCGGGCCAGCCCCGGCGGCGGCTTGGCGGGATCGACGGCGACGACGAAGGGTTCAACGGTCACGAAACAGCCCCATGCAGGCGGCGGTGAATTGGCGCCAACGGGGGGGCCGGTCAAGGTCGCGCGGGAGCTTGCGCCCGTGCTAAGGAGCCGCGCCCAGGTAGGGAGGAATAAGATGGCTACCGGATTCTTCGGCGACATCACGCCGATCTCATACGAGGGCGCGACCAGCGAGAACGCCCTCGCCTACCGCTATTACGACGCCACCCGCGTCGTCATGGGCAAGACGATGGCCGAGCATCTGCGGCCCGCCGTCTGCTACTGGCACAATTTCGCGTGGGGAGGTTCCGACATGTTCGGCTCGCCGACCTTCGAGCGTCCGTGGTTCGCCGAGACCATGGCCGCGGCGCGCCTGAAGGCCGACGTCGCCTTCGAGATGTTCACCACGCTGGGCGTTCCGTTCTTCACCTTCCACGACCGCGACGTGGTCCCCGAGGGCGCGAGCCTTTCCGAGTTCCAGCGCAACCTCGCGGAGATCACGGAATATTTCGCAGGCAAAATCAAGGACACTGGCGTCAAGCTTTTGTGGGGCACCGCCAACCTGTTCAGCCACCCGCGCTTCATGTCGGGCGCGGCGACCAACCCCGATCCGGACGTGTTCGCCTACGCCGCCGCGCAGGTGAAGAACGCGCTCGACGCCACGCACAAGCTGGAAGGCGCGAACTACGTGCTTTGGGGCGGCCGCGAGGGCTACGAGACGCTGCTCAACACCGACCTCAAGCGCGAACTCAACCAGATGGGTCGGTTCCTGTCGATGGTCGTCGATTACAAGCACCGCATCGGCTTCAAAGGCACGATCCTGATCGAGCCCAAGCCGCAGGAGCCGACGAAACACCAGTACGATTACGACGTCGCGACCGTCTTCGGGTTCCTCCAGAAGCACGGGCTGGAGAAGGAGGTGAAGGTCAATATCGAAGTCGGCCACGCCGTGCTGGCCAAACATTCCTTCGAACACGAGGTCGCGCTCGCGGCGACCTTGGGCGTGCTCGGCTCCGTCGACGCCAACCGCAACGACTACCAGTCGGGCTGGGACACCGACCAGTTCCCCCACAGCGCCGCGGAACTGATCCCCGCGATGTACGCAATTTTGCGCGCGGGGGGTCTGGGCAACGGCGGGTTCAACTTCGACGCCAAGGTGCGCCGCCAGTCGATCGACCCCGCCGACCTCATCCACGGCCATGTGGGCGGACTGGACACATGCGCGCACGCCCTTCTCGCAGCCGCGCGGCTGGTCGAGGACGGCAAGTTCGACGCTTTTCTCGCCGAACGCTACGCCGGCTGGGGCGACGCCAAGGCGCAGGCGATGCTCGCGCCCGACGCGACGCTGGAAGGCGTCGCCGCGCGCGTGGCGGCGGAGGGCATCGACCCCAGGCCGCGCTCGGGGCGGCAGGAATGGGTGGAGAATCTCGTCAACCGGTATTTGTGAGGGGCTGACGAAGGGCGCAATGTCCGTTCAAACAACCCCTTGGGACTCTATAGACCTGCTCGATTCGCTCGCAGTCGTCGCCGCATAATCGAGGCGGCGATTGTGGAAGGCGACGCAAAGCTCCTAACACTTGCGCTTGCAGTCGCCATCCGAGCCAAGGGCAAGCCTCCGATCGCAGCGCAGGGCGAGGGCGCCAGAGAATCGCTTTACCAGGCGCTGTCCACCGATGGCGAACCCCGGCTATCCCCGCTGAAGGAAGTTCTTAAAGCGCAGGGGCTTCGGCTCAGTCTCCGAGCCGCTTGAACCCCTCGAAGCGGAACGTCCACCGAAATTTGGAACCGCACTATATCGAGGATTTGTGCGCCGCGTGTTGCACGCTGTGGATGGTGATTTCGCCGTCGCCCGGTTCATAGAGCACGAAATAGGGATATGGCCTCACAATCAGACGACGGATCTCTGGATCGTCCGTCCTGGTCCCGATGAGGGGATATGACGGTAGGAGATCGACATAAGATCGAATGCGGGCCTGTACGCTCGCGGCCCCCTGCGGTGAGCGCGTAGCGAGATAATCGAGATAATAAAGAATAGCCTCAAGCTCTGCGAGCGAAGGCAGGGTGAAGCGAGCGGTCACAGACCAACTCCTGATCGTCCGTCGCGAATTCACCGCGCATGGCCGCCGCTCTAGAGACGGCGAGAGCGGCGACTTCCTTGTCGGTGAGGCTCACGGGCGGAGCGTCATCGCCGGCGAGTTGCAGAACGAGCCGCGCGATATCGTCCTGCGCGCCGGGTGATAGACTGCGGGCGGCCCTAACGGCGCGGTCGAGCAATTCGGTCATGCGGAGACGTCGCTCCTGCTACGCCTTGACCAACAGACCGGCTGCGGCGGATATGGGCCGCCATCCGCAAATCCATCGACACCATTCAAATTGCCAGTGTCCACCGGTATCTCCGGTCGTCCGACTTATTTTTTCTTAAAACTGCTGCGCTGCTTTATTTTCTTGGCGGAAGCCTTGTCGCCCTCGACCTCCGGGGCCGACGCCTCGGCTTTCTTCTTGTCCTCTTCGCCGGCAAGCGGATGTGCGGCTTCCGCCCGCTTTTCGGTAGGCTTGGCCAGAGGACCTGACGCGTTCTCAAACTTTATCGCCATGAGGGACACTCCACAAATTGCGGGCTTTATAGACGACGGAGAAAATTCCGGCGACTGCTACGGCAAATCATCCCGGTTAATTTTGGCCTCAAGCCCTCGCCTCAACCGTCCTTCTCCGGCAGCAGCGCCACCCGCTCACCCCCGCTATGCTCGATCCGCCCCGCCAGATCGAGCATCGTCACCGCGATGCGCACTTGTCGCAGCGGCAGGCCGGAAACCTCGACGAGTTCATCCAGCGCGATGGGCGAAGGGCCTAGCAGCCGCTTCACTTCGGCCAGCGCATCGTCCTCGCCAAGGCCGAGCGGTTCGCCCTCCTCCTCGTCGAACGCCTCGCGCGGCTTGGCGCGGGGCGCTGCGTCGGGGTCTACGCCGAGCAGCGGCAATTCGCCCCACAAGGGCTCGCTGGAATCGGCGGTGTTCTCCCGGAACATCTCGAACGGGTCTTGCACCCGCACCGGGTCGAGGATCGCCAATATGTCGTCCACGCGGGCGCACAGCTTGGCCCCCTCGCGCAGGAGATCGTTGGTCCCCTCGGCGCGCGGGTCGAGCGGCGAGCCGGGGACCGCGAAGACGTCGCGGTTCTGCTCCAGCGCGAATTTCGCGGTGATGAGCGAGCCCGAGCCCCGCGCCGCCTCCACCACCACGACGCCGAGCGACAGGCCCGAGACGATGCGGTTGCGGCGCGGAAAATCGCGGCCGCGCGGCTCCCATTCCAGCGGCATTTCCGAAAGCACTGCGCCGTGGACGACGACGCGCGGGACCAGCGGCACAGCCTCGGGCGGATAGATGCGCGCGAGGCCCCCGCCCAGTACGCCGATAGTGCCGGTCTCCAGGGAAGCGACGTGCGCGCGAATATCGATCCCGCGCGCCATACCGGAGATTACGACGTAACCGGCTTCGCCAAGCCCACGAGCGAGCCGGTCGGCGAAGGCTAGACCTGCGGCCGAAGCGTTGCGCGAGCCGACGATGGCGACGGCTGGCTGCTGGAGCGCCTCCTCGCGGCCCATCATGGCGAGGAGCGGCGGCGGAGCCTCCTCGCTCGCACGCAGCGCAGGCGGGTATTCGGGCTCCCCCAGCGCCACGAAACGCACGCCCAATTTTCGCGCCAGCGCCAGTTCGCGTTCCACCTCCTCCGTCGTCGCCATGCGGATTTCGCGCCGCCCGCCGCGCCGCGCCAGATCGGGCAGCGCTTCAAGCGCCGCGCGCGCCCCGCCCGCGTGGTTGACGAGCGCCCTGAACGTGCGCGGGCCGACGTTCTCGGAGCGGATCAGTCGCAGCCAGTCGAAACGCTGGGCGTCGCTCAATCGCAGGATCGGCGCCTTGGCCATCAGGCTTTGGCTCCGATGCGCGGCTCGGCGCCGCTCAGCAGGCGCCGGATATTGGCGGCATGCTTGATCCACACCAGCCCGGCGAGGACCCCGAACACGAAACCTGCGGGCGTGGCCCCCAGTGCGAAGGCCACGACCGGCGCGGCGACCGTGGCGGCCAGCGCCGAGGCCGAGGAATAGCGCGTCGTCGCCGCGACGCCCAGCCACACCAGCGCGAACGCCACAGCCGCCGGCCAGCAGGCCGCGATCAGCCCGCCCAGAAACGTCGCCACCCCCTTGCCGCCCCTGAAGCCGAGCCACACCGGATAGAGGTGCCCGAGAAACGCCCCGGCCGCGCCCGCCAGCCCCGCCGCGTCGTCGCGGAACAGCAGCGCGGCGACGACATAGGCCGCCGTCGCCTTGAGCGCGTCGAGCGCAAGCGTCGCCGCGGCGAGATCCTTGCGGCCGGTGCGCAGCACGTTGGTCGCGCCGATGTTGCCCGAGCCGACGCGGCGCAGGTCCGCTGTCCCCGCCGCCCGCGTCAGCAACAGGCCGAAGGGGATCGAGCCGAAGAGATAGCCAAGGGCTAGACTAAGCGCGGCGGCGGCGGGCGAGAGGACAAGCAACATGGCGCAAGCCTAAAGATACGCGACCTCTCCCGCAACCAGCGTCAGCTTGACGACGCCCTCCATCCGCGCGCCGTCGAAGGGCGTATTGCGGCAGCGCGAGCGCAGCGTCGTAGGGTCCAGCACGAAGGGCGCGTCGGGATCGAAGCGGATGAGGTCGGCGGGCGCGCCGACGCGCAACCTACCCGCGTCGAGCCCGAGGATCTCGGCGGGCCGCGTCGACATCGCGCGCAGCAATTTGGGCAGCGTCAACGCGCCCGCCTGCACCAGCCGCAACGCAGCGGGCAACAGCGTCTCCAGCCCCACGGCGCCGGGCGCGGCTTCGGCGAACGGCAGCCGCTTGGTCTCCACGTCCTGCCCCTCATGATCGCTGACGATCACGTCGATCACGCCGTCCGCGACGCCCTGCACCAGCGCCTGTCGCTGCGCTTCCCCCCGCAAAGGCGGGCGGAATTTTAAAAACGTGCGGTATTCGCCCAGATCGATCTCGTTGAGCGTCAGATGGTTGATCGACACGCCGCAGGTGACGGCGAGGCCCTCGTCCCTGGCGCGCGCCATGGCGGCGACCGAGAGGTCGTTGGAGATCAGCTCGCAATGGTAACGGGCGCGCGTCAGCGCCGCGAGGCGAAGGTCGCGGTCGAGAATGATCGTCTCCGCCTCGCGCGAGACGCCGGGCAGGCCGAGCAAGCTCGCGAAAGCCCCTTCCGCCGCGACGCCGCCCGCCAGGCCGACGTCCTCGCAGAAATGCATAATGAGCGCGTCGAAATCGCGCGCGTAAGCCATCGCCCGGCGCAGCACGCCGGAATCGCGGATCGAATGGGGGCCGTTGGAAAAGGCCACGGCGCCGGCCTCCTTCAGTAGGCCGATCTCCGCCATCTCGGCGCCCGCCAAACCCTTGGTGATCGCGGCGCAGGGCAAAATGCGCACGCGGGCGTCGCGGGCGCGGCGCATCAGGAAGTCCACCACGGCGGGATCGTCCACTGGAGGCGACGTGTCGGGCCGCGCGATCAGCGTCGTGACCCCGCCCGCCGCGGCCGAAGCGGACGCGCTGGCGAGGGTCTCGCGATATTCGGCGCCGGGTTCGCCGACGAAGGCGCGCATGTCCACCAGCCCCGGCGCGACGACGTCGCCGCCGCAATCCACGATCCAGGCGCCCTCGGGGCCGCCCGTGACCGAAGGCCCCAGCCCTGCGATGACGCCGTCGAAAGCCAAAACCCCCCCGCGCGTCTCCACCCCGGAGGCGGGATCGACAAGGCGGGCGTTGACGAGGGCGACGGGACGGGGCATCGCCGCGCGCTCTAGCCCCGGCGCGCCCTCAAGTCCATGAGGTGGGGGAGCCAAGCCGCGCGTCGGGCGTTGAGGGGTCGGCGGCGGCTCAACGTGCGCCGCCGGACGAGAAGGAGCGCGCGATGCCGCATGACGAATTCGACGTCGCCATTCTCGGCGCGGGCGCGGCGGGGCTGGGCGCGGCGCAAGCGCTCGCCCCGACAGGCCTGAGCTATGTCGTGCTGGAGGCCCGCGCGCGCCCCGGCGGGCGGGCGTGGACGATGCGTCTCGCCAACGGCGAAGCCGTCGATCTCGGCTGCGGCTGGCTGCATTCCGCCGACAAGAACCCGCTTGTCGAAATCGCCGAGCGCCAGGGCCGGGAAATCGACCGTTCGCCGCCGCCCTGGGCGCGGACGGAGGCCCATATCGGCCCGCACCGCGACCGCATGGCCGCCTTCGGCGAGGCGATGGGCCGGTTTCGCGAGCGCGTCGAGACACGATCCGCCGACGCGCCCGACGTGGCGCTCGACGTCCTGATCGACGCGAGCGAACCGTTCGCACCGATGATCGACGCGGTCAGCACCTATTACAGCGGCGCCGAATTGCACAAAATCTCCGCCGCCGATCTCGCGGCCTATGACGACTCCGGCGTCAACTGGCGCGTGCGCGGGGGCTATGGCGCCGTGTTTGCCGAAATCGCCGGGGGCCTCAACGTGCGCTACGGCTGCGAGGTCCGCGCCGTGGATCGCGGAGCGGCGTCGCCGAGCGTGGAGACCACACGGGGGATCGTTCGCGCCCGCGCCGTCATCGTCACGCTGCCCAGCGACGTGATCGCACAGACGCCGGAACTCTTTCGCCCTGCTTTGCCGCAAAAGACCGCCGCCGCCGCCGACCTTCCGCTGGGCCTCGCCGACAAGCTTTATATCGAAGTGCTGTCGCCGCCCGATTTCCCCTCGGACGCACGCGCCTTCGGCGACGTGTCGCGCCGCGCTACGGGCGCCTATCATTTTCGCCCGCAGGGCCGGCCGCTGATCGAAGGGTTTTTCGGCGGCGAATGCGCGGAGGCTCTGGAGCGCGAAGGCGAGGGCGCGGCGTGGGATTTTGCGCGCACGGAGCTTGCCGGACTGTTTGGCGCCGAGATGGTCAAGCGTCTCAGGCCCTTGCTGTTTTATGGCTGGCGCACCGATCCCTTCGCCCGCGGGGCCTATTCCTACGCCCGGCCCGGAAAGGTCGCGAGCCGACGTGCGCTAACGGCGCCGGTCGAGGACAGGATTTTTTTTGCAGGCGAAGCGTGTTCGCCGCATCTGTTTTCGACCGCGCATGGCGCCTACGAGACGGGGCTGGAGGCTGCGCGCGCGGTCGTGCAGGCCCTGCGGTAGCGCCGCGTCGCGCGAGCCCATCGCGTTTGGGGCGCTCCCCGTCGCCGCGAGCCCAGCGAAGCGGTCCAACCCCGCCGCCAGCCGTTGACGGCGGGAGGGCGGCGACCCAGCCGAGCCGCGGCATCGTTTCGCTACCTTCGCGATGACCGAAGCCGAAGAGTTCAACTTAACGCGGCTTCCCCAAGGCGCCCAGCGGCGCGGCGGGTCCCGCGTTCGCCTGCGCCTCCGATTTGGCCATCGAGAGCAGATACACGAGCAGGTCCAGTCGTGACCGCCGGGCGATGTCCTCAAGCTGGCCGATCATGTCGGCCAGATAATCCGCGACCGCCCGCACGTCGCCTTCGTCGTCGAGCGGCCGCCGGTCGTCTGGCTCCGCTTCGGCTTCGTAAACGGGTTCCTGATCGTAAACGGGGTTTTGGGGGTGCGGACCGGTCACGGAGCGGCCTCCTGTCTTATTTTCACGAATTTTTATGTGCACGAATGCGCGCCATGGTCGCGCTACGCAGGGGGCGGACTGGGACAAAACAAGAACCAGCACGCTTTCTATGAGACATTTTAAATCGATGCGCAAGTCCTCTACGACTTGCGTCAAACTTGCTTATCTAGGCGCGCGTTCCCGCGCGTATGCAAGCCTGTCGAGTGCGCCTTGCAGGATGTAGGCGGCCGCCATCTTGTCGATGACTTCGGCGCGGCGGGCGCGCGACACGTCATTGGCGATGAGATCGCGCTCCACGGCGGCGGTGGACATGCGCTCGTCCCAGAAGACCAACGGGATCGGATGCAGCTTGGCAAATTCCCGCGCGAACGCGCGGGTCGCCTGAGCGCGCGGGCTGTCTCCGCCGTCAAGCGCTAGCGGCAGGCCGAAAACCAGCGCCACGGCCTCGAACTCGCGAACCTTTGCGGCGAGCGCCCCGGCGTCGGCGCCGAATTTCACGCGCTGCAGCGTCGTCAGCGGCGAGGCGATGCGGCGCTCGACGTCGGAAAGCGCGAGACCGATCGTCTTGGTCCCGAGATCGACGCCCATCAGGCGCGCGCGGGGCGGCAGTGTCAGCGATTCGATGTTGGGCAAGCCAGCCATGCCCGCCCTCCTAGCAGAGCCCGCGCAAAAGTCAGGGTGCGCCTCAACAACCGGTCAAAGGGAGGGGACCATCAACCCGCGCGGGTCGCCCAGAAGCCTTGTTGGATGTCCGCCGCCTCGTCCTCCAGCAGCGGCCCGACGACCTGAACCTTGCGCTGTCCCGCTTCAAACACGATGCGGCAAGGCAGGTCGAGCGTCGGGTTCTCGGCATGGTCGCCGGTCGCGGCTTTCAACGAAGCCTCCGTCTGGCCGTAGACGACGCGGCCGAACCCCGCCCAATAGATGGCGCCTGCGCACATCGCGCAGGGCTCGGCGGACGTATAGAGCGTGCAGCCGGCGAGGAAAGGCGGGCGCCACTGGCGGCTGGCGCGCGAGGCGATCAGGCGCTCGGCGTGCGCGGTCATGTCGTGGCCCTCTTCCTCGAAGGCGTTGCCCTGCTCCATCAGCACGGCGCCGTCGGGGCCGACGATCAGACAACCGAACGGATGCTGGCCGCGCGCGCGGGCTGCGCGCGCGATGTCGAAGGAGAGGCGCAGAAATTTCTCGTCGTCCACCGGTCTATCTCCACAGTTTTGCAGCGAACCGCTCCAAAAGCCGCCGCAGGCGGGGTCGCGGGTCGCGGGTCTTCAATAGATAGATCGCCGCGCGGCCGCGCTGGCGGAAAAGATAGTCGTCGCTCACGCAAAGCTCGTCCACAAGCCCGAGCGCGAGCGCGTCGCGCGCCAGCCATACGTCGCCGTTGCCGACCTCGTCGATGGCGACCTTGGGCCGGAGGTCGGCGATCAGGCGCTTGAACGCCTCGTGGGTCTCCTGAAGCTTGCCCTGAAAATGCTCGCGGCCCTCGATCGTATTCTCGCCGAACAGCGTGAGACTGCGCTTGTGGCGGCCGGCGGTCAGCACTTCGACGTCGATGTCGTTCTTCTTCAGCAGGCGGTTGAAATTGGGCGCCTGTGCGACGACGCCGATGCTGCCGATCATCGCGAACGGCGCGGCGACGATGCGCTCGGCGACGGCGGCCATCATGTAGCCGCCGCTGGCCGCCACCTGATCGACGCACACCGTCAGCTTACATCCCGCCGCACGCAGCCTTTGCAGCCGTGCGGCGGCTAGGCCATAGCCGGTCACCGTGCCGCCGAAGCTTTCGAGCCGCAAAACCACCTCGTCCTCGCCGGGCCGCGCGAGGCTCAACACGGCGTCGATCTCCTGCGCAAGGGCGCCGACGCCGGAAGCCGTCAGATCGCCCTTGAAGTCGAGCACGAACACGCGCGCCGTGGGAGGGAGCGCTTTCTCGGCTTTCCGAACGGCTTTGAAATGCGCCCTGCGTTGCTTGATGGGCAACAGGGCCGCGCCGAGCCGCGCCTCACGCCGGCGCCAGACGTCGTCAAGGCGCTCGATCTCCATATCGTCGGGTTTTTCAGGGCGCCCGCGCGCGGCCCGGGCGATCAGCGCCGCCGCGCCGCCGACGGCGACGACCAGAATCAGCGCCTTTAAGGCGAAAGCGGCGACATCCAACCAAAACGCCATTCAACCCGTCCCGCTTGCGGCGAAAAACAGAGTGAGGCCGAACGCCATCACCGCGAGCGCCGCCAAACATTCGCAGGCCCGCGCGACCAGCGCCGCGCGCGTATCGTCGCCCGCCGCAAAACGCACCGCCACGCCCTTGGCGAAGACCGCCGCCCAGGCCAGCGCGCCCGTGGTGATAGCCGTCCCCAGCGACATCGCCGACACCGCCGCCACGCCGACGCCGAAGGCGCCCTGCGCGAGCGCGAAAACGAGCATCAGCAGCGCGCCCGAACAGGGCCGCGCGCCCGCCGCGATCACCGCGGCAAACGCGCCACGCCATGAAAAGCCGTCGCCAAGCTGGCGCGGGTCGGGCGCATGGACATGCCCGCAATCGTCCGCAACGCCCGCCTGAAAGCCGCTCGGCGCCAAGGCCCGCGAGGCGCCCCACGGCGCGGAGGCGAACAGATGGGCGCCCGCCAGCGCTCGCCGGCGCACGGCGTAGGCCCGCGCGGCGCGGGCGAAGGCGAAGCTCTTTTTCCACACCAGCCAGGCGCCGATGGCGGCGACGCCCAGATAGCTGGCGGCGGCGAGGAGATCGGCGACTGCGTTCATGCGTGCCGCCGTCGCCCCGAACGCCAGCGCCGCCACGCCCACCAGGGCCACCGCCACGGCGCCCTGCAACAGCGCCGCCAGCAGCGCCAGCACGATTCCCCGGCGCAACTGCTGGTCGTTGGCCATCATGTAGGAGGCGATGACCGCCTTGCCGTGTCCAGGACCCGCCGCATGCGCCACACCATAGACGAAGCCGACGCCGATCAACGCCCCGTAGGCGCCCGCGTGGAGGTCGCGCGACATCGCGTGGGTAAGGCTCGATTGCAGGTTGAGGAGCCAGCCGGTCCAGCCGTCGTAGACCCCCCCGCCTTCGCCGCCGCCGACCGCAAAGGGACGACGCATGATCGTCGCCTGCGCGGCGGCGGGCAGGAAAGCGAGCGCGGCGACGAGCCGCACGCCGCTCAAGGACATCTTGAAATCAGGGACATGCGATGATCGCCCGGCTCGCCATCTTGAAGCCGAAATTGGCGCCGGGCGAAAGATTTGTGAAGAAGGACTCGTCAAGCTTCTTCTTGTCGTCGCTCTCCAGCGTCTTGGGCTTTGTCAGCGAATCCGAACAGCCTTCGGGCGCGTGGACGAGCGCGATTCCGTTGGGCGCGTCGTCGAATTCAAAGTCGATGTAGAATTCGGGGTCGGCCACCAGCAACGAGCCGAAGCGGCCCACCGGCGTCGGGGTTTTCAAATCCATGCGCACGTGGAACGACACCAGATGGTCGGGCCGTTCCTCCATCCAATATTCGGTGACGGGGGCGAATTCTATGGTTTTGCCGTCGAGCTTCAGCGTCGTGTAATAGCCAAGCTCGGCGAGGCTGCCGGCGTTCTCCTTGGCGAGCGGGGCGAAGATCGCGCGGGTCACGAGCTGCCCTTTGGGCGCGAGCCCTTGCGTCGCGAACGACGAATACATCTCGTCGAACGCCCAGTCGTGCACGATGGCCGCCACCTTGCCGTCGGCGAATTCGACGTGAGCGCGCACAGTCACCCAGACATGGGGATGCGCCGACGCGCCCGCGCCCCAAAGGGCCAGCCCCACGCCCGCAAAGAACCTTGCCGTCCACCTCATCGCTCGCCGCTAACGCGGGATCGCGGCGCGAACATGACGGTTCAGGCTTCGTTAAATAAACCGCATCAGTTTGAAGGAATGGCGTGTCGCGTTTGGCCATCGGCGTCGTTGAGTTTGGTTCTGTTCGCCCTTTCGGGTTGCGGTATGCTTCAGCGCGCCGAGCGTCCCGCCTGGCGCGCGCAGGCGGAAAAAGCCTGCTTCGCCGAGGGCCGCGTCCGGCCCTCGGCCTCGATCCGCGAGATGAGCGCCATCGACGGGCCGGGCCTTTGCGGGCTCGATCATCCGCTCAGAGTCACGGCGCTGAAGGACGGCGCGCTGCCGCTCGACAAGTCCATCGTGATCGATTGCCCGATGGTCGCGGCGGTGGAGGACTGGCTCGACAATGTCGTGCAGCCCGTGGCGCAAGCACGGTTCGGGGTCGCCGTCGCGCAACTCGACGTGTTCGGCGGCTATTCCTGCCGCACGGTCGACAATCTGGCGGGCCAGAAGCTCTCCGAACACGCCTTCGCCAACGCGCTCGACGTTTCCGGCTTCACGCTCGCGGACGGTCGCAAGATCGTGATCGTACGCGACTGGAAACGCGACGGGACGCAAGAATCGGCGTTCCTGCACGAAACCCATGCCGGCGCCTGCGGGCAGTTCACCACCGTGCTGGGCCCGGGTTCCGACTCGTTCCACTACAATCATTTCCATCTGGATCTGGCGATGCACGGGCGCACCGACACCGGCCCGCGCCGCTATTGCAAGCCTACGCCTGCGCCCAACCTCATCCCGCCGCCCGGCCCTTCCGACGGCCTGCCGCCTGCGCCCGATCTGGAAGAGCCAATGGACGTCGCCGCCGCCCGGCCGCGTCGCCCGTTGACGAGCTTCGCCCAGACGCCGATCGATCTGCACGGTCCCAACTTCGCATTCCCCGCGACAGTGGGCGCGCGCAGCAAATCCCTCGACGCCCCCGTCCTGCCGGAGGACGACGGCGAGAGCCGGGCGGTCACGGCGCACGAGCAGGACGACTAAGGATCGCCGCCGTTCAGGCGCGCGCCTGTTCGATGGCGATCTCGCACAACGTGCCGCCGAGGTTCTCGTCGTTGTAGGTGCGGATTTCGACGGCGGGCGCGTGAGCGTCCAGCATCAGCGGAAATCGCAAGGTCGCGGCGTCGAGGTCGCCGGGGACAAACGTGCGGTAGGGCGTCAGGCGGCGTTGCGCGACGTCGGCCATGACTTCGACGCCGAGGCGTCCCGTGAAGCCGGGCGCGGCGAAAGTCAGATTGACTTCATAGGCGCCGGGCGCAAGCGGCCAATACGGCCCGAAGGTCTGCCTACCGGCAACCTCGGGCGAGAACAGGACAGCATCGCGCCGCCGCGTCGCGCCTTCGCAGAGTATCTGCAAGTCGCGAAAGCGCCATTTCGAACGGGTCTCGCCGTACACGCGGCGGGCGCGCCACATTTCGTTGTAGTCGTTCGCGCCGACGAAACCGAGACTCGAGATGTCGCCGTGCCTGTGTTTGAACTTCAGCGCGACCAACTCGCCCTCCACCAGAAACGCGGGCGTCTCGAAGCCCTCGCCCGGCGTCAGAAAACGATGCGATCCGAAAGTGGTCTGTGAAACGCGGCCTTCCGAGGCGACCGCGCGGCCGATCAGATTGGAACTCGTCGGGCAAAGCGGGTTGAACCCATAGTCCTTGGCCCTGACGTTGGCGACGATCCTGCGAATCGCATCGACAAATTCGGGTTGGCCGGGCCGCGCGTAGATCACAGCCGCATTTATGCTCCACGAGCAGGGCTGAGGCGCGTCCTTGAAGACGAGCAGCCGCGTGTCCTTATTGACAGGAAGCGGGCGCAGCCAGCGAACGCCGACGTCGCTGTAGAGGCCGCCGTGGACATGCATCAACGCGTAGCGCACGAGATCGGATTTGCACGCGTAAGGCGCGAGCGCGTCGAGCGCCTCCCTCACATCGGCGTCGAAATGCCGCCCGACGAACGCGCGCGCGTCGTTGAGGGACAAGACCTGCACCTCCGCCTGCGGATGCATTCGCTGCACGCTTTCGAGATTTTCGCGAAACATCGTCGGATATTGGGAAGGAAGTTCGCCGCCGTCGAGAAACAGCGTCAGGAATATTTTTTCGATCATACGATTTTCGCCAGAAAGGAAATATGCTTCGCCCCCGGCGGGCTAAACATGGCGACGCGACAGACGACGCCGATGGACACTACACGAGGTCCAGCCCATGCGCGCCGTCCCGGCGCTCGACGTCCACGATCCAGATGTCGGGATCGCGCTGCGCTTCGCGTTGCAGCCGCGCCGCAATCTCGGCGGGCTCCTCCCACTCGGCCTTGTGGGCGCGCACGAAGCGGCGTCCCAGATCCTCGTCGCTCGGCCCCGGCGCGAACAAAGCCACGCGGCCGTCGAGACCATCCAGCACGACGAAAACGGCGCCCGCTTCCGCCGCGCCCCGGCGGCGCAGCGTCGCGTAGCCGCCCTTCACTTCCTGCGTTCTCATGTAAGCTGCGACCCATATGTCGCTGCGCAATCTCATTCGTCGGCGGCGGCGCTCAGGGATTTGACGAGCTTCGGCGTGATCTCGTTCGTGATCGCGAGCTTATGCGCTTTCTGGAACGCCGTCAGCGCCGATTTCGTGTCGGCGTCGAGCGCGCCGGTCGCCTTGATCGGATAGCCGAGCCGGGCCAGCGAAGTCTGCGCCGCCAGGGTCAGCTTTCGCTTGTCGGTCCCCTGCGCGCGCAACAGACCGGCGATGGGGTCCTCAACCTTGTCCGCGTGAGCGACGGCGACGGGAGAAGGCCGGGGCGGCGCGGGGATGGGCGAGGCTACAGGCGAAGTTACGGGCGAGACTACGGACGGAAGCAGGCGCGAGGCGGCGACGGGCGTTGGATCGGGCGCGGGATCGACGCGCCGGCCGTGCTGCAAGGCCACCGCGTTGACGACGATGCCGATCATCACGGCGACGAGCGCCGCGCCCGCGACGCCGCGCCTTGAGCGCGGCGCCAGCGCGCGGGCGAAAGCCGGCAGGCGCAGCCTCGCGGGCGGGCTCGGATTGGGCTCGGCGCGGAAACGGTCAGCAGCCTTAGGCAATACGTCGGTCCTCCCGGGCCTCGCGCAGAATCGCGGGTAGGGTCAAACGGGGCAGGGTCTCCAGCCGCGCCGGCGCGGCGCGGCGGGCGTTGAGGCTGGCGGCGCGGGGCAGCGTCGCGGTGACGCGCGTGCCGATTCCGCAGGCCGATTCGAGCCGCAGTGCGCCCTCGTGCAGGCCCACGAGGCCGCGCACCAGCGACAGGCGAGGCCAGCGCCCTCGAAGCTGCGATCATAGCCGTTCTTCACCTGAAAGAACGGGTCGCCCAGGCGCGGCAGATCCTCGGGCTTGATGCCGATGCCGGTGTCGGTGACAGAAATCCTGACGCACCCCGCTTCCACCGACGCCTCGATCGCGATGCGCCCCTGCGGCGGCGTGAACTTCACGGCGTTCGACAAAAGATTTACCACGA
>JAYVYJ010000024.1:0-6001 GCA_043784465.1 Hyphomicrobiales bacterium
GTGCGCGGGGGCGCGACATTCGCCAATCTGGCGCGGCTGTCGGCGGCGGGGATTCCGGTGATCTCGATCGTCCACGGCTCCTCGACGGCGGGGGGCGCCTATCAAACGGGGCTCGCCGATTATGTCGTGATGGTGCGTGGGCGCTCCAAGGTTTTTCTCGCGGGGCCGCCGCTGTTGAGAGCGGCGACGGGGGAGATCGCTGACGACGAAGCGCTGGGCGGGGCGGATCTGCATACGACGATCACGGGACTAGGGGAATATCTGGCGGAGGACGACGCGGACGCGCTGCGCGTCGGGCGCGAGATTCTGGCCCGCATCGGCTGGGGCGCCAGGGCGGCGCGGCCGGCGGCGCCGCCGCCTGCCTACGATCCCGAGGAACTGCTGGGAATCGTTCCGGTCGATTACCGCAAGCCTTATGACGTGCGCGAGGTGATCGCGCGGATCGTCGACGCTTCCGAATATCTGGACTTCAAACCTGGCTATGGCGCGGCGACGGTGTGCGGGCACGCCAGCGTCGAGGGCCGCCCCGTGGGGCTGCTGGGCAACAATGGACCCATCGATGCGGACGGGGCGGCCAAGGCGGCGCAGTTCATCCAGCTTTGCTGTCAGGCGGGGCTGCCGCTGGTGTTCCTTCAGAATACGACGGGCTATCTGGTCGGGCGCGCGGCGGAATCTTCGGGCATCGTCAAACATGGGTCGAAGATGATTCAGGCGGTGACCAACGCCAGCGTGCCCAAGATCACCCTGCAGATCGGCGGGTCGTTCGGCGCGGGCCATTACGGCATGTGCGGGCGCTCGTTCGGGCCGCGCTTCCTGTTCTCGTGGCCCAATGCGCGCGTCGCAGTGATGGGAGGCGAGCAGGCGGCCAAGGTGATGGCCATCGTCGCGCAGGAGGCCGCCGCCGCGCGCGGCGGGGTCGCCGACGAGGAGAAGCTGGCGGCGCAAAGCGCCAAGATCGTCGCGGCATACGACCGGCAATCGACGGCGCTCTATGCGACGGCGCGGCTGTGGGACGATGGCCTCATCGATCCGCGCGACAGCCGGGCGGTGCTGTCGTTCTGTCTGGAGACTGCGCTCGAAGCCGAGGCGCGGGCGCTCAGGCCCAATACGTTCGGCGTGGCGAGGTTCTGATGCCCACGCTGCGCACGCGGCGCGAGGGGCGCCACCTTATCGTGACGATGGCCGACGCGGGGCGCCAGAACGCGCTGAGCGCGGCAATGGTGGCCGAATTCGACGCCGTGCTCGAAGCTCTGCCCGAGGGGCTCGGCGCGCTGGTGATCGAGGGCGAGGGCGGGGTGTTCAGCGCGGGGGCGGATTTGAAGGCGCTGGGGGCGGCGCTGGCTCAGCCGCCCGGGGAGAGAGATCCGCTGGAAGCCTACAACGCGGCAGGCGGGCGCTTCTTCGCAAAGGTCCACGCCCTGCCCTGCGTGACGGTGGCGCTGGTGGACGGCGCGGCGGTCGGGGGCGGCATGGGGTTGGCCGCCGCCTGCGACGTCGTGATCGCCACGCCGCGCGCGCGTTTCGCGCTGACGGAGACGAGCCTGGGGTTTCCACCGGCGCAGATCGCGCCTTATCTGGTCGCGCGATTGGGTGAGTGCGTCGCCACGCGGCTGGCGCTGACGGGCGCGCGGATGACAGGCCCAGAGGCGGCGGCGCTGGGGCTGGCGGATTTCTACAGCGAAACCGATGGGGCGGATCGGCTCGCCGAGGTGCTGGACGCGGTGGCGCGTTGCGCGCCGGGGGCCAATGCCGTGACCAAGCGGCTCCTGCGCGCCGTGGCCGCGCCCGATTACATCGCCGAGGCCGCGCAGGCGTTCGCGGCGGCGCTGCGCGGTCCGGAGGGGCGCGAGGGGTTGGCGGCGTTTGCCCAGAAGCGCGCCCCCGCCTGGGGCGCGTCATGAGCGCGCGTTTCGCCTCGTTGCTGGTCGCCAATCGCGGCGAGATCGCAGTCCGCATTTTTCGCGCCGCCCGCGCGGAAGGGCTTCGAACGGTCGCCGTCTACGCCGACGCCGACGCACGCGCGCCGCATGTGCGAATAGCGGATGCGGCGGCGCGGTTGGGAGTGGCGCCTATGTCCTATCTGTCGATCCCGGCGCTGCTGGAGGCGGCGCGCGCGACAGGGGCCGAGGCGATCCATCCGGGCTACGGTTTTCTCGCCGAGAACGCGGAATTTGCGGAGGCGGTGATTGGAGCGGGGCTGAGTTTCGTCGGGCCGCCGCCTGCCGCGATCCGCGCTATGGGGGATAAGAGCGCAGCCAAGGCGCGCATGGCGGCGGCGGGGGTGCCGCTCGCCCCGGGCTATCATGGCGAGGACCAGAGTTTTGAACGTTTCGCGCACGAAGCCGAGCGGATCGGCTATCCCGTCATGGTCAAGGCGAGCGCGGGCGGCGGCGGGCGCGGCCTGCGGATCGTGCGGGAAGCGAGCGCCCTGCGAGGGGCCGTGGAGACGGCGCGCGCGGAGGCGACGTCGGCCTTTGGCGACGGGCGGTTGTTGGTCGAGCGCGCGCTGCTGGGGGCGCGGCATGTCGAGATCCAGGTGTTTGGCGACGAGCAGGGAAACATCCTGCACCTGGGTGAGCGCGATTGCTCGATCCAGCGGCGCCATCAAAAGCTGATCGAGGAAGCGCCGGCGGTTTCCGGCGATCTGCGCGCACGCATGGGCGAAGCGGCGACGCGGGCCGCCCGTGAGGTCGGCTATGTCGGAGCGGGGACGGTGGAGTTCCTGCTGGACTCAGGGGGCGACTATTATTTCCTTGAGATGAACACGCGGATTCAGGTTGAGCACCCCGTCACGGAAGCCGTGACGGGGTGCGATCTCGTGCGGCTGCAACTGCACGTGGCGCAGGGCCGCCCGCTGCCGTTCTCACAAGCCGACGTGGCACTGCGCGGTCACGCTATCGAGGCGCGGCTGTGCGCGGAGGACGCGGATTTCATGCCCGCGACAGGGCCGGTGTTGCGGTTTTCGGCGCCCGAAGGGGTGCGCGTCGATTCAGGCGTCGCGACCGGCGGCGAGGTGACGCCGCATTACGATTCGCTGCTCGCCAAGATCATCGCGCAGGGCGTCGACCGCGAGGACGCGCGGCGCAAGCTGGTTAGCGCGCTCGAAGGCCTGTTCGTCGCGGGGCTGACGACCAACCGCGACGCGCTCATCCACATGCTGACGCGGCCCGATTTCGTGGCCGGGCCGCCGACCACCGACTTTCTTCGCGACCATCCGTTCGCCCCGCCGCCGCCAAGTCCGCTCGCTTTCGCGTTGGCCGCCGTGTTGAACCTCGGCGTGGACGCCGCCGCTCCGACAGCGGCTTGGCGCGAGGCGCCTGTGCGGCTGGCCTGCGAGGGCGCCGAGCGCACCCTGCACGCGGCGCGCGAGCGCGACGGCTGGCGCATCGGGGTTGAGGGGCAAGTCCTTTCGCTGAGCGTGGTTGAACGGGGGGACGGCGAGGCGCGCTTTCTCGCGGACGGCGTGACAGCCAAGGCGCGCTTCTTCCGCGACGGCGACGCGCTCTGGCTGGACGTCGAGGGCGCGTTGCGGCGCTTCGTCGATCTGACCTACGCCGCGCCGCGCCGCGCCGACGCCGAGGCGCGCGGGGACGTGCGCGCGCCGGTGTCGGGGATCGTCGCCGCCGTGACGGCGCAGGGGGGCGACACGGTGACGCGCGGCGAGCAACTGGGCGTCGTCGAAGCGATGAAGATGCAGCACGCATTGCTGAGCCCGCTGGACGGCGTCGTGGCCCAAGCGCACGCTTTCGTCGGCCAGACGACGAAAGCGGGCGCCCTGCTGTTTCTCATTGCGGAGAGTTGAATTGAACAAGGCCGTAGTGACCTGCGCGCTGACGGGCGTGTTGACTGATCCCGCCCTCTATCCCGCGCCCGTCACGCCTGCCCAGATGGCGAGGGAGGCGCGGCGCGCGGCGGATTCGGGCGCTTCGGTCATCCATGTGCATTTTCGCGATCTGGCGCCGGGGCGCGGCCATCTGCCCTCCTGGGATCCGGAGGTCGCGCTCGCCGTGGTCGACGCGATCCGCGCCGCCTGTCCGGGTATCGTCGTCAACCAGACGACGGGGATCGTCGGCCCCGACATTTCCAAGCCCTTGGCGTGCCTGCGCGCGGTCAAGCCGGAGATCGCGGCGCTCAATGCGGGATCGCTCAATTATCTGAAAACCCGCGCGGACGGGTCGTGGGCCTGGCCGCCGATGCTGTTCGACAATCCGGTGGAGAAGATCGCAGCATTTCTCGACGTGATGAGGGACACCGACATCGACCCGGAGTTCGAGTGTTTCGACACCGGCATCGTGCGCACAGTCGCGGCGGTGGCGCGCAACAGCGGGTTTGGGCGCACGCCGCGCTACAATTTCGTGATGGGCGTCGAGTCCGGCATGCCTGCCGACCCCGAACTGCTGCCGATCCTGCTACGGTTAAAAGCGGCGCAAGCGCGCTGGAGCGTCACCGCGATTGGCAGACACGAAATCTGGCCGCTGCATCGCCGCGCGGCGGAACTCGGCGGCGATCTGCGCTCCGGACTTGAAGACACGATCTATCTGCCCGACGGCGCGCGCGCGACTTCCAACGGCGATCTGATAGGCGCGCTGGTGAGGGCGGCCCGCGAGGCTGGCCGCGAGATCGCATCGCCCGACGAGGCCCGCGCGACCCTAAATCTAAAGGCCTCGCCGGAGACGCCCGCGTGAAACATCCGTTCTACACCGAGGAACACGAAGCGTTCCGCGACAGCTTGCGCAAGTTCGTCGCGCGGGAAATCGAGCCCTACGCCAACCAATGGGACGAGGCGGGCGAGTTTCCGCGCGAGCTTTACAAGAAGGCCGCGGCCGTGGGCTACATGGGCCTCGGCTTTCCTGAAGCCCATGGCGGCACGGAGGGCGACCGCTTTATGCGCGTCATCGCCATGCAGGAGATCGCGCGCGCAGGCTGCGGGGGCGTCGGCGCGGGGCTGTTCAGCCACACGATCGGCGCGCCGCCGATCCTGCATCGCGGCGCGGAGGACATGAAAGCGCGGGTGCTGCCGCAGATCCTGTCGGGCGAGAAAATCTGCGCGCTGGCGATTACGGAACCCAGCGGCGGCTCCGACGTCGCCAATTTGCGCACGACCGCGCGGCGCGACGGCGATTGCTTCGTGGTCAATGGGCAAAAGACCTTCATCACGTCGGGCATGCGCGCCGATTTCATCACGCTCGCCTGCCGCACCGGCGGGCCGGGCGCTTCGGGCGTCAGCCTGCTGCTGATCGAGGGCCATCCGGAGGGTTTGCAGCGCACGCCGCTCAAGAAAATGGGCTGGTGGTGCTCCGACACGGCGACGCTCTATTTCGAGAACGTGCGCGTGCCCGCCGCCAACCTTATCGGGCGCGAGGGTGAGGGGTTTCGCGCCGTCATGCTCAACTTCAACGACGAGCGCCTGCACGGCGCGGCGGGCGCCATCGCTTCCGCGCGGGTGTGCCTGGAGGAGGCGACCGCCTATGCGCGCCAGCGCGAGACCTTCGGCAAGCCGCTCGTCCAGCATCAGGTGATCCGCCACAAGCTCGTCGACATGGCGATGAAAGTGGAGGCGTCGCAGGCGATGCTGGAGATGCTGACATGGCGGCTGGAGAACGGCGACAACCCAGTCGCCGAGATCTGCATGCTGAAGAACCAGGCGACGACGACGATGGCCTTCTGCGCCTCCGAAGGGGTACAGATTTTCGGCGGCGCCGGTTACCTCAGAGGTGCGAAAGTCGAGCGCATCTATCGCGAAGTGAAGGTCAACGCCATCGGCGGCGGGACGGAAGAAATCATGAAAGACCTCGCCAGCCGCCAGATGGGCTTATAGAACCGTCGTCGCGAACGGCGCGAGACGCAGGGGGAAACTATCGAGCCTTGGTGGAGCTGAGGGGAATCGAACCCCTGACCTCTGCAGTGCGATTGCAGCGCTCTCCCATCTGAGCTACAGCCCCGGTCGGCGCGCTCTTACGTGCGCCTGCGGCGTGTGTCAACGCAAATGCGGCCTTCGGGC
>JAYVYJ010000025.1:0-37980 GCA_043784465.1 Hyphomicrobiales bacterium
GACGTCGAAGAAATCCGCATAGGCGCTGTCGGGGCCCTTCCCCAGAAGATCGAGCCAATAGGGATTGTCCGCCCCGCCGACCGCCATATGGTTGGGCACGATGTCGAGGATGATGCCGACGTCCTGCGCGCGCAGCGCCGCCGCCATGTCCCTGAAACCGCTCTCGCCACCAAGCTCCGGATTCACCCGCGCGAAATCCGTCATGTCGTAGCCATGCGTCGATCCCGGCGTCGCCTTCATGATCGGCGACGCATAGAGATGGGAGACGCCGAGCGCGCCGAGATAGGGCGCGCGGCGCGCGCCGGCGCGAAAATCGAAGCCCTTGTGAAACTGCATACGGTAGGTCGCCGTGAGTTCCGGCGTAAATCTCATGACGTTCTCCCAAACCAATCCTCGAACAGGGAACGTCAAATGCGCGGCGCGCGTTCCGTCTCCTTAGTCGGAGGAACGAAACGGCAGGCGGGGGAGCAAAATGAACATGATGAGCAAAGCTGAGTCGGTTTCGCCGAAAGCGGCGGCCAGCGCCGTGGCGGGAGCGGGCTTCGCGCTCGTCGCCGCGGCGCTGATGGCCGCACAGGACCCGTTGTCAGGGCCTGCGGCCAAGGCGCTCAGCGTCGCGCAGTTCGTGTTGCTGACGCAGGCGGCGCTTCTGCTGGCGACGCCGCTGCTCCTCCTGCGCCCAGAACCGCGTCGCGACTTCGTCGCGATCCTTTCGTCAGCCAAGAGCCGATGGCGGTTGGCGGCGTTGACCGCGCTTGGGTTGATCGGACTGGGGCTTTACAATGTCGGCCTCAGCGGCGCGCATCCCGTCGTGATCACCGCCATTCTCAACCTTTCGCCGTTCTGGGCGGCGATGGCGGCGCGCGTCGTGCTTGGCAAACGCACGCCGGTCGGCGTGTTCGTGTTCGTGGCGGCCCTCGCCGGGGCCTTCGCCGGCTCGCTGCTCGTGGCGTGGAGTCAGTCCGACGCGTCGAGCGGCGTCGCGGGTCTGTTGAAGGGCACGTGGTATTTTGCGATTCCCGTGCCTTTGTTCACCGCGTTGAGCGCGACGCTCGTAGGGTTCTGGTTCAAGGATTACCATCAGGGGGCCGCCGTGGCGGCGGCGCTGTTCGTCCCGCCGCTCGTGGTTATCCCGGCGTGCGCCGCTTATTTGGCGCTATCAGGGCAGGGCTTCGCGTTCGATCCCTTGCCGGCGGCGATGCTGGTGGCGGGCACTATAATCGCAGCCGCGCTGGGCCGGTTCATGTACCAACTCGCATTGCAGGCGACCAAAGGGGACAATGGGTTCGTCACGATGTTCTTTCTGCTGTGTCCGGCGCTGTCCGGCCTGTATTCGTGGGCGCTCTCCCCGTTCGTAAAATCGTTGTCGTTTGGCCCCAACGCCCTTTATTTTCTCGGCCTCGCGGTCACAGGATTTTCGCTCGTGTTATTTTTACAAAGGGCGCGCGCGAAAACGGCCACAAAATAGAGTGGGAACGATTGAGGCGACCTCGACTTCTGTTTGAGACGGAACAGGAGAGAGTGCGATGGCGCACAATGAAGCGGGCACGGCCCTCGAAGCGGACACGTCGTCGGGCTTCAACCGCCGAGACCTATTGGCGGGAAGCGCAGCCTGCGCGTTCGCAGGGAGCGCGGCACGGGCAGATGACGCTACGACGGCGCCGGCGCACGTAGTTGGCGAGACCACGAGCGTTCGCCTGACGATAAATGACGTGGATACCCATCTGAACCTGGACCCGCGCACCACGCTGCTCGACGCGCTGCGTGAGCACGCGTATCTGACAGGGACGAAAAAAGGCTGCGATCACGGGCAATGCGGCGCCTGCACCGTCATTGTCGACGGCCAACGTATCAATTCCTGTCTGACGCTCGCCGTCATGCGCGACGGCTCGAAAGTGACGACGGTGGAAGGCCTGGCGCTCGACGGCGCGCTTCATCCCATGCAGGCCGCCTTCCTCAAACATGACGGTTTTCAGTGCGGATATTGCACGCCAGGACAGATTGTTTCGAGCGTGGCCATGCTCGATGAGTTGAAGGCTGGCGTGCCCAGCCACGTCACGTCGGACCTCAATAGGCCGGAGGCCAGTCGTGTCGAGTTTCAAGAGCGGATGAGCGGAAATATCTGCCGCTGCGGCGCTTATTCCAATATCGCGGAAGCGATCCTCGAAGCGAGCGGGGTGAAGGCATGAAGCCCTTTCAATACAAGCGTGCGCGCAGCGTTGAGGAGGCGCTGGACCTTGCCGCCCGATCGCCTGCGTCCAAATTTGTCGCTGGCGGCACCAACTTGCTTGATCTCATGAAACTGGAGGCGGAGACGCCGGACATGTTGATTGACGTCAATGCGGTCGGCCTGGACAGAATAGAAGACACGCCGGAAGGCGGGCTTCGTATAGGCACGGGGGTTAGCAACACCGAGCTGGCCGCGCATCCTCGCGTACGGCGCGACTATCCCGTGCTGACGCGCGCCATAGTGGCGGGCGCCTCCGCGCAATTGCGCAACATGGCCACGACGGGGGGTAATCTTTTGCAGAGAACTCGCTGTCCTTATTTCTACGACGGCAACCAGCCTTGCAACAAACGCAAGCCCGGCAGCGGATGCTCCGCCCTCTCGGGCGATTCACGCCAGCTTGCGATCATCGGGGCCAGCGACAAATGCATCGCCACTTACCCCGGCGACATGGCGGTGGCGTTGCGGGTACTCGACGCAACCATCGAGATTCGCTCGGCGCAGATCAAACGCGACACGCCTATCGCCGACTTTCACAAACTGCCGGGCGATACACCCGAGGTGGAAACCGACGTTCGACGTGGGGAGTTGATAACGGCGGTCACGCTGCCGAGGCCTTTGGGCGGCAAGCAGTTCTATAGGAAGGTGCGGGACCGGGCGTCTTATGCTTTTGCGCTTGTGTCCATCGCCGCCGTACTCGGCGAGGACGGGAGCGGGCGTTTCGCGGTGGGAGGCATTGCGCCTAAACCCTGGCGATCCGACGGAGCGGATGCCGTCTTGCGCAATGGGGCCGTGGCTGCGGCGCAATCGCTTCTGAGCGGGGCGACGCCGACGCAGGACAATGCTTTCAAACTGACCCTTGTCGAGCGGACGCTCGACGCCGTTCTGCACACCGCGCGAGGCTGACATGCTGTTCGATCAACCTGCGGGTCTCAACGCCATCGATCGGGAAACCATCGTCGGCAAAGACATATCGCGTATCGATGGGCCGATGAAGGTCTCCGGCAAGGCGCGTTACGCCTATGAGAGACAGGAGGCTGGACCCGACGTCGCCTACGCGTATGTCGTGCCCGCGGCGATCGCCAAGGGCGAAATCGTTTCGATCAACCTTGACGACGCGCGAGGGACGCCGGGATTTCTGGGCGCGGTCACTCATGAAAATGCGGGCGCGTTGGGTAAGGGCGAGTACAATTTCGCTCGCCTTCTCGCGGGACCCGTCGTCGATCACTACCATCAGGCCGTCGCGGTCATAGTCGCGCTTACGTTCGAGCAGGCGCGGGAAGCGGCAGGCCGCGTGGCGATCAGGTATAAGGCTTCGGAAGGTTCCTACGATCTTGAGCGCGCGTATAAGAACCGAGACGGCAAGCCGGGTAAATTGCAGGACGATCCGGCCGACACCGCCGTGGGCGATTTCGAACACGCCTTCGAGCAGGCCGCCGTAAAGGTCGATGAAACCTACACGACGCCCGCGCAGGCTCATGCGATGATGGAGCCGCACGCGACGCTGGCGCGCTGGGACGGCGACAAGCTGACCTTGTGGACCGCGGCGCAGATGGTGGATTGGCATCGAACCGATCTCGCCAAGACTCTCGGCGTTGAAAAAGACAAGATCAGGTTGATCTCCAACTTCGTGGGCGGCGGATTCGGCGGCAAGCTCTTTCTGCGCGCCGACGCGTTGCTGGCGGCGTTGGCGGCGAGGCAGGTCGGACGCCCGGTAAAGCTGGCGCTGGCCCGGCCCGTCATATTTAATAACACGACGCATCGCTCGCAGACGATCCAGCGAGTCCGTCTCGCGGCGGGTGTTGAGGGATCGATCGTGGCCATTTCGCACGAAGGTTGGTCGGGCAATGTCGGCGGCGGAAGGTCGGAGGGGGAAGTCGCGCAGACGCGCCTTCTTTACGCCGGCGCCAACCGCGCCACGCAATCGCGCCTGGCGACCCTCGACTTGCCCGAGGCGAATTCGATGCGCGCGCCGGGCGAAGCGCCGGGCATGATGGCGCTGGAAATCGCCATGGACGAACTCGCCGGGAAGTTGAACCTTGATCCGGTCGAACTTCGGCTGCGCAACGACGTGCTGCACGATCCCGAACATCCCGAGCGGCCTTTTTCCAGTCGTCAGTTGAAGGCGTGCCTGCAAACGGGGGCGCAAGCGTTTGGATGGTCGCAGCGCAAGCCTGAGCCGCGAGCGACGCGCGACGGAGATAAGTTGATTGGTTACGGCGTCGCGTCCGCGTTTCGCAACCACGTCGCGATGCCTTCGGGGGCGCGCGTTCGGCTGACGCAGGATGGCGGCGTCGTCGTCGAAACCGACATGACCGATATCGGCACGGGCAGCTACACGATCATCGCGCAGACCGCGGCGGAGACAATGGGTGTGGAACTTTCGCGCGTGTCGGTTCGGCTGGGCGATTCGGACTTTCCGGTGTCCTGTGGCTCGGGCGGCCAGTTCGGGGCCGCCAATTCGACTTCGGGCGTCTACGCCGCCTGCATGGCGCTGAGATCGAAGATCGCGGCCAGGCTTGGGATCCCAGGCGACGACGTCGAATTCCGCGACGGACGGGCCGTCTCAGGCGACAAGTCCTTCGCCATCACCCAAGCGGCGGCGGATGGCGAATTGGTGGCGCAGGATAGTGTGGCTTATGGCAAGCTGTCCAAGGCGTATCAATTATCGACCTTTGGCGCTCATTTCGTCGAAGTGTCGGTGGACGCCTACACGGCGGAGATACGGGTGCGCCGGATGCTCGCGGTTTGCTCCTCGGGCCGGATACTCAACCCCAGAACGGCGCGCAGTCAGGTGATCGGCGCGATGACGATGGGCATCGGCGCCGCGCTGGTCGAGGAGCTTCGGCTTGACAAGCAGCGTGGCTTCTTCGTCAATCATGATCTGGCGGGTTATGAGGTGCCCGTTCATGCGGACGTGCCGCATCTGGACGTGATCTTTCTAGACGAACCCGACCCCATTGCTTCCGTCATGAAGGCCAAGGGCGTGGGCGAGTTGGGATTGAGCGGCGCGGCAGCGGCGATCTCCAACGCCGTCTACAATGCAACGGGCGTCCGCGTGCGTGATTACCCCGTCACGCTGGACAAGCTGCTCGACCGGATGCCCACGGCGACGTGAAGCCCGCAAGCGCCCGTTGGTGGACGGGTCGTCTGAAATAGGAAGCGAGCGCGTCGTGGCGAAGGCGGCGAATTCCTCCAAAAGGGCAGGTTTTTGGCGGCCTTCCCGCAGCCGGTGAACGGCGAGGCGCTGGATGGCGTTGTCGCGCTCGCGGCGCCGGCGGCGTCGCTCACAGCCAGCCTTGTCTACCCGCGCCCGACGAGCGGCATTTTCGTCGCCATAATCGTAAGGTTGAGGATGTTGGTGGAAAGCGGCAGGCTCGCCATGTGGACCACGGCGTCGCCGACTTCCTCCACGTCCATCATCGGTTCCACCGCGATGCGGCCGTCCGCCTGCGGCACGCCCTTCGACATGCGCTCCGCCATCGCCGTCATGGCGTTGCCAATGTCAATCTGTCCACACGCGATGTCGAACGGGCGCCCATCCAGCGCTATCGATTTGGTGAGCCCGGTGATGGCGTGTTTGGTCGCTGTGTAGGGCGCGCTATGGGGGCGGGGCGCGGTCGCAGAGATCGAGCCGTTGTTGACGATGCGCCCGCCCTTAGGGCTCTGGGTCTTCATCATCCGCATGGCGCCCTGCGCGCACAGGAAGGCGCCGGTCAGATTGGCGTCGACCACCGCCTTCCATTGCTCGTAGGTCAATTCGTCCATCGGCACGCCCGGCGCGCTGACGCCCGCGTTGTTGAACAGGAGGTCTAGCCGCCCGAACGCCGTGGCGACCGCCTCAAACAACGCGACCACCTCCGCAGGGTCGCCGATGTCGCACGTCTTGACGAATGCGCGGCGGCCCTTCGCCTCGATGTCGCGCGCCGTCGCCTCCAGCGGTTCGGCGCGACGGCCGGTCACCGCCACATGCCATCCGGCCTCGGCGAGTTTCAGCGCCGCAGCCCGGCCTATTCCGACGCCGCCGCCGGTCACGAGCGCGAATTTGTCCATGGTCGTCTTCCTCCGTGTGCGGTGTTTAGACCGCCGGCGCGGGCGGCGCGAGGCTTTTGGCGCGTCTTCGCAGTTCCGGAGCGAACCGCCATGCCGCCGCCGCCAGCACGAAGGCGCCGCCCACGAAAGTCGCATTGTCAGGTCGTTCGCGAAACGCCAGCCACACCCATAGCGGCCCCATCACCACGTCCGTCATCGCGACGAGCGAGGCTTCGGCGGAGGGGACGAGTTTTGCGCCTTCCAGGAACACGTTGAACGCAATGGTGATCGTCGTCACGCCGAACACGAAAAGATCGGCGATGTCGAACGCCGACATTTTCAGGCTGCCCGCCATGGCGAAGCCGAAGCCCGAGGCGAGCAGCGCGGCCGCCGAATTGACGGGGCCGACCGGCAAGTCCGGGTCGCGCCGTTGCAGCACGACGAGCCCGGCGAAGGTCGCCGTCATGAGCAGCGACAGCAATTGCCCGAGCCAGCGTCCCTTGCCGAGGCCGTCGGCGACCATGATGACGACGCCGATCATGGCGACGCTGGCCGCGATCATCGTGCGTCGCGAGGGGCGCTCGCCCGTCAGCGGCACGGCCAACGCCGCCGACAGGAAGGGCAGGGTCGCGTAGATCACCAGCACGTCGGCTACGGTCGTAGTCATCAGCGCCGCAACGTAACCGGTGATGGCGGTGGCGGAGAGAATGACGATCAGAGGGGTCAGGGGCGTTGCAAGCCGTCTGAGGTCGAGCCGGCCCCGGCTCCAGTCCCACACAGCCACGGCGAGGCCGCAGAGGCCTCCAAAACCGGCGCGGGCGAACAGGATGGCGCCGAAATCGAGATGCGCGACCGCGCGCGCGAACACACCCGCAAGGCTCCACATCACCGTGGCGGCGAAAATGAGGACGAGGCCGCGCCTGTGCAGCGCGGTCGGGCGGGCCATGAGGGACTCCCTGGGGAGCGCGTCGCCCCTGGCGCGCCCTTCCCACATCGGGCGAAGGGCTTCAAGGGGAACGGGCGCCGTCATGGCGCAGACGCCGGCGCCGATGCTCTCCAGAGCTTTTTCCAACCGGCCGATGCTACTACAACGCGCTGCCAGTAGGGCTCATTGTTTCATCGGGCGCCGGCGGCCTCGGCGCTGGGCGTCGCCTTGGGGGCGCTCATACTTGGCCTCGCCGTTCGCCTCAAAGCGCCCCGCGCCGGGGCACCGCTTTGCCTCGCTCGCAATGACAGCGCCGTTGCGGACAGGACGCCGGAGGCTGCGCGGGGCGGGTAACGCCCTTTGCCCTCACGCCCCCGGAAAATCCTCGATGCGCCCGACCGCAGGCTTGACCGTCGTGCCAAGCCGCGCGCCTACGCGCTCGACGTCCCGCATCGCCCTCAGCGCATTTGCGTTGGCGATCTTGGCGAGATCGGATTCCGAAAAGCCGCGCTTCAGCAATTCGGCGAACAGGTGCGGAAATCGCCCGACATGCTCAAGCCCCACGGGCTGCGGACCGCCGAAGAAATCCGAGCCGACGCCAACGTGATCGAGCCCCGCCGTCTCGACCAGATAGACGATGTGATCGGCCACCTGTTCGAGCGTCGCCTTGGGCGCGGCGCCGTGGCGTGTCTCGATCTCTTCGAGTTGCGACTTGGGATCGGACGCGAGCGGCGCCTTGCCATAGGTATCGCGCGAGCGCTTCAACCAGTTGCGCAGGTCCTGGCTGACGAAGCCGGGCACGAACGTCGCCATGACCAGCCCGCCATTGTGTTTAAGCCGCTTAAGCACGTCGTCGGGCGCGTTGCGCGGATGGTCGCACAGGTTGAAGGCGTTGGAATGCGACAAGAATACCGGCGCCAACGTGACGTCGAGCAGCACGCGGAGCGCGGCATGGCTGAGATGCGCGCCGTCGACGATCATGCCAAGGCGGTTGCACTCGGCAATGACGGCGCGGCCGAAGGCGTTGAAGCCGTTGTGGCGGGGCGCGTCGGTGGCGCTGTCGACCCAGTCCAGCGTCTCGTTGTGGCAGGGGATCAGCATGCGCGCCCCCGCCGCGCGCCAGACGCGCAGCGGCGCCAGAGAGTTTTCCAATCCGACGCCGCCTTCGATGACGATGTAGGAGGCGATTTTGCCCGCCGCGCGGGCGCGGTCGAAATCGTCGGCGCAGCGCGCGGGGTAAAACACGTCCGGGTGTGTGTCCTCGATGCGCAGGATCGTGTCGATCAACTCCAAGGCGGTGCGGGCGGGGTGGGGGGCGTGCGTCGGCTGGAAGGCGGACCAGAATTGAGCGCCGACCCGTCCCTCGCGAAGCCGCGGAATGTCGGTGTCGCCGCGCTCGCGCATAAGATCGTAGGCGAAAACGTCGCCGCGCGCCTGCTTGTCGATCCGGATTACATAGGGGAGATCGTTATGGCCGTCGAACAGCGGCGCATTTTCGAGCGCGCGCGTGGCGCGGGCGAGCCAATCGGAATCATCCATGCCTTCGTGGCCTCCGGGACGGAACAAAGCATTTATGGCGGGAGGACGCCACCCTCAGCCGCCGTTGATCTGATCGTAACGCTTCACGACGAGATCGATGTTGGTCTTGTATTTGATTGGCACGATCGTCTTGAGTTGAGCCTCCAGATCTCTGGTGGCGGTCTCCTTGTCGGCGCCCGTCATTTTGGGGTCTGCCTCCAGTTCGTCGATGCCCTTCTGGATCAGCGTGTCCTGCCCGACATAGGTCTTGGTGTCGGGGTCGATGCCGTCGACCACGAGCGAGATGTTGCCCGCGACGTTGTTGTATTCGTCGAAATTGCGGAAGCCATGTTTTTTGGCGACGCTCTCAAGCTTGGCCATCGTCCTTACGTCGGGTTCCGTAGCGTCGGCGGCGACGTCGCCCATCGCGTTCTGCATGTCGTCGAGCGAGCCGACATAACGGCTCACTTCGTCGTCGGTCAGTTCGATCTGCTGAAGCGACGCATAATCTCCCGCTGCGTCCGGCACGGGTGCGGGATCGTCGGCGAAGGCCGGGGCGCCTGCAAGCGCGATCCCCAGGGCGATAGCCGCAATGTAAATCCGCATGTCGTTTCCTCTGACCCGCTTAGTCTATCCGTCGCAGGCGGCGCCCGCCCGCGGTGAGCGCGCGGCCGGCCCGCTCGGCGTCCTCCGCTCGGTCCACCCGCAGAAGCGCCAACGCTTCGTCGCCCGCAACCGTTCCCACCGTCCCTACGGCGAGTTCGCCGTCCCGCACCGTCGCGCCCGTCTCCAGCGGCTCGGCGAGCGCCGCGACGCGCACCACGCGGCGGCGGATCTCGGCGCGATGGCGCATGCGCGAGACGACCTCCTGGCCCACGTAGCAGCCTTTCCTGAAATCGACGCCGTTGATCAGATCCATGTTGACGTCGTGCGGGAACACGTCGCCATAGGCGAAATCTCTGCCGCCCTGCGGGACGCCGAGTGCGACGAACCGGGCCTCATGCTCGGCGAGCGCTTCGCCGGAGGGCGCGGGGGCCTCGGCGCGCATCGTGATCCGCCGGGCGCCGAGCGGCGCGCGGGGGTCTGCGGGTTCGCCGGCCGGGGCGGCCACGACCGCCAGTAGCGCGCTCTCGTCCGAAATCTCGATTTTGGCGCGCAGGCGATAGAGCGACAGGCGTTTGGCGAGGTCCGCCGTCTTGTCGGCGGCGGCGTCGAGCAGGAATTCTTCTGCGCCGCGTCGGTGGATGAGGAAGTCGAACAGAATTTTTCCCTGCGGCGTCAGCAGCGCGGCAAATCGCAATTGTCCGATTTCCAGCCCCTCGACGTCGTTGGTGACAAGATTATGCAGGAAATGCGCGGCCTCCGCGCCCGCGACCCGCACCACGCCCCTGTCGTCAAGCCGAAATTCCCCCGTCAAACTAAGCTCCCCTCATGTCGCCGTTGCCGCTAGACTTAAGCCTCAATCCCGATGGGGCAAGGATCGCCGCGATGTCAGCCAGCTTCGACCGCATTTTCACGGGCGCCGTCGTCGTGAATCACGACGGCGAGGGCGTGCGCGACATCGGCGTCCGCGACGGCAGGATCGCCGCTCTCGGGTCGCTCGACGGCGCGGTCGCGGGGGAACGCATCGATTGCCGGGGCCTGCATATCCTGCCCGGCGTGATCGACAGCCAGGTGCATTTCCGCGAGCCTGGGCTAGAGCACAAGGAGGATCTGGAAACGGGCGCCCGCGCCGCCGTGCTGGGCGGCGTGACCTGCGTGTTCGAGATGCCCAACACCAATCCGCAGACGACGAATCCGGAGGCGCTCGCCGACAAGCTCGCGCGGGCCAAGGGGCGGATGGCCTGCGATCATGCGTTCTGGGTCGGCGGCACGCACGACAATGTGGCGGACTTGCCCGAGTTGGAGCGGCTGCCGGGCGCGGCGGGCATCAAGGTGTTCATGGGATCCTCGACCGGCTCGCTGCTGGTCGCCGACGATGCGGGGGTGCGCGAGATCTTGCGCCGGACGCGACGGCGCGCGGCGTTCCACTCCGAGGACGAGGCGCGGCTCATCGAACGCAAGGGCCTGCGCATCCCCGGCGACCCGACCTCGCACCACGTCTGGCGCGACGAGACGGCGGCGCTGCTCTGCACGCAACGCCTCATCCGCATCGCCCGCGAAGCGCGCGCGCAAGTTCACGTGCTGCATATTTCCACGCGGCAGGAGATCGACTTCCTCGCCGGGGCGAAGGACGTCGCGAGCTGCGAAGCGACGCCGCATCATTTGACGCTGACCTCCGACGACTACGCGCGGCTCGGCACGAAGCTGCAAATGAACCCGCCCGTGCGCAGCCCCGAGCATCGCGCGGGCGTCTGGCGTGGCGTCGCCCAGGGGATCATCGACGTGTTGGGCTCCGACCACGCGCCCCACACGCTTGAGGAGAAGGCCAAACCCTATCCCGAAAGCCCCTCGGGCATGGCGGGCGTGCAGACGCTCGTGCCCATCATGCTCGACCATGTGGCGGCGGGGCGCCTCAGCCTCGCGCGCTTCGTCGATCTCACCAGCGCCGGGCCGCAGCGGCTGTTTGGCATAACGGGCAAGGGCCGCCTCGCGGTCGGCTACGACGCGGACCTGACGATTGTGGACCTCAAGCGCCGCGAGACGATCCGCGACGCAGGAATCGCCTCGCGCTGCGGCTGGACGCCCTATGACGGCCAGAGCGTGACGGGCTGGCCGGTGGGCACGGTGATCCGCGGCGCGCGGGTGATGTGGGAGGGCGAGGTGCTGCAACCGGGCGGCGGCGAGCCGGTGCGTTTCGCCTGAGCGCGGTTTTGCGTGACGGCGGGGGCCGGGGGCGCTAATCCCAGAGCACGGTCAGGGGAGGGTGTTCTGTTCGCCAAAGTGTTGATCGCCAATCGCGGCGAAATCGCCTGCCGCATTATTGCGACCGCCAAGCGCATGGGAATCGCGACCGTCGCGTTGCACACGCCCGCCGACCGGGGCGCCCGCTTCACCCGCCTCGCCGACGAGGTGCTTGAGGTCGGCAATTATCTCGACGGCGGCGCCATCGTCGCGGCGGCCAAGAGCGTGGGCGCCGAGTGCTTGCATCCCGGCTACGGCTTCTTGTCGGAGAATGCGGATTTCGCCGAATATTGCGGGCTGGAGGGCGTGGCGTTCATCGGCCCGCCGCCGGCCGCCATGCGCGCGATGGGCTACAAGAGTGCGGCCAAGGCGCTTGTCGCGCGCTCCGGCGCCCCCGTTTTGCCGGGCTATCACGGCGACAACCAGACGCCGAAATTCCTGAAGGAGACCGCCTATCAGATCGGCTATCCCGTGCTCATCAAGGCGAGCGCGGGGGGCGGGGGGCGCGGCATCCGGCGGGTCGACGCGCATGTGGAGTTCGAGGCGGCGCTGGAATCGGCGCAGCGCGAGGCGCAGGCGGCGTTCGGCGACAGCCGCGTGCTGATCGAGAAATGCGTGCCGTCACCGCGCCACGTCGAGGTGCAGGTGTTCGGCGACGCCCACGGCGCCGTCGTGCATCTGGGCGAGCGCGATTGTTCGCTGCAACGCCGCCGCCAGAAGCTGATCGAGGAAAGCCCTGCGCCGGGCCTGCCCGCCCCGACCCGCGCGGCGATGACGGAGGCCGCCGTCTCCGCCGCCAAGGCGGTGGGCTATGTCGGCGCCGGGACGGTCGAGTTCATCGTCGATCCCAGCCGGGGGCTGGGGCGCGACAGTTTTTATTTCCTCGAAATGAACACCCGGCTTCAGGTCGAGCACCCGGTGACGGAAGCCGTCTATGGCGTCGATCTCGTCGAATGGCAGTTCCGGATCGCGGCGGGCGAGCCGCTGCCGCTGACGCAAGCCCATCTGATCCGGCGCGGCGCGGCCATCGAGGCGCGCGTCAACGCGGAGGACCCCGAGACCGGTTTCCTGCCCTCGCCGGGCCTCTTGCGCGCGCTGAGGCTCGACGGGCTCGACGTGCGTGTGGATACGGGCGTGGAGGAGGGCGACGAGGTGTCGCCCCATTACGATTCTCTGATCGCCAAGCTGATCGCCTTTGCCCCGACCCGCGAGGAGGCTATCGCCAAGCTCGAAGCGGCGCTCGCGCGTGCGGTGGTGCTCGGCCCCAAAACCAATCTGGCGTTCCTGCGCGGCCTGCTGGCCGCGCCCGAATTCGTGGCCGGTCTGCACGACACCGGGTTCATCGACGCGAACCTTGAGCAACTCGGCGCCTCGCCCCAGCCCCCCGACGCTTTCGCGGCGCTGGCGGGCGTGCGCGCGCTGCTGGGCGAACTGACCGCGCCGCCCGTCGCGCCCGCCGATTTCGATCCGTGGTCGCAGGCCGACAGTTTCGAACTGATGGGGCCGCGCCGCGCGCCGTTCGACGCGCGTGTGAACGGCCGCCGCGAGGGTTTTGTCGCGATCTCGCGCTCTGGGGAGACGGAGATCGCGTTCCGCGACAACCGCCCGGTCGTGTTGGCGAAGATCGCGCCGACGGTGCTGGCGGTCGAGGACGGCGTTCTGGTGATGAACGGCGGCCGCCAGACCCACGTGGCGCCGCTCGGCGAGGCGGCGCAGGCGGGGGAGGAGGATTCCGGCGAGGGCGTCGTCGTCGCGCCGATGCCGGGCCGGATCGTCGCGCTCGACGTGGTTGAGGGCGAGACCGTCGAGGCCGGCCGCCGCCTTGCCGTGCTGGAGGCGATGAAGATGGAGCACGCGCTGACGGCGCCGCGCGCGGGGCGGGTGCGGCTGGCGGGGCCGGGGGTGGGGGACAACGTGGCGCAGGGGGCGGCGATTTTGACGGTGGAGGGGTAGGGGCAAAGCCGCCGCGGTTTGGGGGCTTGCGATTTGTCTCGAAGGGCCGCAGCTTTCGTTATTATCCACGTTAAACTTTGCAATTGGCTCTACCGTGTTTTAGTGCTCCGGTTCTGAGGAAAATGCTATGCGCAACAAAGTTATCGACGCGGTTCAAATTGACAACGAGGTTGAGGATACTGACGATACGCAGTTATCTCCCGTAGAGAGCGACGAAGGTGATTTGGTAATCAGTAGTGCTAACAAAAAAGTTTTGATGGAGCCTAAAGATATCACAATTTTTCAATATAAACGATGGTATGACCAAGGAAGGCTTAATTTAAATCCTGACTGGCAAAGAGCGTATATTTGGCGAGGGAAGCGACCATCGTTGTTCATCGAGAGTCTGTTAATGAAATTGCCAATTCCCGTCATATTTTTGGCTCGCAATGAGAACGAAAACTATGAAGTTATTGATGGCGTTCAACGGTTGACGATGGCGTTCAATTACGTAAACAATGAATTTCCGCTTTCCAATCTGAATGTTTTTACAGATTTCAACGGAAAATTATTTAAGGAATTACCTGTTGAGACGCAATCCGCAATTGAAGACAGTACAATTACAGCGTTTATTTTGTCAGAAAAGACGTCACAAGATATGCTGTTTACTATCTTCGAACGAATCAATACTGGCGGAGTGTCATTGAATGAGATGGAAATTCGCAATTGTATATTTCGTGGTCGATTAAATGATAAAATCAAAGACCTCTGCAAAAACAAGGATTTTTTAAGCAGCGTCAACATGAAAAATGCGAGTGACCGAATGTTGGATCGTGGCTTAGTGCTGCGGTTTCTTGCGTTTTATGAACAGGGCTACGAAAAGGCGTCGAACGGTCTAAAGTCTTTCCTAAACAGGTTTTTTGAAGTTCACAGAAACGCGTCGGACGCGAGACTGAAAGAGTTCGATGAAAAATTTAAAGTCTCAATGAAATCCGTAGTCACCGTATTTGGAAGTCACGCTTATCGGATTCGCAGAAATGACAAGAAAGGCGGTGGCGAGTGGGCATCAAGAATGAACGCATCAATCTTCCAGGTGATCACTGCATCTTTTGCTCGATATGAACACATCCAAATAGTCAAAAATTCTGACGCAATTTTTGAGGCCTACTTGGCGGTTCAAACTGACCAAAAATGGGTAGATTGTGTATCCAAAGCAACGGGAGATTTTCAAAATATCAAATACGTTTTTGAAAAATGGTATCGGATGCTCGACGATATAATTCGATCGACTGAAGGTTTAGATAAGAGCCGTATATTTTCACATAAACTTAAGGAAGAGAGATTTAAGGAGAATTCAACATGTCAGATTTGCGGGCAAAAAATCGCGGCTCTGAACGATGCAGCAATAGATCACGTTGAGCAGTACTGGTTAGGTGGAAAGACAATCCCATCGAATGCTCGATTAGTTCATCGTTTGTGCAACGCGACGAGGTCTCGGACCGATTAAGGTTGTCACACAATAGGTATATTCTTCATGAAATCCTGAAGCTAGTTTTGCTGAAAGGATTTCTGAAGTGAAATACTTGGAAATGTACCATAGGTTAATCCCCCCGCCGCCGCCTCAACCGCACATACAACGCCCCCGTCCCCCCATGATGCCGCTGCGCCTCCTCGAACCCCAGCACGAGCGCGCGCAACTCCGGCGCCCGCAGCCACAGCGGCGTCAGGCGCTTCAGCACGCCCGGCTCGTCCGAAAACGCCTTGCCCTTGCCTGTGACGACGATCACCAACCGCAGCCCTCGCGCCTGCGCCGCCGCGAGAAAACCGCGCAACGCCGAAAACGCCTCGATCTGCGTGAGGCCGTGCAGGTCCAGCGAGGCGTCGATGGGGCCGCGGCCGCGCGACAGTTCGCGCTTGAGCTTGCGCTCCAGCGGCGCGAGCGGCGGCGGGGCTGGGCGGGGCGGGGGCAGTAGCCGCACGGCGACGGGGTTGGGCGAGGGGGGCGCCGGGGCGGGCGTGGGTTCGGGCGGCGCCGGGACGCCGCGGCGGCGGCGCACGGTGCGGGCGACGTCGGCCCAAAGGGCCAGTTCTTCCTCGCTCAGGCCCCGGCGCGCGCGGCGGGTCGGCGTGTGCAATACGCGCGGCTTCTGGCCGCGCTCGTGGCGCCTGCCGCCGTCCTTCATCGGCGTGGCCTCAGTGCGAGGCTTGCGTCGCAACCAGCCGCCAGTTGGGGTCGCGCGCCCCAAACGGGCGCGCAAAGGTCCAGACGTCGACATGCTCGGCGACTTCGGCAGCCGATCCCTCGACAACGGTTCCGGCGGAATCGAACGTCGCCGAGGTCATGCGGGCGCGGAATTTGACGGCGACCCGGGCGACGCCGTCCTGCGCGGCGGCCTCGACGAGATCGGCGGCGTCGAGCGCGACCAGCGTCGTCGTCAGGCTTTGCCCCGCCGCCTTCCGCGCCTCGACGGCGCGGGAGAAGTCGGCGAAAGTCTCGGGGCCGAGCAGCGGGCGCAGCGCGTCGAGGTCTCCCGCTGCGAAGGCGGCGGTGATCATTTCGTAAGCCATGCGCGCGCCGGGAAGGAACGCGGCGGCGTCGAAGGACGGATCGCCCGCGACAATCGCGTCCAGCCCGCGCGCGAGCGGGCCGCCGGGTTCGGCGACGCCGCGCCAGCGGTCGGCGGGCGGCGGCGGGGCGGGGCGGGGGCCGGCGCCGGCGGGGGCGGAATAGGGCGGCGACGCCGGACCCGTCCCCAGCGTCGCCCAGAGCCGCCAGACGACAAAAATCGCGACGATCGCGAAAAACACGGTGTACGGGTCGATGCTCATGATCGGCGCCTTGTTTCGACTTCGTTTCCTCAGTTAGGCGTTTGCGTGCGGATTCGCCAGCAAGGATAGGAAGATGGTCGCGCGTATCGGCGTCGTGGGAGCAGGCGCCTGGGGGATGGCGCTGGCGTTGGCGGCGGGACGGGCGGGCGCCGAGGCGCGGCTCTGGGGCCGCAACGCCGCAGCGCTTGGCCTAACGCGCCGCTCGCCGCGCTTGCCCGGCGTCGAATTGCCGCGCGAAATCGAAATTGTCGCCACGCTCGCCGATCTCCGCGAAAGCGACGCGCTGGTCGTCGCCACTCCGGCGCAGGCGACCCGGGAGACCCTCAGCGCGCTCGCCGCCGCGCTGGCGCCGCTGCCGCTGATCCTGTGTGCGAAGGGGCTGGAGCGCGCCAGCGGGCGGTTTTTGACGGAGGTGGCGAGCGAGGCGGCGCCGGGATTTCCGATTGCGCTGCTGTCGGGGCCGAGTTTCGCCGCCGACGTCGCGGCCGGGCTGCCGACCGCCGTGACGCTGGCCGCCGCCGACGAGACGCTCGCCGCCCGCCTCGCCGATAGGCTGCAAAGCCCGAACTTCCGGCTGTACGACAGCGACGACCCGCGCGGCGTCGAAATCGGCGGCGCGGCCAAGAACGTGTTGGCGATCGCCTGCGGCGCGGCGGCGGGCATGGGGCTGGGCGCCAGCGCCAGCGCGGCGCTCGCCGCGCGCGGCTTCGCCGAACTCCAGCGTTTTGGCGCGGCTTATGGAGCGCGGCCGGCGACGCTCATGGGACTGTCGGGCCTGGGCGACCTGCTACTGACCTGCGCCTCCCCGCAATCGCGCAATTTCGCGTTCGGCCACGCGCTCGGGCGCGGCGCGGCGCCGTCGGGTGAACTCGCCGAGGGCGCTTTCACCGCCCCGGCGCTGGTCGGGCTGGCCCGCGCGCGCGGCGTCGACATGCCGATTGCGCAGGCCGTTGCCGCTCTGGTCGCCGGCGAGACGACCGCGCGACAGGCGGTCGAGACGCTACTCGCGCGTCCGCGCCGGCGCGAGGCGTAAACCGTTCGTTCATATTGCGTTCATCGCCGGGGGAACTTGATGGGGGCGGTCTCAACCGGAGACCGGAACCGAAGGACGGGCCGTCATGGTCAAGAACCTGTTCGCTCTCGCGCTTATCGCCTTCGCGGCGACGTTCTTCTCAGCTGCGGACGCCCAAGCCCACTGGCGTCGCCATTCTCATCATCACCACCATTACGGGTATCATTATCATTATTATCATCGCCACCATTACATGCGCCATCATCACTACGGGCGCCCGTACTACCATCACTTCCGCCATTACTACTGACGACAAGCGGTTAGCGCCCCGAAGCGGCCTCCCTCCGGAGGCCGCTTTTCGTTTCAGGCGGCCTCGGCGGCCAGCACGCGCTGGACGCTCCCGCGCTCGCTCATACGGCGAAAGTGGCGGGCGACCCCGGGAAATTCCGCAACATCGACGCCGTGTCCCGACAGCCACGTCGAAATCGTGAACAGGTAAGGGTCGATCACGCCATAGGTTTCGCCCAGCGCCCACGGGCCCTTGAACAGATCGCGCTCGATCAGCCCGAAGCAATCGCGCATGTTGGCGTGCGACTTGTGCTTCATGTCGGCGATAGAGGACGGGTCGTCGGCCCATCGCGCGCCCCGGGGATCGTGGGCGTGGGCGACGTGCACGGTCGAGCAAAGATAGGTTGCGAACGCCTGGGCTTGCGCGAGGGCGAAGGGATCGGCGAAATCGGCGAGCTTCGCCGCCGGGTGGGTCTGCGCGATGTAGAAGAGAAGCGCCGGCGTTTCCGTCAGCACGCCCTGCGGCGTCACCAGCGCGGGCACGCGGCCCTTGGGGTTGAGCGTCAGATATTCGGGCGAACGTTGTTCCGCCTTGGCGAAGTCGAGCCGGCGCGCTTCGTAGACGGCGCCGGCGTCCTCCAGGGCGATGTGAGTGGCGCGCGCGCAGGTGTTGCGCGCCCAGTAGAACGTCAGCATCTCAAGAATCCGCCTTCAGCCTGGCCGCCGCGCGCGGCGCGAAATAGGTCAGTACGCCGTCGGCGCCCGCGCGCTTGAAAGAAACCAGGCTCTCCATCATCGCCTTGTCTCCGTCTAGCCAGCCGTTGTTCGCGGCGGCTTGGATCATCGCGTATTCGCCGCTCACCTGATAGGCGAAGGTAGGCGCGCCAAAGGTGTCCTTCACGCGGCGGATGATGTCGAGATAGGGCATTCCCGGCTTGACCATCACCATGTCGGCGCCTTCCTCCAGATCAAGCTCGACCTCGCGCAGGGCTTCGTCGGTGTTGGCGGGGTCCATCTGATAGGTGCGTTTGTCGCCCCGCAAGGCGCCCTTGGAGCCGATGGCGTCGCGGAACGGGCCGTAGAACGCGCTGGCGTATTTGGCCGCATAGGCCATGATCTGAACGTCGAGAAACCCATCGTCGTCGAGCGCCTGCCGAATCGCGCCGATGCGCCCGTCCATCATGTCGGAGGGGGCGATTACGTCCGCTCCGGCGCGCGCCTGGTTGAGCGTCTGGCGCACCAGGGCTTCCACCGATTCGTCGTTGAGGATGCGCTCGCCCTCCATCAGCCCGTCGTGGCCGTGGCTCGTATAGGGGTCGAGCGCGACGTCGGTGACGAGGCCAAGTTCGGGGAAGGCGTTCTTGATCGCGCGGCAGGCCCGGCAGACCAGATTGTTCGCGTTGAACGCCTCGCTGCCGCCCTCGTCCTTCAGCGCAGCATCGGTGTAAGGGAAGAAGGCGAGCGCGGGGATACCAAGAACGGCGGCGCGCTCGGCGTCGCGCACCGCCTCGTCGACGCTGACGCGCTCGACGCCGGGCAGGCTCGCCACGGGTTCGCGCCGCCGCTCGCCCTCGATGAGGAACAGCGGCCAGATCAGATCGTTGGTGGTCAGCACGTTTTCGCGCACCAGCCGCCGGCTCCATTCGGCCTTGCGGTTGCGGCGGGGCCGATGGACGAGGTCGAGACGCGGAAAGGGGCGGCGGGGTTCGTGCATGGTGGTTTTTCCTCCGCCGACCCTTCTATACCCGAACCCAGCGTCAGGGCGAGAGCCTCACGCGGACGCTACGCCCTCAATCCGGTGCGGCCTAGGGCGCCTTGCGCGACGACCAATAAATCGGCGCGTGCGCGCGACCCGGTCGCGCTGAGATCCTACGCCTGCAATCGCAAACCGTATTATTCCTTGTGTTGGCTCATTTGGAACCCCTGCGGAAACGCTTGCTTCAGGAATTTGCCTCATCTGTTGAAACATTAGGCGAACGGAATTTCTCGAAATTCTGGTCAAACGCGGCGACGGCCGGTTCGGCGGGCGCGCGAGCGCGCCGGATGTAGGAGGCGACGTTGTCGAAGCCACTGGTGTTGATCGTCTCAGGGGCCTTGCTGGGCGCGATGATCGGATTCGTCAATGTCGGGGGCGAGTTCAGCTTTCGGGGCGTCGGCACCGTAATGGACGGGCTTGCGGGCATCTTGCGAGGGCTGAAGACACAAGTTGTCGGCGCCTCCGCGCCGGCTCCCAGCGCCGCCCCGCAGGGCAGGATGTTCACCGCCTGCCTTACGCGCTCGGGTCCGCACTTCGAGCGCAGCTTGAAAAACCTACTGGAGTTCCACGAGCACGAGGCGACGCTCGACCTCGTCGAATGTCTGCTCGGCGGCGACCCCATGACGTTCTGCGACACCGACGGCACGCAGCAGGCCGCCGACGCCATGGAGATCTATCTATGGTCGCGCGACGACGCGCGTCGCACATCGCCCGCGCACGATCTGGCCGACAAGATCCATATGCTTGACCGCAGCGGCCCGGACCGCAAGATCGACGACGACCCGTTTGTCGTCACCTGGTCGGGGCCGCGCGACCGCGCGCTGTTCGATAGAATAAAGGACCTCGTCAAGCAGGGTTATCTCGACCCCGGCCCGCTCGCCTATTCGGGCCGCGTGGAACTGCGCGAGGCGGTGCGCGGAGTTCAGGCCGCCGCGCCGCGCTGCGTGCGGACGGCTTCGCACTGATTCAAACGCAGCGGAAGGCCGCGACGTAACTCGTCTGTCCCTAAAACGGGCGCTCGTCGTGGGCGCACCTATTCAAATAAGCTTTCACCGGCGTCGCTAGGCTGTCGATCCGGTCGCGCTGTGGCGATTGGACTTGAGCCGGCTGCGATAGGTTGGAACGACGGGGAAGTTGCCGCTCCCCTCGCGGGGGAGGGGCAGGGTGGGGGGAGCCTCATTCGGGAAGGGCGGTGGTTTCCTCCCCCCAGCCTTCCATCAAGACGAGAGAGGCGCCTGCGACGGTAGCCAATCGCAACCCACTCCAGACGCGGAGGTCTTCATATCCCCGCCTCGTGGAACGCGCGCGCCCACATCGCGCAGATGGCCGAGCGCACGATGTCGCCATGGCCGAAGGCGATCACCGGCACGGGCAGGCCCTTGCGTGCGACGAGATCGAGGATCACGCGCAGGCCCGAGGTCTCCCTGATGTCGCTCTGGTCGGCGTCGCCGTTGACGACGACCTGACATTGCTCGCCGATGCGGGTGAGAAACATCTTCATTTGCTCGGGCGTGGAGTTTTGCGCCTCGTCAAGCAACACGAAGGCGTGGCGCCAGGAGCGGCCGCGCATGACCTCGAAGGGCGCCATTTCGATCGCGCCGTTCTTCCGCGCGATGTCGAACGCGGCTGCGCCCATGCGCTCGCGCAGCACGTCGAGCACCGGAGCCGCCCAGGGCGCGAACTTGTCGTCGAGCGAGCCGGGGAAGAAGCCGAGTGAGCGCCCGCACGGCGCGTTCGGCCTCGTCAGGATGATGCGCGAGATCTGGCCGGCGCGGAACATGTCGGCGGCGTAGGCGGCCGCGATCCATGTCTTGCCCGAGCCCGCGGGGCCGAGCGCGATGACCTGGGGGTGGGAGCGCAGGGCGTGTAGATAATCGGCTTGCGCGGCGTTGAGGGGTCTGATCGGCGCGGCCGTCCGGTCGGCCATGTGTTTGGGTTTGGGAAGGGGTATGATTTCTGCGCTCTCTTCGTATCGGCCATTACGACGCCTGAGTCTCACGCTTCGTTTGGTCAATTTCGTCATCCCCTGTTTGAGAGGCAGAGCGCGTGGAGGAACCGAGCGCCGCGCTCATGCGCTCGTTGGGCTAAGGCGGAAGGTTTGAGAGGGACGGGGATCGTCTCACGCGAAGGAGCGTTGTTCAGGTCGAGCTTGACGGGTCTAGGCGCTGGGCCCATCGCGAATCTTTCTCCAGCCTCACCCAATGTCGGCAGAAGTCGATGATTCTTGCAACAGTTTTGTGTGCGGCGCGTCGGCTCACGCCGAACCGATGCGGGATTATTTGTCACTGCGGTCGCAGGCGGGCCATTTCCCGGGCTTGGTCTCGCCGCGATTGCAACGGAGTGTTTCTTCCGGGACACAAAACTTCATGTTAGTCTCTGACGGCTTCGCGGGGCACGCGCGGCTTCGACGCGGGAGAGCGAGCGTGGTTTCAAGGACATTGATGGCGTTGGGGGCCGCGCTGGCGCTTTGTTCGACGTCAGAGGCCGCGATGCGGAGCGCGGCTCCCGCTCCTGCGGCGATTGCGCAAAATGTGCAATTGTTCCTGTCTGATCCGCTGGAACTGTTTGGTTTGGGCGGCCGTGAATATTGCTGGTACGACGACGGGTGGCGCGGGTCCGGCTGGTACTGGTGCGGCTACGGCTATCGCGACGGCTTTGGCTGGGGCGGCGGCGAAGGTTTCCAGGGCTGGGGCGAGCATCGTTACGAGCGCGACTGGCGCCGGGTCGAAGTGGATCGCGGCGGGGGTTACCGAGAGGACGACGACGAGGGTTCGAATCGCAGATACGGCGGCCCAATCGGCGGATTTCGACATAGAGAGGGCGGCGGGTTCCGCGACGGCGGCCCGGAGCGGGGACGCATCGAGCATCGGGAAGGCGAGCGCAATCGGGGAGGCGGCGGGTTTCGCGAAGGCGGTCATGACCGGGGCGGCGGCTTCCGGCAAGGCATTCAGGACCCGGCGGGCGCTGGCTTCCGCAACGGCGTGCAGATCCGTGGCGGCGGCGGCGAATTTCATGGCGGCCACCCTAACTTCGGCGGGGGCGGGGGCGGCGGCGGCAACAATTCCGGGGGCGGAAATCAGAACAGGGGCGGCGGCGGCCCCATCAACGGGGCTCCCGTCAATCGCGGCGGCGGTTAGCGCCCCCTGACCGGCGAACCGGGGACGGCTGGCCAGCGGCCGGCCGTCTTGCGTTTCGGGATGCGGCGGTCGACACTGCGGGCAAAGCGCCGGCAGCGCGCGATCCGGGAGGCCCGCCATGAATCATCCGTCGTTTCACGCGGGCCAAACGCCGGATAAGGCCGCCTATGTGATCGCCGAGACGGGCGAGGCGCTGACGTTCGCGCAACTCGACCGGCGCTCCAATCAAGGCGCGCAATTGTTTTATGCGCTCGGCCTCAGGCCTGGCGACCATGTCGCGTTCCTGCTGGAAAACGGCTTGACGTTCGCCGAGATCGCCTGGGCCGCACAGCGGGCCGGGCTGATCTTCACCGCGATCAGCCGTTATCTGAAAGCCGACGAGATCGCCTATATCGTCCGGGATTGCGGAGCCAAGGCGTTCATCACTTCGCCCGCCTGCGTCGGGGAGACGCGTGGCCTCGCCGAAGCGCCCGATGCGAGGCTGCTTTTCATCGCGGGCGGCGAGGCGCCAGGGTTCCGTGATTGGTCGCAGGAGGTCGCGCGCCATCCCGATACGCCTGTCGCCAACAACCAGGCCGGGCGCGACATGCTCTATTCCTCGGGCACCACGGGGCGCCCCAAGGGCGTGGAGACCTCGCTGACGCCGATGCCGCTGGGCACGCTTAACCCTTTGCTCAAACATCTGTGCGTGGACATGTGCGGGTTGAACGAGGACAGCGTCTATCTGTCGCCCGCGCCGCTCTATCATGCCGCGCCCCTGCGCTTCACGATGACGGCGGCGGCGATGGGCGCGACCGTCGTGGTGATGCAGCATTTCGAGGCCGAGGCCTATCTGGCGGCGGTGGAAGCCTACCGCGTCACGCAAAGCCAGTTGGTGCCGACGATGTTCGTGCGGCTCCTGAAACTGCCCAGGGAGACGCGGGAGAAATATGACATTTCCACGCTTGTAAGTGCGATCCACGCCGCCGCGCCTTGTCCGGTGGACGTCAAACAGCAGATGATCGACTGGTGGGGGCCGGTGCTGGTCGAATATTATGCGGGAACCGAAGGCAACGGCGCGACGGCGATCGGCGCGCAGGATTGGTTGAGCCATCGCGGTTCGGTCGGGCGGGCGCTGGTCGGCGCCCTGCGGATCGTAGACGAGGGAACGGGCCAGACGCAGCCGCCGGGGCGCGATGGGGTGGTTTATTTCGAAGGCGGCCCGGCGTTCGCCTATCGCAACGATCCCGAGAAGACGAAATCGGCTTATCTGCGCGAGGGTCTCTCTACGCTCGGCGACATTGGCCACCTTGACGCCGAGGGGTATCTCTATCTGACCGACCGCAAGGCCAACATGATCATCTCAGGCGGCGTCAACATCTATCCGCAGGAGACCGAAGACCTGCTGATCGGCCACCCCGCCGTGCTCGACGTTGCGGTTTTCGGCGTGCCCGACGAGGATCTGGGCGAGGCCGTGAAGGCGGTCGTGCAACTGCGCGAGCCCGAGCGCGCCAGCCCCGGACTGGCGCAGGAACTGATCGACTTCGCCCGCGCGCGCCTGTCGGCGCTCAAGTGCCCGCGCAGCATCGATTTCGAGCGGGAACTGCCGCGCACGCCGACCGGCAAACTCATCAAGCGCCAGTTGAAGGCGCGCTACTGGCCCGCCGGCGCGACGATCTGAGGCTCCAGGTTTCCTTCTCTCGAAGACATCGAGAGGGCTTTCAAACCTCAAGCCGTCGGCGTCGTGCGCCAATGACGGCCGATTGCGTTCCATCCCGCTCGGCGTGGCCGGGCCGCTCGGCCCTAGTTGAAGCTCGCGAGGGGGGATGCGTGGCGCGCGGAAAGTCGTGTAGACGCCCGTGATGCCGTACAGGACCCTCCGTTTCAGCCTGCTCCTGCTCCTGCTCGGCTCCGGGCTCGCCCGCGCCGATCCCGCGCCCAATCTGTGGGACCCCAACCTGCGGCTCGACACGCCCGATCTCACGAGCGTCCGCGCCATCCGTTTCCTCACCGCCGACGATTATCCGCCGCTCGACTTTCTGGGGCCCGATGGCGCGCTGACCGGTTTCAACGTCGAGATCGCACGGGCGTTATGCGAGCAATTGCGCACGCCGTGCACCATTCAGGCGCGGCGCTGGGATACGCTGGCCGAAGCGCTGAAGGAAAGCCGGGGGGACGCCATGATCGCCTCGATGCGCGCTACGCCCGCCTTGCGCGCCGATCTCGATTTCACCGCGCCCTATTACCTGACGCCCGCGCGTTTCGCCGCCCGCGCCGATTTTCCGACACGCGAATTCGACGCGGGCGCGCTGAAAGGCCGCAAGGTCGGCGTGACCAAGGGCGGGACGCACGAAAAGTATCTCGCCGCCTTCTTTCCCGCCGCGACACTGACCGAATACGCCGACTTCGCGGCCCTGCGAAAGGCGCTGAAGGCGGGCGACGTCGATTTGATCTTCGCCGACGGACTGACTCTGGCGGTATGGCTGACGGGGGACGAGGCGGCCGGGTGCTGCGACTTTCGCGGCGGGCCCTATCTGGAAAGCCGCTATTTCGGCGCGGGCGTCTCCATCGCGGTGCGCAAGGATGACGAAGCCTTGCGCCGTGCTCTCGATTACGCGCTGGCCAAGGTCGCGGCGAGCGGCCAGTATGGGGAAATCTTCCGCAAATACTTCCCCGTTTCGTTCTATTGACCAACAGCTTTGCCGCCGCGCGGCCAAGCGGATAGAAGGGCGGCATGTCGGAAATCCCGACCCTCCCCGTCGTCGACGACGCCGAACGCTACGTGGCCCCTCGCGCCTCCGGCGCGCGCGGCAGGCTTGCGCTTGCGGCGCTCGCGGCGGTGCTGATCGAGACCGCCGTCGTGGGGCTGATCGCGTGGGAGCGCCCGGCGCCGCCCGCGCCCGAGGCGGTCGAGATCCCCATCGAGATCATCCCCGAGCCGCCGCCCGAACCGCCGCCGCCCCCGCCGCAGGCGCAGACGGAGCCGCCGCCGTCGCAGGAGGTGGAGAAGCCCGCCACCGACGCGCCGCGCGAGGGCAAGAGCGACCACGACGACGCCGTGGCCGCCGAAAAGGAGAAGCCCGCCGCCGCGCCGCCGCCCGCGCCCACGCCTTCCACCGAGCCGTCGCCACCCGCCGAGGCCGCCGCCCTCGAACTGCCCAAAGCCCCCGAGCCTGACGCGCCTGAGCCCGTCAAGACCGAGACGCCCAAGGCCGCCGCGCCCCCCAAGCCTGCGGTGACGGCGGCGCTGCCCAAGACATTCGAAGACGTGCCCAACGTCGATTTCGGCGGCGCGGCGATCCGCTCGCCGGTCACGGGGGGCGCCGCCAAATCGAACTATCTGAGCCAGCTCTATGGGCTGATCGTGCCGCGCTTGCATGTGCCCGCCGTCGCGCACGCCTACGGGCGCGCGCTGCAAGGCGCCGTGGCTTTCGAGGTGGACGGGCGTGGGCGTCTGTTGCAGCGTTACGTCGCCGAACCTTCGGGTTCGACCGAGCTGGATCAGGCGGCGATGGAGGCCGTGGCCAACGCGTCCAAATCCTTCCCCGCGCCGCCTAAAAACGCGCCCATCGGCATGAAATTCACCTATTCGGTGAACTAGGCGCTACCCGATAAAGATGCGCGAAACCACGGTCGACGACGCTTTCCAGACCCGCCGCCGCCGTGGCCGAGAACGTGCTGGCGGGCGCCAGATCGGCGTTGAGCACAAGCACGTAGTCGTAAGCTCGCCAGTCCCCCAGATAAGGATCGCTGGTCGAGGCCTCGCCCAGTTGCCGGGGATAGGGGATCGCCGAGGCCGTCACCGCCGGCAGGCGCCATCCGGGCGCGATGCCGAGCGGATGCTGGCCCGGCACGGCGAACAGGGTCGGCGCGAAAGCCCGTCGCGTCGCGACGACGAACCCGGCCATATGGCGCCGGGTTGCGCGGACGCCGTTGGGGGAGCCGATCATGAAGCGCCCCGTCGGCGCCTGTCGCCAGTCCAACGGCTCCTGCTGCATCGTGATAACCGCCGCGCCCGGGGCGACGCCTGCGAGCGCGGCGGCGAGATCGGCGACGTCGCTTTGCCGGGCGATCCACACGCTCGCAATCCAGAGGGCGCGCGCGACGACGACGAAGCCAAGCGCGTAGGCTAGCTTTGCACGAGGGGCCGTGCCCGGCTGCAACGCCGCGCCGAAAAGCAACGCGGCCTGGATGGGAAAACGATGCGCCAGCCACGAGCCGTCGCCGAACGCGTCGGGCAGGATCGGCGAGACGATCCACAGCCCCGCCGCCGTCAGCGCCAAACCTGCGTGAAGCCGCAGCCAGCCGCGCGCCAGCGCCAGAGCGATCAGCGCCGCCACGGGCAGGGCGGCCATGAGGTCGGCGGCGAGATCGTAGCTCAACAACGGGGAAAACAGGATCGTCAGAATGTGGACGGGATCGACGATGTTGTGGACGTCGCCCCACACCGGCCCCTCACCGGAGGCGCCGGGCACGGGCGCCCAAAGCAGCCGCCGCGCCACGAAGGGAACGGCGGCCGCCACGACGAGCGGCAGGGTCGCCTGCGCGGCCGCGCCGATCCGTTTCAGGCCGAAGGCGTCCGGCCAGGGCGCCCCGAAGGTCAGCGCGGCGCCGATCAGCACATAGAAACTGACGCCAAGCGGATGCAGGCTCAACAGCAGCGCGCAGGCGAGCACGTCGAACAGCAACGGGCGCGCGGACCTCAGCGCCGCGAGCGCGAGCGCCGCCGCGAGGCTGACCTGAAACGCGATGAATCCCGCGACGGCCGTCGTCGAGAACGCGACTGCCAGCAAAGCGAGTTGTCCGGCGTGCAGCCGCCCCGTCAGCCTCACGTTGAGCGCGAGACCGCCGAGCGCGGGGCCGACCGTCATCAGCGCCGCGAGGATTTGCCCGACCTGCGCGAGGGGCAGGACGCGCGCCAACGCGGCGGCGGCGAGGTCGAGGCCCAGATTGCCGTAAGCCTTGGCGTAATCCACCTTATAAATGCCCGAGAGCGGGGAAACGTCCGCGCCGCCCGCGAGCAACCCAATGCGCGCGAGGTGGTTGGGAAAATCCATCAACGGCGGCCATGTGGCGACCGCCGCCGGAAGCAGCGCGATCAGGAACGCCAGCGCCACCGCCGCCGTCTCGCGACGCGTGGAGCCATCAACCGCCCTGACCGTCACGAACGCCCCTAATTCTTGCGCGCTGCGATCTTTGCTATTTCGCGCATCGTCTTCAACGCCCCGTCGAGCCGGTCCTGCAAAGCCTCAAAGTCGTCAACCACGACAATGCGCATGTCCGGCCGCACGCGCACCAGCGACCCCTGCGAGGCCACCCATTTGACCAGGCCCGCCGGGTTGGCGAAGGAATTGTCCTTGAAGGCGATGGTCATGCCCCTTGCGCCTGCGTCGAGCTTCTCGACATGCGAGCGACGGCATAGCGCCTTGATGCGTACGAGCTTCAACAGCAGATCGACTTCGGGCGGCGGCGGGCCGAAGCGATCGACGATCTCCGCGCCCATCGCCTCGATTTCGGTCTCGTCGGAGAGGCCGGAAAGGCGGCGGTAAAGTGACAGCCGCGTCGTCAGATCGGGGATATAGTTCTCGGGGATCGTCACCGGCGAGCCTAGCGAGATGGTGGGTGACCAGACTTCCGCCTCCGGCGCTTCCTCGCCCGACTTCAGCCGCTCCACGGCGTCGCGCACCATCTGCTGATAAAGCTCGTAGCCGACTTCCCTGACGTGCCCTGATTGCTCCTCGCCCAACAGATTGCCGGCGCCGCGCAGGTCGAGATCGTGGCTCGCCAGTTGGAATCCGGCGCCCAGCGAGTCCAGGGATTGCAGCAAAGACAGCCGCTTCTCGGCCTGCGGCGTCACCGGCTTGTTGGCGGGCGTCGTGAAGATCGCATAGGCGCGGGTTTTCGCGCGGCCCACGCGACCGCGAAGCTGATAAAGCTGGCCCAGACCAAACATGTCGGCGCGGTGAACGATCAGCGTGTTGGCGCGCGGGATGTCGAGGCCGGACTCGACGATGGATGTCGACAACAGCACGTCGTATTTGCCGTCGTAGAACGCGCCGATCTTGTCCTCCAACTCGCCCATCGCCAACTGGCCATGCGCGACGACGAACTTAGCCTCCGGCACATTCTGGCGAAGGAACGCGGCGCATTCGTCGAGGTCCTCGATGCGCGGGCACACATAGAACGATTGCCCGCCGCGATAGCGCTCGCGCAGCAGCGCCTCGCGCACGATCAAAGTGTCGAACGGCGTGACGAAACTGCGCACGGCGAGGCGGTCTACGGGAGCGGTGGCGATGATCGAGAGATCGCGGACGCCCGACATCGCCAGTTGCAGCGTGCGCGGAATCGGCGTCGCCGAGAGCGTCAGCACATGCACTTCCGAGCGCAGATCCTTGAGCCGCTCCTTGTGGCCGACGCCGAAATGCTGCTCTTCGTCGATGACCACGAGGCCAAGGTCTTTGAACGAAATCGCCTTGCCGAGCACGGCGTGCGTGCCCACCACGATGTCCGTCGTGCCGTCGGCGAGCCCCTTCTTGACTTCGCGCTGCTCGGCGGTTCCGACCATGCGCGAAAGCTGGCCGATTTTGATGGGCAGGCCGGCGAAGCGGGTGACGAAATTTTTGAAATGCTGGCGGGCGAGCAGGGTCGTCGGCACGACTACCGCCGTCTGTTTGCCGTTGATGGCCGCGGCGAAGGCTGCGCGCAGCGCCACCTCCGTCTTGCCGAAGCCGACGTCGCCGCACACCAGCCGATCCATCGGCCTTCCCGCCGCCAGATCGTCGAGCGTGGCTTCGATGGCGCGCGACTGGTCCTCCGTCTCCTCATAAGGAAACTTGGCGCAGAACTCGTCGTAAAGCCCCTCGGGAGGCGTGAGGCGCACGGCGGGGCGGGTGAGGCGTTGCGCCGCCACGCGCACCAGTTCGGCCGCCATCTCGCGCACGCGCTTCTTGAGCCGCGATTTGCGCGTCTGCCAGCCGGTGGAGCCCAAACGGTCGAGTTCGCCGGTCTCCGAGCCGTAACGGCTAAGCAGTTCCAGATTTTCGACGGGCAGAAACAGCCGGTCGCCGCCTGCATAGTGCAGTTCCAGACAATCATGCGGCGCCCCCGCCGCCTCGATGGTCTTCAGGCCAATAAAGCGCCCGACGCCGTGGTCGATATGCACGACCAGATCGCCCGCCGACAAAGCCGAGGCTTCCGCCAGCACATTCTCAGGCCGCCGCTTGCGCTTGGCCTGCCGCACGAGGCGGTCGCCCAGAATGTCCTGCTCGCCGACGATGGCGAGGCCCGACGCCTCGAAACCACGCTCCAGCGCGATCACCGCCAGCGGCAACGCCCCGGCGCGCGTGGTTTTCACCTGAGCGAGCGAGGAGACAAGCTCCAGCGATTTCAACCCGTGTTCGGCCAGTACATGGCTGAGCCGCTCGCGCGAGCCGTCCGACCAGCCCGCCACGATCACCGTCCGGCCCGCCTCGCGCAGGCTGCGAATGTGCTGCGCAGCGGCCTCGAACACGTTGGTGTTTTCGTCCAGTCGCTCGGGCGCGAAATCCCGTCCCACGCGCCCGCCGCAATCGATGACGTCGAGCGCCTCGGGCGCCGCCTCGAAAGGTTGCAGCCGCGCGACGGGGCGGCGCTTCAGCGCCTCGTTGAGTTCGTCCGATGTCAGATACAGCCGGTCGGGCTTTAACGGTTGATAGGAATTGTTGACGGGGTCCTCGTCGCGCGCATGGCGGCGGGCGGAATAATAATCCTCGATCTGCGAGAGCCGGCTTTTCGCCACTTCGTCGGCGCGCGCGTCCATCACCAAGGGCGCGTCTCCGACATAATCAAACAAAGTATCAAGCGCGTCGTAGAACAGCGGCAGCCAGTGTTCGATGCCGATGGCGCGGCGGCCCTCGCTGATCGCCTCATAGATGGCGTCGCCGGGGCGCGGCGCGCCAAATTCCGCGACATAGCCCTGACGGAAACGGCGGATCGTCTCGGTGGTCAGTTGCGCCTCGCTCATCGGCGTCAGGTCGAGCGAGCGCAGTTGGTTGGTCGAGCGCTGCGTCTCGGGATCGAAGGTGCGGATCGATTCCAGCGTGTCGCCGAAAAAGTCGAGCCGTACGGGGGCGGGCAGGGCGGGAGCGTACAAATCGAGGATGCCGCCGCGCTGGGCGAAATCGCCGACGTCGCGCACGAGCGAGGCGCGGGCGAAGCCGTTGGAGGCGAGCCAGCCGACCAGCGTCTCCATGTCGAGCACGTTGCCCGGCGCGACCGACAGCGCGGCCCGGGCGAGCCACGCACGCGGCGGCACGCGCTGGGTCAGCGCGCTGACGCTGGCGACGAGCACGCGCGGGCGGGTCTCCGCACCTCTCGTGAGGGCGAGGCGGGCGAGCGTGGTCATGCGCTGCGCAGCCACCGCCGAAGTCGGCGAGACGCGGTCATAGGCCTGACAATCCCACGCGGGCAGAACGAGCGCCTCGACCTCGGGCGCGGCGAAGGCGAGCGCGTCGAGGAAGTTTTGCGCGCGGACCGAATCGCGGGCGACGAAAGTCAGGGCGACGGCGCGCTTCTCCGCCTCGCGCGCGACCGAACGCACGAGATCGGCGACCACGAAGGCGTCGTAGCCCTCGGGCGCGCGCGCGAGCGTGATGGATGTGGGTTGGCGAAGCCGCGTGGCGGCCGCTACGGGCGCGTTCACTTCAACGCCGCCTCGCGCGGGGCGGCGGCGAGCTTGGCGAACAAGAGCGTGTCGAGATTGGCGGGCAGCGGCGCTTCGCCGACGAGCCAGGACAGGATTTCCCGGTCGGGCATGTCGAGCCAGCCCTCGACCTCGAAAAGATCGGCCTCCTCCAGCGTCGTCAGATGGGCGTCGGTAAAGGCGGAGAAGGCGAGATCCATCTCGCGCAAGCCACGGCGGCGCGCGCGGAACAGGATTCTTCGCCGTCTCTCGTCGAGTCCGGCGCTGGAGAGATGCATGAAAGCCTCATAGGGTTTTCACGCCATATAGGGCGAGTTGCGCCGCTTGTCAGCGCGACGGCGCGTCGCTCGCTTCGCCCCGCGCGCCAGCCGCCTCACTCCGCCGCTGCGGGCACAGCCCCGCGCCCCTCGGGCTTGGGCGTCGGCGCCGCCTTGGGCGCGCGCGGCGCCAGCAGCCAGCGGAACACCCAGAACGTCACGCGCCCAATATCGTCCATCACCGTGAACACGGCGGGCACGAACACCAGCGACAGCACCGTCGAGACGATCAGCCCGCCGATCACCGCAATCGCCATGGGCGAGCGGAAGCCGCCGCCGTCGCCAAGCCCCATCGCGGAGGGGAACATACCCGCCGCCATGGCGATAGTCGTCATCACGATGGGCCGCGCGCGTTTGCGTCCGGCCTCCACCAGCGCAAGCGTGCGGGGCGAGCCATGCGCGATGGCTTCGACCGCGAAATCGACCAGCATGATCGCGTTCTTGGTGACGATGCCCATCAACATCAGGATGCCGATGACGACTGGCATCGACATCGACTTGTGGGTCAGCAGCAGCGCGATGATCGAGCCGCCGATAGAGAGGGGCAACGAAATGAGGATCGTCACCGGTTGCAGGAAACTGCCAAACAGCAGCACCAGCAGGCCGTAGACCATCATCAAGCCCGCGCCCATCGCGGCGGCGAAGGAGGAGAACACTTCGCTCATCACCTCGACGTCGCCGGTCTCGCGGATCTCCACGCCCGGCGGCAGAGTTTTCGCGGCCGGCAGCGCCTTGACCGCCACCACCGCCGCGCCCAGCGCCGCGTCGCCGCTCAAATCGGCTTCAACGGTGACGCGGCGCGAGCGGTCGAAACGGTTGATCGCCGTCGGGCCATGGCCCAGCGCGAACTCGGCGACGGAGGCGAGCGGCGTCGCGCCGCCGCTGGCGGTCGGCACGCGCAGGTTCTGCAAGATGCCGAGATCGCCGCGCGCCTGCCCGTCGAGTTCGACGCGGATGGGGATCAACCGGCCGTCGACTTTGAACTTCGCCAGATTGGCGTCGACGTCGCCCAGCGTCGCCACGCGGATCGTCGTGGAGAGCGCTTCGGTCGAGACGCCGAGATCGGCGGCGACCTGACGTAAAGGCGTAATCTGCAATTCCGGCCGGTCGAGTTCCGCCGTCGAGATCGGGTTCTCCAAAATCGGCACCGCGCGCATCTCGCTCGCCAGTTGATTGGCGGTCTCGTTGATCGCCTTCATGTCGGAGCCCGCGACGATCAGTTGCAGATCGCGCTGGCCGTTGTCCTTCATGAACCAGAAGCGCACGTCGGGAATATCGCCCATGAACGCGGAGATGCGGGTTTGCAAATCCTTCTGGCCAATCGCGCGCTTCGACTTGTGGACGAAGTTGATGACGAAGCTCGCCTTGCGCGGCTCCGAGGCGCCCCCCAGTATCTGCCCGCCAAACACCATCACGGAGCGCACTTCCGTCATCGCCTTCAATTTCTCGGCGATGGCGCGCGTCACGCGGTCGGTGTCGTCGAGCCGAGAGCCCGGCGGCAATTCGACCGCCAGCAACGCGCGCGAAAGATCGTCGGCCGGGATGAAGCCCGAAGGCAGCAGCCGGGTCGACCAGATCGAGCCCGCGAAAATCACCGCGCCGCAGAGCAGCGTGATCCAGCGCCAGCGCACGGAGCCGCGCACCAGCGCGGTGTAAGCGCGCATGATCCAGCCGTCCTCCTGCTCCCCATGGCGGGGTGGGGTCATGAAATAGGCCGCCACCAGCGGCGTAATGAGCCGCGCGACCAGCAGCGAGATCATCACCGCAATCGCCACCGTCAGGCCGAACTGGCGGAAATACTGGCCCGCGATCCCGCCCATGAAGCTGACGGGCGCAAAGATCGCCGCGATGGACAGCGAGATCGCGATGACGGCCAGGCCGATCTCGTCGGCGGCTTCGAGCGCGGCTTGATAAGGCGATTTGCCCATCCGCATGTGGCGCACGATGTTCTCGATCTCGACGATGGCGTCGTCGACCAGAATGCCGGTGACGAGCGTGATCGCCAGCAGGCTCACCAGATTGAGCGAGAAGCCGAGCGCGCTCATCGCCCAGAAGGTCGGGATCACCGACAAGGGCAGCGCCAGCGCCGTGACGATCGTGGCGCGGAAATCGCGCAGGAACACAAACACGACGACGACGGCCAGCACCGCGCCCTCGATCAGCGTTTCCATCGTCGAATGGTAATTGCCGATTTCGTTGTCGACCTGCGTGTCGACCTTGGTGAACGTCACTTCCGGGTGCTTCTTTTGCAGCTTGTCCAGCCGCGCCTCCACGTCGCGGTCCACCGTCACGTCGCTCGCGCCCTTCGCGCGCGTGATCGCGAAAGCCACGATAGGCTCGTCGAACAGCCGCGTGTAGGTGCGCGGCTCCACCGCCGAATCGGTCACGGCGGCGAGTTCGTCGAGCCGAACGCGGCGCCCGCCCGACAGGGCGATCGGCAGGGCCTTCAACTCGGCGATGCGGTTGGCGCCGGCGAGCGTGCGGATCGCCTGCTCCTGCGAGCCCAGTTCGCCGCGCCCGCCGCCCAGATCGACGTTGTCCTGACGCACTTGTTCGTTGACCTGAGCCGCCGTGACGCCGAGCGCGAGCAGCTTTTCGGGGATGAGCGAGACGCGGATTTCGCGCTCGACGCCGCCGTAGCGCGTGACGTCGGCGACGCCGCGCAAGGCTTGCAGATCGCGCGCCACCGTGTCGTCGACGAACCAGCTCAGCTGCTCGGTCGTCATCCCCGGCGCGGACGCCGCATAGGTGACGATGGGCAGGCCCTCGATGTTGATGCGGTTGATGATCGGCTCGTCGATGGTGCGGGGAAGCTGCGAGCGGATCTTGGCGATCTGGTCCTTCACGTCGTTGAGCGCGCGATCGATGTCGGTGGATCCGACATAGAATTGCACGATGGTTTGGGAGGAGCCGTCGCCGATCTGGCTGGCGATGTGCCAGACGCCGTTGAGGCTCGCCACCGAATCCTCGATCTTCTTGGTGACCTGCGCCTCAAGCTCGGACGGCGCTGCGCCCGATTGGGTGATCAGAACCTGAACGATGGGAATGTCGATGTTGGGGAACTTGGTGATCGGCATCGAGCGGAAGCTGAACAGGCCGAGCAGCATCAGTACGGCGAACAGCACTATGGCCGGGATCGGCTTGCGGATCGACCAGGCGGAGATATTCAAAGCCATCTGTCCCTCCTTCAGCCGCCGGCGCCGACGAGCGCGGGAGCCATGGCCGGCATGGGCCGCACCCGGTCGCCGGGACGCAAGAACGAAGCGGCGCGCGCCACCAGCGTTTCGCCGGGTCTGACGCCGCTCAGCAGCTCGATCTCGTCGCCTTCGACGATGCCGACCACAACTTTGCGCGCCTCGACCTTGCCGTCGGTCACCACCAGCGCCACGCCCGCGTCGCCTTCGCGGTTGATCGCGGTGGCGGGGGCGCCGACGCCGTCGCGGCTCGCCAGATCGACCTCGCCCGAGGCGAAAGCGCCCAACCGTGCGTGAGCAACGTCCGCCAGCGCGATGCGCGCCTTGCCGACGCGCGCCATCTTGTCGATCTCCTGATCGACCAGACGCACGGTTCCCGCAACGGGGGCGGCGACGCCGGGCAGGGTCAGCTTCGCCGCCATCCCCGCCTTCAGGCGCGGCAGCCATTGCTCGGGCACTTCGGCGTCGAGATCTACGGCGCCGTCCGCAACGATGCGGAACAACGGCTCGCCGCCGGGCGCGGCGAGCGCCCCCAGCTTGGCCGAGCGACGGCTGACCATTCCCGAGACCGGCGCGCGCACCTCTGTACGGGCGATGCGCACGTTGAGTTCCTGCCGTTCGGCGTCGCGCGCATGACGGTCGGCCTGGGCGACCGCCAGCGCGTTCTTGGCCGACGCCAGCGCGGCCTGCATGGACTTCATGTTGGTCTCGCGCTGCTCGACGGTGGAGGTGGACATCACGCCCGCGCCGAGTTTCTTGGCGCGGTCGAATTCGTTGGAGGCGAAATCCATCTGGCTGTCGGCCTGCGCGATGTTGCTCTTGGCCTGTGCGATGGCCGCGTCCGCGCGCGCGACGGCGGCGTCGCTTTGCGCGGCGAGCGCATCGAGCTGATTGCGGTCGAGTTTGGCGAGCAACTGGCCCTTGGTCACGCGGTCGCCGTTCTCGGCGTTGATCTCTATGATCGTGAGGTCGGCGATCTTGGGCGCGACCATCACTTCCTCGCGCGCGACCAGCGTGCCGGAGACGAACAGCCGTTCGGTGAAGCGGCGCGTGGTGGCCGTCGCCACAGAGACGGCGGGCGGCTCGACCTCGCGCGCGACATCGGCCTTGGCGGTCTCGGGCGCGCATTTGGGCCGGGCGGGCGCGCCGAGCTTGTCGAGCGCGAGCCACGGCGCGTCGCAGGGACGCTGCGTCCACTGCCAAAAGGCGCCGCCACCGCCGAGCGCGGCGAGGACGATAGCGATGAAAAAGAAGCGTCCCATCGTCAAACCCCGGAATCGGGCGCGATGCGGCCCGCAAACAAAGCTTCCAAAACGCCAAGCGCCATGCGGCGCTCGGCTTCTACGTCAAAGGAGGGCTCGACGGCCTTGCGCTTGAAAAGTCCCGCGACCAGCGTGAACATCAGGCTGGCGGCGAAGCGGGAGTCGACATGCTTCGCCGCCGAGCCGCGCGACTTGGCGAGATCGAACAATTCGGAGAGGCCCTCGATCACGTCGAGGTCCAGCCGGCGCGCGAATTCCGCGACGCGCGGGTTGCGTCCCGCTTCGGCCCATATTTCCAGGATCATGCGCGCCTTTTCCGGCGGGCATCCCAGCACGTGCGCGTCGAGCGATCCGCGCATCGCGACTTGAAGGTCGTCGGCCCCCGCGAGCGCGGCGAAGGCCGTCGAGCGTTCCGCCGAATCGCGTTCGCACAGGCCCTCGACAATCGCCTCCTTGGAGGGAAAATAGCGATAAAGATTGCCCGCGCTCATGCCCGCGGCGTCGGCGACCTGATTCATGGTCGCCGCATGGAAGCCGCACGTTACGAACACGCGCTCGGCGGCCTCCAGAATCTGCACGCGCCGATCCTCGTCGGGCGGGCGGCGGCCGGTTGGGAAACGTTCCAGCTTCATGTGTCCGCGCGATGAGAATGAACGTTCATTCTCATCGCGCCTGAATGTGGCGCAAAAGCGGCAAGTCGCCAATCGCGCGGGGATACGTTAAATCGGCGCCCGTCGGCGATACGGAGGCTGTGCAATGCGTAGGTGGGCGTTGGCGATTTTTGCGGCGGGCTTGAGCGCGGCGCCTGCGCTGGCGCAGCCGCATACGCAGCCGCAGCAGTTCTTTCTGTTTGGCGACCCCTCGCCCGAAAAGTCGAAGGGCGACCTGCCCGCCGACGCCGATCCCTATTATTCGACGCCGCAGGCGAGCGACAAAGACGTGGACACCAAGACGATTTCGCGCCGCGAGGTCGCCGATCCCACCGGCCAGGCTCCGGGCACGCTGACGATCTCCACCAAGCAACGCAAGCTGTGGCTGTCAGAGGACGGGGGCCAGGCGGTGGAGTACCGCATCGCGGTCGGGCGTCAGGGTTTCGCCTGGAAAGGCAAGGCCGAGATCGGCCGCAAGGCCTATTGGCCCGGCTGGACGCCGCCCCCCGAGATGATCGCCCGCCAGTCCGACCTGCCGCCCCATGTCGACGGCGGCCCCTCCAACCCGCTGGGGGCGCGGGCGCTCTATCTGTTTCAGGACAAGAAGGACACGTTGTTCCGCATCCACGGCACCAACGAACCCAAGAGCATCGGCAAGGCGGTGTCGTCAGGCTGCATCCGCATGCTCAACGCCGACGTGATCGACCTTTATTCGCGTGTCGCGAAGGGGACGAAGGTGGTGGTGGATTGACGTTTAGGTAGGGAGCTCGATCTTTTCTTCGCGATTCCCAAAATAGATACGGGCCGCGCGCGTCTCGATCAGTACGGTTCCGGTCGGATCAACGCCTTTGTCGATCCCGCGATCCGCGTCGATTGCTGAAGAATTTGTGTCATCCGCATGTTGCGCATTACCTGCTCAGCCGTCTTGAGCATGGCGCAGATAGGCGCGAACCTCATCGTGTTGCTGCTCGAAAAAGCGATCCATTTCATTTCCGAAAACGGGTAACTCAAAGCGTTCACTGGCTTCTGTGGCCATCTTCAGCCCGCGATTTTTCAATGTGGCGACGATATGTGCTAGCTGCATGAAAACGGCTGTCTCCCTATTGGTCGTTTTGCCGATGGCTCGCTCGGTTAGTTGATCGACGATGTCGGGACCCAAGTTTGCTGCGACGGCGGCTCGGATAGCGTCTGCTGAGGTCGGCTTCGTGACGACAAAAACCACGGTCGATCCGGACGCGGTGTGATAGATAGGTTCGAAATGATCGCAAAGCGCTTCCATAATTGTGTGAACCCAAGGCAGCAGGGCTGTTCAACGCTCTCAACTGAGTCCCATATGCAACAGTTTTCAACTTCTTGATGCAACAGGCGTAGCGGACGATTCCGCTGGGCGAAAAAGTC
>JAYVYJ010000026.1:0-4150 GCA_043784465.1 Hyphomicrobiales bacterium
CGGTCGGCGGCGTGAGACCCTTCGTTGCGTCTTTTTCAGCCTTGCGATAGCCCGAAAACTTCCGAAACTGGCAAATTTGAAAATGAGGGGATTCCTGAGCTCCGCCCCATGGGAGCGGAGGCGACGCCGAAGTTTTATATCACGTTGGCCTTCATCTGATTGGAAATGAACTCCGCCTGACGGATGGCGAGGCTGACGATGGTCAACGTCGGGTTCTCCGCGCCTCCCGTCGTGAACTGGCTGCCGTCCGAGATGAACAGGTTGGAGATGTCGTGCGTCTGGCCGTTCTTGTTGACGACGCCGTCGCGCGGCTTCTCGCTCATGCGGTTGGTGCCCAGATTATGTGTCGAGGGATAGGGCGGTGTCGGAAACACCCGCGTCGCGCCGACCGCCTCATACAAAGCCTTGCCCTGCGCATAACCATGATTGCGCATCGCCGCATCGTTGGGGTGATCGTCGAAATGCACGTCGGCCACGGGCAGGCCGAACTTGTCCTTGGCCTCACTGAGCGTGATGCGGTTGGTCTCCTGCGGCATGTCCTCGCCGACCAACCACATGCCCGCCATATTGACGTAGCCGTCCATCGCGGAGGTGAACTCGCGTCCCCACGCGCCGGGATCGAGGAACGCCGCCATGAACGGAAGGCCCAGCGAAAGCGTTTCCATCTCATAACCGCCCACGAAGCCACGCTTGGGATCGTGCCGCGCCTCGTCGCGCACGATGCCCGCCATCGTCGTGCCGCGATACATATGCACCGGCTTATCGAACACGGCGTAGACCGAGCCTGTCATGTGCCGCATGTAATTGCGCCCGACCTGACCCGACGAGTTGGCCAGCCCGTCCGGGAATTTCGACGTCGCGGAGTTCAGCAGCAGGCGCGGGCTTTCAATCGAGTTGCCCGCGACCGCGACGATGCGCGCCTTCTGGCGCTGCATCTTGCCCGCTTTGTCGAAATAGACGACGCCCGTCGCTTTGCCCGAAGCGTCATGCTCAATCTGCGCGACGTGGGAATCGGGCCTCACTTCCAGATTGCCGGTCGCCTCGCCTTTGGGAATTTCCGTATAGAGCGTCGACCATTTCGCGCCCCATTTGCAGCCCTGGAAGCAGAAGCCGGTCTGATGGCAGGCGTTGCGCCCATCGCGCTCCACCGAATTGATGGCCATGCGCCCGGTGTGGCACTCTTTGTAGCCGAGTTTGTCGGCGCCCGCTTTCAGCACCTTGAAATTGTTGTTGCCAGGCAAGCCGGGCAGGTCGTTGGTGCGCGTGACGCCCATCTTCTCTTCGGCGCGCGCGTAGTATGGCTCCAGATCGGCGAGCGTAACGGGCCAGTCCAGCAGATTGGCGCCCTTCAGATGCCCATAATGGCTCGCCGTCTTGAATTCATGCTCCTGAAGCCGCAGCGACGCGCCCGCCCAATGCGTCGTCGAGCCGCCGACCGATTTGACGATCCACGCCGGCAGGTTCGGAAAGTTCTTGTGAACCCGCCACGAGCCCGAGGTCGTGCGCATGTCGGTCCAGGCGAGTTGGGTGAAACTCTCCCATTCGTTGTTGATGAAGTCGATGTATTCCGTGCGCGCGCCAGCTTCCAGAATGACGACCTTCACGCCCTTTTGCGCCAGTTCGTTGCCGAGCGTGCCGCCGCCCGCGCCGGAGCCCACGATGACGACGACGCTGTCGTCGTTGGAATCGAATTTCGCGACCATTGACGTTCCTTCAGATTGTTGGTTGTTCGCTCAAAGCCAGTCGAGATCGTTGAAGCCGCGCTCCAGATAGCCGCCCTTGGAATAGGACTCGCCTTCATAGCCGAAGATCGGCCACACATCCTCGTTGTTGTAGAGCGACACGACCAATCCGCCCCGGATCGCCTGGAACATCGGGTCCGCCTCATGGGTGCGAAGAATAGCGACCCGCTCGGCCTCCCAGGCTTTGCCCGCATAACCGCCCGGCCCCGCCGCGCCGTCGAGCGCGGCGACGAACGCCTCCGCGCCCGCCTTCGCCGCCGGGTCCTTGGCCGCCGCCTCATCGTAGGATTTCATCGCGACGGCGTAGAAACGATCCGGCACTTTGTCGTGCGGATAAATGTCGCGCGCGACAAGGATCAGCGTCTTCATCGTCGCAGGGGCCAGCCCCTTGACGTCGAGCGCCCAGGCTTCCGACGCATTGAGCAGCGCGCCCGCAGGCGTGACCGCGATGGCCGCCGCGCCCAGCGCCGAGCGCTGCAAGAACTTACGCCGCGACACCGGCGCGTCTTCAGGTCCGTGATGATGACCCATGTCGTTTCCTCCCGTTACAAAGCGGCTTGGCGCCGGTTTTCAGTGAAAGCGTCCGTGCCTTTGCAGCACTTCGATCTGGTAGCCGTCAGGGTCCGCCACGAAGAAAAACCGGGCGAGCAGCTTGCCTTCCTTTTCGAACGCGACGAGCTTGCGAGGCTTGAGCCCAGCCGCCTCGAATCTCGTGTGTTCGGCGTCGAGATCCTCGACGACCACGGCGATGTGGCCGTACCCGTCGCCCAGACTGTAGGGCGCCGTGCGGCCCTTGTTGATCGTCAACTCCAGCTCGAAATGCGAGAGCGAGTTCGACATATAGACGAGCGTAAAATCGGGGAAGTCAAGCCGGTCGGCGACCTTCAACCCAAACGCCTCTTCATAGAACGAAACCGAGCGCGCCTCGTCCAGGACGCGGATCATCGAATGAATGGTTTTCGCCATCGCTCCGCAAATTCTCCCCACCGACGCCCCCTTTTAGGGGGTGACCGCCGCGCAAGGTGTTATGCGTCTACTACATCAGGCGGCCGCAGCGGGACGCGCCCGGCGGCCTTCTTCGCGCGCCAACAGGCAAATGCAGCGCAGATGCGAGGTGAAATTCGCGACTTCGCCCCATAATTGCAACACCTCGCTGTGCAGGGTCGAGATGAAACGCGGCACGGTCTGGCCCTCTGCGGCCGCAATCTGCTCCAGGATCGTCCAGAACACGCGTTCGAGCCTTATGCTCGTGCATTGCCCGTTGAGCCGGATCGACCGCGTCTCGAACGCATAGGTCTCGGGCGGTTGGCTGGCGAACAAATGGCACATGTTTCCTCCCGGAGCCGGCGTCGCTCCCGGCTTTCAGGCCGTGAAAGTGAGACAAGCTCGCGCCGCTGTCAAATATCGATGGGCGTTGCTTTCTCCGCCTTGCGATAGGTTTTTCGTCTGGACGCGCTCAATATTTCTTATGGCGAGGATCAACCGTCCACGAGGCCGCCGAGGTCGTCGGGCCGCTCGCTTTGGGACGCGTGCGGCAGGCCCAGATAATCGCGGCTGCCCATCTCCGTCAGCCGAGACGCCGTGCGCGCGAATTCGAACGATTCGACCCCGCCGAGGAGGGGCGCCAGCGCGTTCGGCTCGGCTTCCGCCGAGACGACAAGCTTCGTCCGCGCGTCGTAGGCCGCGTCGATGAAATGAATGAACCGCTTGGCCGCGTTGCGGTCCTCCTCGCGCAGGACGGGCACGCGGTCAACGAAGATCGTCTGGTAGCGCGCCGCCAACGCGATATAGTCTCCAGCGCTCAGCGGCGCCCGGCACAGCGCGTCAAAATCGAACCGCGCCACCCCGCCCGCCGCCTGCGGCACGGCGATGGCGCGGCCGAGCCGTGGCAATTCGGCCGGTTCGCCGCGCGCAAGGCCGGTCAGCGTCAGGAATGCCGCGTCCATCGCCGCCTCGTCGGGCGGCGCATAATAAACCGGCGCGCGCGCGAGCTTTTGCAGCCGGTAGTCCGTCGCCGCCTCCAGCCGCACGACCTCCATGCGCTCGTCCAGCAAGCCGATGAAAGGCAGGAACAGGGCGCGGTTGAGCCCGTCCTTATAAAGATCGCCCGGCGCCACGTTCGAGGTCGCGACCACCACCACGCCCAGCCCGAACAGGGTTCCGAATAACCGCCCCAGGATCATGGCGTCGGCGATGTCGCGCACGCTGAATTCGTCGAAGCACAGGAGCGCGGCTTCCTTCGCCAGCGCCTCGGCGAGCGGCGCGAGGGGATCGTCGCCGCTCACCTGCCCGCGCTTCCTGGCCTGCCGCCACGCATGGACGCGGGCGTGGACGTCGGCCATGAACGCGTGGAAATGCACGCGACGTTTGGTCGCCGCCTCGGCGGCGTCGAAGAACATGTCCATCAG
>JAYVYJ010000027.1:0-5559 GCA_043784465.1 Hyphomicrobiales bacterium
CGTCACGAACGACATCGACGCCGTAAGCGCCGCGATATCTTCGGGGTGGTCCAACGGACAAACCGAAGGGCAGATCTGCAAGCTCAAGCTCGTCAAACGGCAAATGTACGGCCGGGGAAAGCTCGATCTCCTGCAAGCTCGCGTTATCGGCTTCGCGTGAGCCTGTGCATCACCAAAAATGCGTCAGACCCACTTTTCCACGCCGAAACACAGCCAAGCGATACCGCGCTCGCAGTGCAGGTCTTCGAAATAGCCGATCATGTGCATGCGGAAATACCGCCCGGTCGGCAGCGACGGCGCGCCCAACCGCGGCGCGCAATAGGGCTTGCACAACTGCTCGACGAAAGCGTCAAACGCCTCACGGCCAGCCGGCATTGTCCGTCGCCGCCTCGGGGGAATCGTCGCGCCAGCGCGTGGCGACAAGTCGCTTGCCGGTCACGCCGTCGGCCTGCGGCGAGCACAGCCACAGCAGCGGCGGCACGATCACGGCGGGGTCGATCAGCTTGGCGCGCAAGGCGGGATCGACGCCCTCGGGGATCATGCCGGTCAGCGTCGCGCCGCCCGGCAGCAGCGCATTGACGGTGACGCCGGAGCCTTCGAGGTCCTGCGCCCATATGATCGTTTCGGATTCCAGCGCCGCCTTGGACGGGCCATAGGGCGAGAAGCCGCGTCGTCGCATGGTCTCGTGGTTCATCGAGATGTTGACGATGCGCCCCCAGCCGCCGCGAAGCATTTCGGGCGCCGCCGCGCGCGCCATCAGGAACGGGCCGTTGACATTCGCGTCTATCACCAGGCGCCAGGCGTCGGGGTCGGTCTCCCAGAACCGCGTCGGCTCGTTCGGAAACCGCTCGCTGACATATTTCATGCCGCGACCGGCGTTGTTGACGAGAATGTCGAGCCGCCCGAACCGCTTAAGCGCCGTCGCGACCGCGCGGGCGGCGTCGGGCGCCTTCGTAACGTCGGCGACGAGGGCGATGATGCCGCCGGAGGCCTCGGCGGCGACAGCATCGAGTTCAGCGGCTTCGCGCGCGGCGGTCGCGACCACCCGGGCGCCCGCCTGCGCGAGGCCCAGCGCCATCGCGCGCCCCAACCCGCGACCGGCGCCGGTGACGAGGGCGACGCGGCCGGTAAGATCGGGCGCCGTCACGCCAGCGCCCGTACGATGACGGCGGCGCATTCCCGGGTGCTCGCGCGCCCCTCGAGATCCCGGGTGCGCAGCGTCGGTTCGGCCAGCGCGCCTTCGATGGCGCGCACGATATCGGCTGCGGCTTCACGCTCGCCCAGGTGATCGAGCATCATCTCCGCCGACCAGATCTGGCCGATGGGGTTGGCGATCCCCTGTCCCGCGATGTCGGGCGCCGAGCCGTGGACGGGCTCGAACAGCGAGGGGAAATCCCCCGACGGATTGATGTTGCCCGAAGGCGCGATGCCGATGGTCCCCGTGCAGGCCGGGCCGAGGTCGGACAGTATGTCGCCGAAGAGATTGGACGCCACCACCACGTCGAACCAGTCGGCACCGGCCGGACCTGAACCAGATGATCCTGGCCGTTCTCCTCGATGGCGACGGTCGTCCGGTATGCACGGAGATATGGCCCGGCAATACGACCGACGTTGGCAGCCTGATCCCGGCGGTCGACCGCTTGCAGCGTCGCTTCCGCATCAACCGCGTGCGCGTTGTCGCCGACCGCGGCATAATCAGCGCCGAGACCATCGCCGAACTCGAAGCGCACAAGCTCCTATAGGTACTTGGCGTGCGTGAGCGAAGCGACAAACTGGTGCGGGGCCTCATTCTCGCCGATCCCGCGCCGTTCGTTCCCATAGTTCTCACGAAGGCCAGGGGCGATGTCGATTATGAGGCCAAGGCGGTGGAACTGGCTGGCAGGCGATATGTCGTCTGTCGCAATCTCGATCAGATGAGGAAAGACGCCGCCGACCGCGCAGCCATCGTCGCGGCGCTTAAGAAGCAACTGAAGAAGGGCGACGAGAGCCTCGTCGGCAACAAGGGCTTTCGCCGCTTCCTGGCGAACGGCGACGACGACGGCTTCGCCGCCGATCGCGCCAAGATCGAAGAGGACGCGAAATACCACGGCGTGTTCGTGCTACGCACCAACGCGAGCCTCTCGCCTCTTCAAACGATGCTCATATACAAACAACTCTGGACCGTGGAGCGGGCTTTTCGAACAACGAAAAGCCTGTTCGAAACGCGACCGATCTATCACAAGCTCGACGAAACGATCCGCGGCCATGTCGCGTGCAGTCTTCTGGTGCTGGTCATGAAGAAGGAACTGGAGGTCCGTCTCGCCGCCGCCGACAAGGACGTCCGCGCTTCCTGGCATGCGGTCATCGCCGATCTGGACAATCTCACAGAGACCGAGGTGCAACAGGACGGCAAGCGCTTCCTGCTGCGCTCCGCTCCACCCCCCACCGCCAGCCTTGCGCTCTCCGCCCTCGGCGTCGCCCTGCCGCCGAAGGTGCGACAGATCACCAGCGCATAATCCACATCTACGCGGCGTAATGTAGTGCCACGCTGCAAATGCGACGCGATTCCGCGCGCCTGTCAATGACTTGGCTTTTCGCACTGTCGAAGATGAGCTATAGTTCGAGCTCGCTTTTGTGTCAGTTTCATTTTTCAACCGCCCCTACTATCGAGCGAACCTACAGCGTAAATAGGCGTCCTCATCCTGCCGAACGCAAAAGCCCCTCGTCCACTTCGCCAATCGCTTTCAAAATCAAGGCGTCTGCGAAATCGCCCACGGCCGGATCGCCGGTTCGAGAGAACGCGATGGCGCCGCAGTGATGTTCGGCCGCAGCCAGACTCTTTGCCATGCGAATGGCCTGATCGGCGCTACGCGCCTCTTTGGGTTCGGTTGCGACGATGCCGCCATCCTCGGAGCGTACGAAGGCGAGTGCGACGTAATAGGTGACCGCAGCCATTTGCGCCTTCTCTTATCGACTTGGCGAGCTCACCGTCTCGGGCAAGGTTCATGCCGGAGGCGCCGCGCTTGCCAGACTCGCAATTTTCACGCTTAACCTGCTGCAAGCTGAGGAACATAAATAGAACACCTGCAAAAATGTCAAGACTGTGAACGCCGTAGCCGTTTAGAATTCGTCCGTTCAATCGTGGCGACGCAAGGCGCGGGGCTTGAGAGGGCGCCCCGGTCGCGGTGTGTTTCCACAAGGCGAGATCGGCCACCGCCAGACGTATGAATCTGTTCGCAGCGGTCGCTCCAGCTTCCTTCCAAAGTCAGGGCCGGCTGCGGCATGGGCGATCAACCCTCTACGAACCTACACAACGTCGCGCGGGCCGGCGCGCGGGCGACGATGGAATTTTCTGCCGAGCGCACTATATCGGATATATAGCGAGGGAGAGATAATAGAATTCATGAGCGTAGCCTTTACCCGTGAAGAAAGCGCCGAAACCGCTGCAGAGTTTCAGCTTCCTGATCGCCCCATTTCGCCGCATTCGAACTTCGTGACGGCGTCAGGCCACAAAGCGCTGGAAGCGGCGCTGGCGCAGGCGCGTCAGGCTTACGAACGCGCTCAGCAGATCGAGGAAATAAACGAGCGGAGATGCGCCTCAGCGCCTGCGTATCGGGATTTGAACTATTTCGCCGAACGGCTTTCGACCGCTCAGCTTATCTCGTCACCGCCACATGTGGGCGTAGTCTCCTTTGGAAATCGCGTTACATTCACGCGCAACGAAGGCGACCCTCAGTCTTTCCGCATCGTCGGGGAAGATGAAGCGGATCCGCGTAAGGGTTCGATTTCCTACGCCTCCCCGCTGGCCCGTCTTCTCATGAGAAAGAACGCCGGCTACATCATCCCATTCGGCGACGATGAGATCGAAATCCTCGCAATCGAATAGACGTCGCCACGAACTATTCTGAGCGAAGAATCGTCATGCCTTTGCTGAAAACCGTCGTCGAAGAGATCGCCACGGAAATGCACGGCAGGCTCGATCGGGGCGCAGTCGCCACCTACATCCCCGAACTGGCGCGCGTGGACTCCGCCGCGTTTGGATTGTCGGTGATTGACGCAAACGGTGAAGTCGCGCTCGGGGGAATGACGAGAAGGAGCGCCTCGTAGCGGTGAGCTTCGAGCACGGAGCTTTCGTCTTAGCGATCGCGCAGCGGCATAAGGTGGAGCTATGGCCGAAAGTTGGTGACGACGTGCGCGGTTAGGCGGCGGCGGTTTGGGGCTGAGGGGCGGTTTGCATTGCTGCGACCTCCAACCCGTCGGAGAACTTCACACCCAGGACGAGTTTTGGCAACTGGGCGTGAGCGTCAAGGCGGCGCCAGTTCATCTGCGCGCCTTCGATCAACTTAAAGACCATGGCGAGCGCGGTTGTGTTCGACAGGCATCCCTTGGCGCGGACCGTGCGGTGGCGCACGGTCGCAAAGGTGCTTTCGATCGGGTTGGTCGTGCGCAGATGCTTCCAGTGCTCTGCTGGAAAATCGTAGAAGGCGAGCAGGGCTTGGCGGTCTTTGGCCAGGCAATCGGCGGCCTTGTCGTATTTTGGCCGGTGGCTTTCGAGGAAGGCGTCGAACGCGGCCTCGGCCTGGGTCTTGGTCTCGGCCATCCAGATTTCCTGCAACGCCCGCTTGGCTTTGGGATGCTGGCTCTTGGGGAGCTTGTTGAGCACGTTGGCCGTTTTGTGGACCCAGCAGCGTTGTTCGCGCGCCCTGGGCCAGACCTCGCCCGCCGCCTTCCAGAAGCCGAGCGCGCCATCGGCGACCATCAGTTCGGGCGGGATCGACAGGCCCCGCGCCTTCAGGTCAAGCAGCAGCGCGCGCCAGTCATGCGCGCTCTCGCGGGCGCCGTCGGTGAAACCGACCAGTTCCTTCCTGCCCTCCGGCGTCGCGCCGATGATGACGAGGATGCATTGCTTCTCGTCTTCAAGCCGGGCCTGCAAATGGACGCCGTCGGCCCAGACGTAGACGTAGCGCCTGGCCGACAGGTCGCGCCTGGCCCAGGCGGCGTGGTCATCCCGCCAGCCGTCCTTCAGCCGGCCGATGGTGGTGGCCGACAAGCCGCCCGCGTCCTTACCCAGCAAGGCCGCCAGCGCCTCGGAGAAGTCGCCGGTGGAAACGCCCTTGAGGTAGAGTATTGGCAGCAGGACCTCTATCGACTTCGAGCGCCTGAGATAAGCGGGCAGGATCGTCGGTGAGAAGCGGATGCGCCCGGGATCGTCCGTCGCCGCCTCGCGGTCGCGCACACGCGGCTGGCGCACGCCGACAGGCCCGATGCCGGTCATTACCTCCCGCTCGGGCAAATGGCCGTGCCGCACGACCCGCCGAAGGCCGTCCGACGTCTTGAGGCCAGCATAGCTGGCGATAAATCCGGAAACCTCGCTCTCGACCGCCTGGGCCAAAAGCGCGCGAGCCCCGTTGCGCAAAACTTCGGTGAGTTGGTCTTCGAAAGCCCCTGGCTGGACCAGATTGAAAACATTATCCTTGGACACGGCATATCGCTCCTTCGATGGAGAAGTGGAGGCGTCAAGCACCCCCACGATATGCCGCCCTCCCGATTCGCGCCGTCACCAACTTTCGGCCATAGCTC
>JAYVYJ010000028.1:0-3491 GCA_043784465.1 Hyphomicrobiales bacterium
TGACCGACATTACCCCGTCAATATCTGTGCATGTTTCGCTTTGATTTATAAAACGAATTTCCTTATGTCGGTTTTCCGTCCCTCGCAGCCGTACGGGCCGGGCGGCAACGCGCCAGAGGCGGCGTAACGGCGGCGACGTTCTATGCTGGCCTGCCTATCGGGTGAACGTGGCCTGACGGGCTTGCGGCGGGCGCTGGCGGGCGCGGCTTGTAAAAGCGCTATCCCGTCAGCCGGACGGCTAAAGGCGGCTCGGCGGGCTTGAATGGCCCCCGCGATGGTCTCGGCGTCAGCGTCGACTATCGCGCCCTGACCATGTGCGGCCCAAAGTAGACGGGCTACGTTGTCCAGCGCGGTGGTATTACGGGCGGCGGCGACGGCGGCGTGGAACTGTTCGGTGAGCATGGCTGTCCCTTTCGAGCCAAAGCCCGCCGTCAGGGGACGCGCGCCGATTAGGCCAAGCGATAGCGAGCCCCGGAAAGGGGTTGCGCTGTGTCAAATTTTCGGGGAGTATCAGCGCTGCCAAGCAATCTGATATTCCCCGGTTCGCCGGGACACCGGCCCGCCCTAAAGGCGGGTCTTCGTGTTTCTGGTGGTCGATTCCCTCGTGACGCAGTGATTTGCGCCAAGGCGCAGCGTGCGTCTCATCGTGGCGCACGTCAATGTCGCGGTCCTGAAATTCATCATACCCAACTGACGACGCTTCAATTCGCGTCCGAATTGATTTCGTCGCCTGAGAAAATTCTCTGCGTAAGGACGCGCTGGTGCGGGCCCTCGATGCGGAGATGGAGCTAAACCGCACACTCTTTTGAAAAACTTTGATATTTTTTCATTCTCGACGCATCGAAGCGGTATCACTCGTTCATTTGAGGTGGCTCGCCAGCCCCGCGTCGCCCTCCTGCAAGCCAAGCGGCCAACCCGGGAGTGAGTTTTTCGCGCACTTTCGCGTCGTAGAGCGCCAAGTCTTCATCAGTTAAAATCGACTGCCACCTTCCGCTCACGCCCTTGTTGAAGAACTGGCGTGCCCCCCCAGTAAAAAGCCGTTTAGCGTGTGGCATCAGATCGTCCCCGGCGCTCTGCATGGCCTCGAAACTCGCCGCGCGCACGAGAGATGGCCACAGTGACTCCGCTATGGTGATGTCCAGGAATTCCGCGATTCTCCGCATCTCGCAATTGAGGTCTTCCTTGAGGTCGTTATAGTGGACTAACAAGAAGTTCGGTCTATGCCGCTCGGCCCAATACCCAGCTTCCAGGTCAAAAAATGATGGACCGGGCGTCCCCTCCGTCTGGCCGTCTATGGCTGGCGTTGTCAGCCACGTTCGGAAGAAAGCCCGGGGGTCAGCCGGAAAGCGGGGATAGGGACGGCCAATTATTGGATCTTCTAGACCAATGCGGTCCATCTCTTCCAGCTGCTTCTGTGTAAAGCCGGTGATGTGGTTGTGCAACGAAAGCAACACATCGCGTCCGTCGCGAGCGACATGGATGTATCGGACCTCGTCATAAAGCGGTAGTCCGTCGACCGGCAAATGGGTCTTTACAAATCGTCGGTGGGTTTGTGCGGCTAGGACTCTATGGGTCTCTGCGCTGGATCCCCTGAAACGAACATCGATCCAGGGAGACACCGATGACAAGGCGCGAATCTCTGCGTCCTGGAAAACGAGGGAACTGACGATCTGCTGGGTCCATGTGGTGCCACACTTCGGAGAGGTGGCGATGACCACGTCGCCCGCGCGTGCCTCATAGGCGTCCCACCGGGAGCTATCTAGGGCCCAGGTTCGATACTCTCGAAGCGCTCGCCGGATGAGCATTACAAAACTCGCGCGGACGCAATATAGGTCCGTTGACTATTGGAATAGCCGATGCGCGCGCCAAGGCCAAGCTGGACCGCGCAGTGGCCTTGGCCTCGAAGTGGGCGCAAGGTCTTCGTATGCTTCGCCGACACCAAAATCTTCGCTATTTGCGCGAAGGACGTCGAATTCGATTGATTAAAGGCCAGGCATTCAACCAAGTTTATTTTGGATTTGCAGTATCTATAAAAAACTAGCTAGGCTCGACGCAAATCGAAACATAAATTTGACCGATCAGACCTTCGGGGGACGTAGCCATGTTTTCACGTCGAGATTTACTTATATCCGCGACTGCTGTCGCAGTTACGTCACCGGCCATACTGAGATTTGCCCGCGCCATCGACATGCTGGGCGTAACAGATACCGAAATTAAAGTCGGTCAGACAATGCCCTACAGCGGGCCGGCGTCGGCCTACGGCATGATTGGGCGCGCCAATCTTGCTTACGTTCGCATGATAAATGATAACGGCGGCGTTAACGGGCGCAAGATCAATCTTGTAAGTTTTGATGACGGATATAGTGCGCCGAAGACAGTCGAACAGACGCGAAGGCTGGTTGAGGTCGAAAATGTCGCTTTTATTTACTCAAGTCTTGGGACGGCGACAAATCTGGCCGTACGCGGATACCTCAACGCCGCCCAGGTTCCGCAACTGTCGATACTGGCCGGAGCTGCGACGTTCAACGATCCAGAGCATTTTCCATGGACCGTGCCGGGCAATTTTCAATATAAGACGGACGCTCACATTCTGACGAAACAGATACTTTTATCTAACCCAGACAGCAAAATTGCCATTATTTATCAAAACGATGATTTTGGACGGGATTATCTACAGGGTGTCAAAGAAATCCTTGGTTCAGATCGCGGCTTATTGCTTGTCAGGGCGGTTTCTTATGAGGTGATCGAGCCAACTATCGACAGCCAGATTATTTCGCTCCAAAGCTCTGGCGCGGATACGCTCATCATCGCAGCAACCCCGAAAGCTGCCGCACAGGCGATCCGTAAGACCTACGATATTGGTTGGGCGCCGGCGCGTTATATGTCCTTCGTTTCCGCGTCAATTCCGGCGGTCCTGAAGCCGGCCGGTCTCGAGAAATCTAAGGATGTCGCCACGGCGGCGGCGCTCAAGGATCCCAGTGATCCGACCTGGGCGGACGATCCCGAGATGAAAAACTATATCGCCTTTATGGAAAAATACTTACCCGGCGTTGGATATACCGACTTCTACGCGACGAGCGGTTATTCCTATGCCGAAAGTCTGATAAATTTACTAAGAAAATGCGGCAACGAACTGTCACGCGACAATATTCTAAGGCAGGCGACTAACATTAAAGGTTTTCGCAACTCTTTGGGTCTGCCAGGGGTGACGATTAACATTACGCCTAACGACTATAATCCGTATCATCAGGCCCGGCTCCAAAGATTCTCCGGTGAGAGTTGGAGGCTTTTTGGCGACGTGGTGTCCGGTTGAACGAATGGCCGGGGACCGACTGAAGGCTTGAGAGCGCGTCAGTCGTTTTCCAGGGGTTGGTTTGCCCCCCTACGCAGCGCTAGGTCGGCGCTCGTTTAGCCGCTGGTGATCTTGGCGATGGTATAGCGCGAGCAGCAGGTAACATGTACACGTTGACGAGGTGTCCCCACTGCGACGC
>JAYVYJ010000029.1:0-29043 GCA_043784465.1 Hyphomicrobiales bacterium
CGCTCAACTTCTCCAAGGTCAAGGTGACCTACACGCCGCAGAACGCCGACGGCTCGCCCGGCGCCAAGAACGAGAAGACTTACGACGTCAAGGCCAACAAGGCGTCCTGATGGGCGTACGCCTCAAACATCGGCGCGACGGCGACGTCGCGCCTCGTTCATGACCGAAAGCGGACGCCATGGCCCCCAAGAAACACGAACGCCTGGCGCCGCCGCTCATGTTCGCCTTTCGCACAGCGCATGAGGAGCGCGACGCCAAGAGGCCGCTGGATCTGCGCAACGCGGGCGGTGATCGCGTGATCGCGCCGCGCCGCGCGCCCAGCCGCGCGCTTATCTCCGAGGCGGGCCTGCGCCGGGAAGTCAACGCCGATCTCGTCGATCTCCTCAACACCACCAATCTCGACGCCGCCATCGGCCTCGACGCGGCGCCGCAGGTGGCGCGCTCGGTGCTCAATTTCGGTTTTCCCGATCTCTCGACGCGCACCATCGACGAGCACCGGCTGACGGAAATTTCCCTCGAAATTCAGCAGGCGCTGACGACCTTTGAGCCCCGGCTCGCGGCGGGCACGCTCAAGGTCGGGCGCGAACCTTATGTCGACGTCGACTCGCTGAGGCTCAAGTTTTTCATCCGAGCGGACCTGCGCGCCGAGCCGATGGACGTGCCGGTCGAGTTCGTCGCGGAAGTGGAGCTCGACACCGGCAAAATCAAAGTTGATCGGCTCTAAGGCGATGAACAGAGAGTTTCTCGACTTCTACAATCGCGAACTCACCGTCCTGCGCGAGCAGGCGAGCGAGTTCGCCCTAGAATATCCAGGCGTCGCCGAGCGTCTGGGCGGCCTCATCGGCGACCGCACCGACCCCATGATTTCCGGGCTGCTCGAAGGGTCGGCGTTTCTGGCGGCGCGGGTACAACTCAAACTCAAACATGAGTTCGCCGATTTCACCGTTAATATGCTGGATCAACTGACGCCGCAATATCTCGCCCCGACGCCGTCTTTCCTGCTGGCCGAGATCGCCCCGAAATTTGGCGACCCCGCGTTGCGCGAGGGCCGCACGATTCCGCGCGGCTCTTATCTGGATGCGACCTATCGCGAGATGGAGCGACACGTCGCCTGCCGCTTCCGACTCGCCGCGCCGGCGACGTTGTGGCCCTTCGATCTGGTGAAGGCGGAATATTTCGCCGGCGCGGCGCCGTTACAGGCGCTGCTGCCAACTGGCGGGATGGCGGCGGCGGCGGGTCTGCGGCTGCAATTTGGCGTACGCGCGGCGGCGCGGCGCGAGGACGAACCCAGCGAGGAGGAGGCGGTAAAGCGTCCCGAGTTCTGGGCGAGCCGCTGCAAGGTGAAGAGCCTGCGCTTTCACCTGCTCGGCCCGGAGGCGGACGCCGTCGCTCTCTACGAGCAGATATTCGGCCATTGCCGGGGCGTCTGGTTCCGCCATCTCAACGCCTTTGGCGATCCCGTCGAGATCAAGGGCGGCCCCGAAATGCTGCGCCAGATCGGCTTCGAGGACGACGAGGCGCTCATCCCCAACGAACTCCGCCTGTTTCGCGGCTTCGATATTTTACGCGAGTATCTCAGCTTTCCGCGCAAATTTCTGGGCTTCGATCTTGACGGGCTCGCACGGATCGCGCCGCGTCTGGACGCCAAGACCTTCGACGTGATCTTCGCATTCGACGAAGTCGACCCGCGTTTGAGCGCCAGCGTGCGGCCCGAGGCTTTCTCTCTTTACGCGGCGCCTGCGGTAAATTTGTTCGAAAAGACGCTTGACCGCCTACCCGTCAAGAGCAACCAGCATGAATATCCCGTCGTCGCCGATCGCAGCCATCCGCTCGACTACGAAGTCAACCGGATCGTCAGCGTGCAGGCGCATGTTCCCGGCGCGCCCGAAAAGATTGCCGTTGCGCCGCTTTATTCGGCGGCGGCGGGCGCCCGTCGCGAGGGGCTCTGCTATACGGTTCGACGGCTGCCGCGCCGCCGCACCTCGCACGAAACAAGGTTCGGCCGGGCGTCCGATTATACCGGAACGGAGACGTTTCTCTCGCTCGGCCAAAGCGGCGAAACGGAAGATTCGCAGCGCGTCGCCGAATTGAGCCTGCGCGCCTTATGCACCAACCGGCATCTCGCCGACCGTTTGCCGGTGGGCCAGGGCGGCGCGGATTTCCGGTTGCTCGACGACGTGACGCTCGATCTGCGCTGTATCGCCGGACCGACGCGGCCGCGCGAGCCGCCGCTGACCGCAATGGCGGGCAAGACGGCGCCGGCTTCGACGGGCGAGATCGCATGGCGGCTTATCAACATGTTGAGCCTCAACCATCTGGGCCTCGTGGATCGCGGCCCGGAGGAAGGCGCGGTGGCGTTGCGCGAGACGCTGCGCCTGTTCGCTGACCTTACGGACGGCGCGACGGAGCGGCGCATCGCTGGCGTGCGCAGCCTGACGTGCAAGGCCGTCGTGCGACGCATCCGGTTGCCCGAGGGCGCCGCGGCGGCGCGAGGCCTCGAACTGACCGCGTTGATTGACGATAAGGCGTTCGAAGGCTCCGGCGCCTATCTGATGGGTGCCGCGCTCGACCGTTTCTTCGCCGAATATGTGGCGATCAACCATTTCACGCAAGCTGTGATCCGCACCACCGAGCGTGGCGAGATCATGCGCTGGCCGCCCCGGCTGGGTTTGCGGGGGACGCTATGAGCTTCCTCGAACAACTCGCCGCCGAACCCTGGCGCTTCGATTGGCTCGCCGTCATGCGTCGGCTGGAACGCGCGCATCCCGACAAGCCGCGCATCGGCGACAGCGCCGGCCGCGCGCAGGATTTCGTCACCGTTTCGCAAAACCCCTACATGGAGTTTCCCGACAGCACCATCGAGGCGGCGGGCAAGGACACGGTGGGCCGCGAGCGGATCGTCGCACGGTTCTTAGGCATGTTCGGGCCGCAGGGCGCGCTGCCATTGACCACGACCGAAGAGGCCTATTCCTGGCTGCGCGCGCGCGACGACGCCTTCCCGCGCTTCGTCGACATCTTTCAGAGCCGCTTCCTCGCGCTGTTCTTCCGCGCCTGGTCCGACGCACGGCCCATTGCGCAGAACGACCGGCCCCGGCAGGACCGTTTCCGCGACTATATCGGCTCGGTGATCGGGCTGGGCGTGGATTGGTTGAAGGACCGCGATCACGTCCACGATTTCGTCAAGCTCGAATATGCGGGGCTGCTGGCGCCGCGAGTCAAAAGTTCGTCGCGGCTACGCTTCTTCCTGACCGGCCTCGTCGGCTCGCGCGTGGAGATCGAGGAGTTCGTCGGCGCCTGGTTGACGCTCGATGAGAGTGAGCGCTCGCGATTGGGCCTGCGCAGCGGTCTAGGCACGGACTGCATGCTTGGATCGAGCGCCTTTACGGTGTCGGACAAATTCCGCATTCGCGTCTATGCGCGCGATTTCGCGCATTACCAGCAGTTCTTGCCGGGCGCGCCGCTGGCCGAGCAGATCGCCGACGCAGTCTACGCTTACGTCGGCGACGAGTTCGACTGGGACCTTGAACTGGCTATCCCCTGCGGCGAAGCGCGGGCGGCGCGTCTGGGGGGCGGCGCGCAACTCGGCTGGACCGGCTGGATGGCGCCCAACTGGGCCAAGACCGACGAGCGTTGGCGCAAGGATGCGCGTTTTCATCTCATCAGCCGCCGGGGCGCGCGCTTTAAGGGAGAGTGACATGGCCGCGGACATCAGCGTCGAATCGGTCGCCGGCAAGCTCAACCGCATCGGTTACGAGGCTTTCATTCAGGCGCTCAGGCAAGCCAAGGGCGCCGGCAACCGCAACGTCGAACTGGCGCATTGGTTGCTGCATCTGTTGCAGAAGGACCGCGCCGACATCGCCGTCACCGCAGATCATTTCAAGCTCGACCGCGCGCGGATGATCGCAGATGCGACAAAAGTCGTCTCCGGGCTGCGCAAGAACGAGACCGAAATGCCGGGCATATCGGCGCAGGTCGCCGACGCGCTGGATCGCGGCTGGCACTATGCGACGCTGCTGTTCGGCGAGACGCAGATACGATCCGGTCATGTGCTGGTCGCGTGCCTGAAGTCGCTGGAGCTGCGTCGTGCGCTCATCAACTGCTCGCCCGAATTCGCCAAGCTTCCCGTCGATGAGCTGGCGGTCAGTCATCTCAGCGTCTGGCAGGCGTCGGAAGAAACAAATATGCGCCCGATGGACGGCGCGGGCGTCGCGGCGGCGGAGACGCCCGCCGGCGAGACGGCGCTGGGCCCCAGGGGGACGACCGCGCTCGACAGGTTCAGTCAGGACCTCACCGCCAAAGCCAAGGGCGGGGACATGGATCCGATCCTGGGCCGCGACGACGAGATCAGACAGATCATCGACGTGCTGATGCGCCGCCGCCAGAACAACCCGATCCTTACCGGCGAGGCGGGCGTGGGCAAGACGGCGGTGGTTGAAGGCTTCGCGCAGCGCATCGCGTCAGGCGACGTTCCGCCGCCCCTGCGCGGCGTCAAGGTTTGCGTGCTTGACGTCGGGTTGATGCAGGCCGGCGCTTCGATGAAGGGCGAGTTCGAGCAACGTCTGCGTTCGGTAATCGACGAAGCGCAATCCTCGCCCACGCCGGTTATCCTGTTCATCGACGAGGCGCATACGCTGATCGGCGCCGGGGGTCAGGCGGGCACGGGCGACGCCGCCAATCTGCTGAAGCCCGCGCTCGCGCGCGGGACGCTGCGCACGATAGCGGCGACGACATGGTCCGAGTACCGGCAATATATCGAGAAGGACCCCGCACTGGCGCGGCGCTTCCAGCCCGTCCATGTCGGCGAGCCCGACGTGGCGACAGCCATCGTCATGCTGCGTGGTCTGGTTGGACCCATGGAGAAGCATCACAAGGTGCGCGTCGCCGACGAGGCCATCGTCGCCGCCGTCAATTTCTCGCAACGCTACATCCCTGCACGACAATTGCCCGACAAGGCGGTGAGCCTGCTCGACACCGCCTGCGCGCGCGTCGCGATTTCGCAGACCGCCAAGCCCGCCGCGGTTGAAGATTGCGAGGTCGATATCGCTTCGCTTCAAGCCGAGCGCGCGTCGCTCGAGCGCGAGAGCGACCTCAGCGATGCGCAGACGACCAAGATAGCCGAGATCGACGAGAAGCTCGGAAAGGCGCGAGAGCGCGCAGGCGCGCTCGACGAACATTGGGCGCACGAGAAGGGGCTGGTCAAAGAAATCCTCGACCTGCGTGAGAAGATTGCGGAAGCCCAAGGCGAAACGGACGTCGAATTCGACCGCGCCGCCTTGCGTGAAAAAGCGGGGACGCTGGGCGCGCTGGCGCCCGAGACGCGCATGATTTATCCGCATGTCGACGAGCAGGCAGTGGCGGCGGTCGTCTCCGACTGGACCGGCATTCCCGTCGGGCGCATGATGGCGGATGAAGTCGAGACGGTGCTCAACCTCGCCGACATCCTCAACCGCCGCATCGTGGGACAGAGCCACGGCCTCCAGATGATCGCGCGGCGCATCGAGACCAACCGCGCCCGCCTCGACAACCCCAGCAAGCCCATCGGCGTGTTCCTGCTGTGCGGCCCCTCGGGCGTCGGCAAGACGGAGACGGCGCTGGCGCTCGCGGAGGCGCTGTATGGCGGCGAGCAGAACATCATCACCATCAACATGTCGGAGTTTCAGGAGGCGCACACGGTCGCGACGCTGAAGGGGGCGCCGCCGGGCTATGTCGGCTATGGCGAAGGCGGGCGGTTGACGGAGGCGGTGCGGCGGCGGCCCTATAGCGTTGTCTTGCTCGACGAGATCGAGAAGGCGCACCCGGACGTCCACGAAATATTCTTTCAGGTGTTCGACAAGGGCGTGATGGAGGACGGCTCGGGGCGCCGCATCGACTTCCGCAACACGCTGATCCTGCTGACCTCCAACGTCGGCACCGAAATGATCATGGACGCCGCCAAACGCCCCTCGCCCCCCGACGCGGCGACGCTTGCTGCGGCGCTGAAGCCCGCGTTGCTTGAAGTGTTCCCGCCCGCATTGCTTGGCCGCGTCGTGACGATCCCCTATTTTCCGCTTAGCCCCGCGATGCTCGCCGGCATTGTTCGGCTACAACTCAAGCGCGTTGGCGGCCGCATCGCCGAACACCACAAGGCGACGTTCGAGGCGGACGACAGCGCGGTCGAGTTGATCGTGTCGATGTGCAACGACCCCGACTCAGGAGGCCGCGTGATCGACAACGTCATCACCAACACGATCCTGCCCGCGCTCTCGCGCGAGATTCTCAAGCGCCAGCTCGCGCGCGAAGCGATACAATCCGTCAGCGTGGCGGCGGAGAACGGCCAGTTCGTTTATCGCATCGCGTAGAGCCTGGGCTTGCAGACCGTAAACCACCGTGAACCCCGGAGGATCACATGGTCACCGCCCCGAATCCGAGCAGCTTGAACAGCCTTGGCGGCACGCCCCCGCGCAAGGTCTTCCGGCCGATCATAAAGGCCGCCGACGGGTCGTATCCGTGGAACGGGTTCGATTCGGCGCTGGAAATTCCCAACGGCGACAATGCGAAGCAGAACGCTTGGTTGACGTTGCAACTTCGGATCAAGCTCAACTTCTGCGATTCGAAGAACCAGACCGGCGGGCGCATGGTGCAGAATGGAGGCAGATGGTACGCCAAGGACGTCGACGACTATCTGTTTCCCGCGCTGGACTGGACGCCGGACCTTATCGACAAGTTCATGCGCGGGTTCGTCAAGAGAGCGCAGGACACCTGGAATTATCAGTTCCTGCTTACCACCCCGCGCGATTACGACGGTCTGGATTACGACGCGGATTGGCGCGCTGCGACCCCCTTGCGCGTGCGCCCCAACGTGATCTGCCTGCTGCGGGTCGCGGTGATCGGTCCCGGCGGCTTGCTCGACAATTCCCCGTCCGCGGGTCCATTGCGCACCGGCGGGCCGCATCGCACCATCAATGTGTTCAACCTCGACAAGACCACACGCTCGGTCAACCTCGCCCCCGGCGTGCCCGCCACCGCCACGACGCCGAACCGCAAGAGCTTTTCGACGTTCAACGACGGCTCCTTTCGTTCCGACGCCGACGACTACGACGATTCCGATCTGTTCCGACCGCGCGTCGTCGACGCTGCCCACAAGGTCAATCACAACACGATCGGTCACGAAATCGGTCACGCGCTCGGCCAGGCTCATGTGCGCGGTCTTAACGGCGACGACGCCTGCGCGATAAGCGCTGCGACCGGCAACGACTCGCGCTGCTATGGCGTCGATGTGGACGGCTGGGACATCATGGGCGGGGGCGACCGGCTGTATCTCGTCAACGCGGTTTCGTGGCAAAGACGGATGGACCAGCACACCGGCGTAGCGGCGGCGCTGTGGGCGGCGAGCGGCGTCATGCAGACACCGCCGCGCTCGCTTCCCCTTGGCGTCGTCAATGCGAATCTGGGCCCCCCGATGTGGTGAGGACCTCGGCGGGCCCGTCTCGGCGGAACGGCCCTTGTCGATGCGCGACCGCTGGACCGCGACCTTTGCGGCCGATAACGTTGAGGGCGGCTTGAGAGGTCCTCGCCATGACGAAGGCCCGAAAGGGATGGTTCGCGCTTGCTCAGTTGCTATTCACGCTCACCCCGGCGCGTGCCGACCTGCGTGTTTGCAACAACACGCACATGCTGCTTAATTTCGCCGTCGCGACGAACGCGGGCGACCGTTTCGCCACACAAGGTTGGTGGACGACGACGCCCGGCTCCTGCTCGACGCCCGTGCGCGGCAAGTTGCCGGGCCGCTTCGTCTATATTTACGCTATCGACATCGACGCGATGGACGTACTGACCGGCAAGGTGTCGATGTGCGTCGACCGCGGCAAGTTCAAGATTTACGGCATATCCGATTGCTGGCGCCGCGGTCTTCAGGCCGTCAATTTTGCGGAAATCGACACCGGCGGCTCCGCGGACTGGACCGCTTTCGTCAATGACGCGCGCAGATGAATCATTGACCGCCCTTCATCGATTCCAAATCGTCGGCGGGAAACACTTCGCCCAGAAGACTCAGAAAATCCCGGGTGGCGAGCGAGCGGGCGCGGTCGAGCAGATATGGCGCGGGGCTCGAAGGCTCGGCGGCGCGCAGGTGCGTGGCGACCTGCTCGATCAGCGCGAGGGCCAGCGCGCGCGTCTCGACGGCGGGGGCGTCGGCGGGCGAGAAATCGAGCGCGGGCGCATCCGCCAGATTTTTGACGGGGATCGAGAACGCGTCGCTGGGGCCGACGAAGACGCGCGCGTTGTCGGCATGACGCGGCGCGATCAGGCGCATCACTTCGTAAAGGTTCTTGCCCAGCGTCGCGCGGGCCTGCACGATCAGCAAAAGCGCGGGACTCGACGGCTCGCGCAGGTGAAAATAGCCGAGCGCGGCGGCGAGAGCGGCGTCGACGTCGGCGAGCGTTTCGAAGCGGCCCGGAGTCGAGGCGCCGGGGACGTCGCCGCCCTGCGGCGTCGGCGTCGGTGCGACGGTCGGGTCGCGCCGCGCCAGGGCGCCTTGCGAAAAATCGCGCATCTTGGCGACCAGAGGCGCCAGCGCGCTGAACCTGACGGCGCTTTCGTGGTTGATGCGCTCGGCCGAAAGCTGCGTGATCGCCGCCAGATCGTCGTCGAGTTGGCTCAACGCGGCATGGAGTTTCGCCAGCGCCTCAACTTCCACGCCGGCGCCGAGCATGCGCTCGATGGCCGAGGACGAGGCGAGCTTTTCTCCCTCGCGCAGCTTGGCGTCGCCGCTGGTCACCATCACGGCGCGGAAGTTCAGCGGGCCGTCGCGATCGGTTTGCACCAGCGTGGCGTATTGCAGCGGCAGCACGACGACGGGGCCGTCGTCGAGCGTGCCCAACTGGGCGAGCCGCGTGGCGAATTTGCCGGACTCGGCGCGGGGGTGGACGTCGTCCCAATGGGTCTCCATAAACCACCGCACCTGCGCCACCTCGTGCGCAAAACCGTAAAAATCGCGATTGAGAACGCAGAGCTTGGCGACGATAAGGTTGAGGCGCAGATCGTGAGTGCGCGCCTTCAGCCGGGCGGCGGTCGTGAAGGCTATGGGGAAGTCGATGGACTTGCGGTCGAAACTGAAGAACGAATCCGGCAATTGACCTTCGATCGCGGCGACGAAGTTCATGAACTCCCTGTCGCCGTCGAGGTCCAGGTCGGGTCCGCAGAACGTCTCGGCCGAAATCGGCGCCGGCTCGATGTCCGCGTCGTCCCCCATTTCACCTCCCGCTCAGCGGCCGCCTGCGGGCGCCAGACCGTAAAGGGGTCATACCACAAGGACCGCCCCGACGGCAGGGCAGGCGCGCGAGAAAACGGATGAGCGGCCCCAACGATAGCAGCGTCGGCGAAACGGCAAACGACGATTTCAAGCTGCCGCTGGGCGACGCGGCTCCACAATTTTCGTCGCGCTTCCGGCTGCGCGTGCGTTGGGAGACGCCGCACCTCGAATGGCGACCGACTCCGGCGACGCAAGCGTCCTCCCTCGGAACGCCCGCCCTGCTCAAGCTCGACGATCCCTTCGCCGCCGTGCTGGCGTTCGAGCGCTACATGCTCAGCGGATCGCTGCTGTTCGACATGAAGCGGATGCGTTTCGACCTGCTCGACAAATCCTATAACGACGCGCCGACGGTCTCGCCCTCTATGCTGCCGAGCTTTGCGCAGATGAAGGCGTGGGAGGACGAAGCGTTCTATTGCCGTCTCGGGCGCACGGCGCCGCTCTTCGGGGCGCCCTCGACGCCGGCGCCGTTGCTGACGCCGCTGCTGCTGTCGCCCGCGCCGCCGTCGCCGTTCTACAAGCTGCCGAGCCCGGCCGCGATGGCGCGCGACCCCGCCGCGCCGAAAGCCGGATCCTTCGGCGACGTACTGAAGGCGCTGGACGGGTTGCCCATCGTGCAGGAAAACAAGAACAAGCTGATCGACTACGGACTACGTCAGGTTCAACTGCTCAAGACCGACTGGGACAAGGCGCCCTGGCGCGACCGCATCCCCGCGCTCGTGCTGACGGCGACGCTGGGCGCGGGGCTGGTGGGGACGGTGATCGGCGCGGACGACGCGCGCCATTTCGCGTTGAACCAGTTGAAAGGCGCCGACATTCCCGCGCCTTTCGTGCCAGGGCTATCGTTCCACATCGAGGATTTCGGCAAAGCCGATCGTTATCTACTGGGACCCAAGGACGACGCGAAGCTGCATCCGCTGGAGTTCGGAGTGAAATTCGACGTGCTGGAAGCGATCCCCGCTCTCAAGAAGATGTTCTAGGCTGCTTTCACTCCCCCTCAAGAGGCTCCCATGTCTGAACTTTCCCAGGAAGGCCGCATCGGCAAGCTGACAACGCCCGCCGGCGGCGACACGTTCGTGCTCAACCGTTTCGAGGGCACGGAAGGGTTGGGGGCGCTGTTCGAGTACCGCGTCGGCGCGCTGTCGGAGCAGGCCAATTTCGATCTCGACCAACTGATCGGGCGCAACTGCGACGTGCGGATCAAGAGCGTCGATGGGCTGGATCGCCACTTTAACGGCGTATTGGTCGACGCCCACTACACAGGCGGGCAATATGGGTTGTTTGGCTATCAGTTCGTGTTGCGGCCCTGGCTGCACTTGCTGTCGCGCACGTCCGATTGCCGCATCTTCGCCAACAAGAAGCCGGACGAGATCATCACCCAGGTGTTCAGCGATCGCGGCTTCACCGACTTCCGCAAGAACCTGACGCAGGATTACCCGACGCTCGAATATACGGTGCAATACCGGGAGACGGACCTCAACTTCGTCTGCCGGTTGATGGAGAAATATGGCATATATTATTTTTTCGAACACACCGAGTCGAAGCATACGCTGGTGATGTGCGACGCGCCGAGCTGTCATCAACCCGTGCCGGGCCTGCAACCCGTGCCGTTCCTGCCTGTCACAGTCGAGACGCGGCGCGACCGGCAGCAGTTCGACTCGTGGTCGAGCGGCCGCGCGCTGCAATCGGGCAAGGACGCGCTCAACGATTATTTCTACGAAAAGCCGAGCCGCGACCTGCTCGCCAAAGCCGACGTTCACGGCGGCTACGAGCACGCGACGCTGGAGACCTACGATTATCCCGGCGGCTACGACAACAAGGCCGATGGCGAGAAATGGGCGAAAGTGCGCGTCGAGGCGGCGCAGGCGCAGGACAACCACCGCATCGCGATCGGCTCGGCCCCGTCCTTGTTTCCCGGCGGCAATTTCACCCATTCCGACAATCCGGCGGAGGCGGACAATATCGAGTACACGGTGCTGCGCTGCTCGCATTCCTACATCGACCAGACCTACATCTCCGCATCCGCGCCGCCCAGCGCCTATGCAGGAACCTATGAGATCATGAAATCCAGCCGGCAGTTCCGCTCGCCGCTGGTCACGCGCCGCGCCGTGGTGGTTGGGTGGCAGTCGGCACTCGTCGTCGCCGACAAGGGCAACGAGAGCGAGGAGATCGACGTCGACAAGAAGGGCCGCATCCTCGTGAAATTCTACTGGGATCGCAAGAAGGACCTGTCGCGCCGCGTGCGCGTCGCGCAATTCTGGGCCGGCAAAACGCGCGGCGCGTGGTTCTGCCCGCGCATCGGCGACGAGGTCCTGGTGCAGTACGAGGACGGCGATCCCGACCGGCCGCTGGTCGTCGGATCGGTCTACAATGGCGAAAACGAGGTGCCGACCACCCTGCCCGACAGAAAGACCCATTCGGGGATTCTCACCAAGTCGAGCAAGAATAGCGATGGCTACCACATGCTGATGTTCGACGACACGGTCGACAAGGAGAAAGTCAAACTGCGCTCGCAGAAGGATCTGATGTTCAAGGCGCTCAACAACGAGCAGCGCGACATCCTGATGAGCCAGACCGAGAACATCGGCAAGGACGAGACAATCAACGTCGGCATGGACTTGGCCCACGACATGGCGAAAGGCGGCGGCAACTGGACGCTCAACGCGTTCAAGACGGCGACGATCAACGTCGGCCCCAAGGAAATGCCGCTCACGCAGATCAAGATGACCCAGCAGGACATCACGCTGAACGTCGGTCCGGAGGGTCTGTTCGCCAAGATCGTCATGAACGCGACGGGCATCACCTTCACCGTCATGGGTGGTCTCACCTCACAATCCTGGACCGCCGCCTCAATCGCCTCGATGTCGCCCACGATCAGCGAAACCGCTCTGGCGGCTATCGCCATGACCGCCCCTGCGGGCGTGACGGCGGCCGCAACGCTCACCACGCCGGTGCTGATCTGCGGCGCGGGGACTGTCGGCGGCCTACCGCTCATCTGAGAGGCCCGCCATGTCTCCCCGCATCCGTTTCGCAGACGCCGCCGACGTCTTTTCGACGTTTCCGCGTCTGGAAACCATCGCCGCCAGGCCGGCGGGGCCGATCGATCCCCTCGCCCATGCCCGTCATCTCTTCGCCTCGCCGCGCCCGGCGGGCGCGGTGGCGTTTCTCGCGCACGTGCTGCCGCGACGCGAAGCGATCTGGTGGGGTTGTCAATGCGTGGAAGCCATCCTCGGCGCCGCCGCACGCGACGACAACCTTGGGCTGGCGACGCAATGGGTGCGGGAACCCGACGAGCCGCAGCGTCGCGAAGCTCTCGCGCTGTGGCAGGCGAGCGGGCAGCGCCTGCCAACGCTTTGGCTGGCCCGCGCGGTCGGCTATTCCGGCGGCAGTCTGCTCGCGCCCGACCAACCGCCGACGCCGCCGGCGCCCGACGATTGCGCCCTGTCGGTGAACGCCGCCATCATCCTCGCCGCGACCAGCGCCGCCCCGGCCCTGATCCTGCCGTGGGTGCGGTCCTGTGCGGAAGCCGGCATGGAATTCGCGGCGGGCGGAGAGGCGCGCGTCGGACGACCTACCTAGCCGCGCCGCGCGGCATTGAGGTCGTCTGACGCAAAGGGATTGGCCGATCCCGTCGCGCCCTTCGGATAGTGAAACGCTTCGTCGCGCGCAGGCGTGACGGGCTAGTAATAGTGTCTGTGCTTGTGCGGATAATGGACGGGCGCGGGGCGCGGCGGCGACATTCCGACATATAGGGTGATGGGCTGCGAAGAAATCGGCGGGTCGTGGGGAATGTGGCGCGCGTCGCCTAGCAGCAGCTGCAAAGTGTGCTTGCCCTTCGGCAGCGTCACGCTCGCCTCCGTCTGCCCGGCTCCAAAGTGCAGATGGGTTTCGTCGTTAGGAATCGGCTCGTCCAGCGGCGGCAGGGCCGCGTCGATGATGAGATGATGGTGCCCGGTGTTGGCCTTGTCGAACCCGGCGGGCGCGACGCCCATTCCGGTGAGGCCGAAATGAACCGTGAAGGTCGTCGGCACATAGGCGCCGTTGGCTGGCGACCCGATGTAGGCCTTCGCCGCCTTGGGCGACGGGCGCCGGTCGGTTGTCGCGGCGCCGGGAGCGGGGGCCGCCGCCGGTTCGGCGACGGTCACGTTGATGACGGGCGACATGACAACGGGCGAGTGCGGCACATGGCTGGCGTCGCCCATCACCAGTTGCAAAGCGTGCTTGCCGAGGGGCAGCGTTATCGTCGCCTCGGTCTGGCCCGCGCCGTAATGAAGATGATTTTCGTCGTTGGGGATCGGGCTTTGCAGGTCGGGCGCCTCCGCGTCGATCAACAAGTGAAAATGGCCGCTGTTGGGCTTGCTGACGCCGGCGGGCGCGACGCCCATGCCGGACAGGCCAAAATGGATCGTCGATTTCGGTGCGATCGTCGCGCCGTCCTTGAGGTCGACGAAATAAGCTTTGGCGCCAGGCGCGGAGGGGGTCGACGCGGGTGGGCTCGGCGCAACCGAGGGCGTGGGCTCAGGCGTTTGAGCGGCGGCGGCCAGACCTGCGCCCAGCCACGCCATCATCGTCCATACCACAGGCCGCATCGCCCTCTCCTCGTCGACGGTCCGGATTTCACGTTCGGAGCCCGCGCAGTAACGGTCTTGATGGCCCGCTTGCGTAACGATAACATGTGATAGGGGCTTGTAAAGCGTTCGTGTTCCCAAGAAGAGGGCTTGATAAGCGCGAGGCGCTGCGTCACCTTGATCTTCCCTCGGGGGCGAAGCGGGCCAGGGGCGTGAACGCGCAGCGACGGGGATCGAATGACGCGCGCAATCTGTTGGCTCCGGGTCGCGACCGCCGCATTGACGGGCGCGTGGCTGGCGGGCGCCGGCGCCCGGGCGGCGACGCATCTTGCGGGCGACACGTTTCGCGATTGCGACGCCTGCGCGGAAATGGTCGTCGTGCCCGCCGGCGATTTTATCATGGGCTCAACCGCGAAGCCCTCGCAATCGCCGACGCACAAGGTCACGCTCGCCAAGGATTTCGCCATCGGACGCCGGGAAGTCAGCTTCGCCGAGTGGGATCGCTGCGTGGCGGGCGGGGGCTGCGCCTATTCGCCCCCCGACCAGGGCTGGGGACGCGGCGACCGTCCGGCAATCAATCTGAGTTGGTCGGACGCCAAGGACTACGTCAAGTGGATCTCTAAGGAGACCGGACAAACCTATCGGCTGCCGACCGAAGCGGAGTGGGAATACGCCGCCCGGGGCGGCACCGTCACGCCCTATTGGTGGGGGAAGGAGGGGGGCGCGGGTCACGCCAATTGCGCCGATTGCGGCGACAAGACCCAGCGTACGGTCGCCGTCGGCTCGTTCCGTCCCAACGGGTTCGGGCTGTACGACGCTTCCGGCAACGTGTCCGAATGGGTGGAGGATTGCTGGAATCCTTCCTATGCCGGCGCGCCGGCCAATGGCGCTGTCTGGACGGCGGGCGATTGTTCGCTGCGCGTGTTGCGGGGCGGCTCCTTCCTCGACAAGGCGCCCGGTGTGACGTCAGCCGCGCGCTTTCGCTACGACTACGACGTGCGCTATTACGCCAACGGGTTCCGCGTCGCTCGCGACCTGAATTGAGCCAGACGCCTCAGCGACGCCAAAATGAGACCGTAAACGTGTTAGGAAGCAAAGGCTTTCACCCTGCGGCGCGGGTCGCGCCGGATGTGTCGGACCATGTCTAGACGGCTGCTTCGAGTTTTGTCGCTTTTCGCCGCGTTGGCGCTCTCGGCCTTTTGCGCCGACGAGGCGTTCGCGACTCGCCGCGTCGCGCTGATCATCGGCAACGCCAAGTACGAACACGCCGGGGTGCTCGCCAACACGCTCAATGACGCCCACGCCGTCGCGGCGCTCTTCACCCAGGCGAAATTCGACGTGGTCGAAGAGCATGACGATCTCAGCGTGGTGGCGATGAAGCGCGTCGTACGCGATTTCGCCGCGACGGCGCGCAACGCCGACATTTCCGTGATCTATTATTCAGGTCATGGCATCGAGGCGGCGGGCGTGAATTATCTCATTCCCGTCGACGCCCGGCTCGCCAATTCTTTCGACGTCGAGGACGAGACCGTTCAGCTTGACCGGCTGCTCTGGGCGACCTCCAGCGTCAAGGCGCTGAGCCTCATAATCCTCGACGCGTGCCGGGAAAATCCGTTTCTGCGAAGCGGCGACGGCGCACCCGTGACGAGGGGCATCGGCGGCCATGTGATCGGCCAGCAGGCGACGACGGCCAATACGCTGATCGCTTACGCCGCCAAGGCGGGGTCCCTGTCCTACGACGGCACGGAGCGCAACAGTCCATTCACCTCGGCGCTGGTGAAATTTATTGCCGAGCCGGGCGTAGACATCCGCATCGCCTTCGGCAGAGTGCGCGACGAGGTGCTCGCCACGACCGGCAATCGGCAGGAGCCGTTCGTCTATGGGTCGCTCGGGGGCGAAATCGTCTCGCTGACGCCGGCCGCCGCCCAAATCGGCAGCCCGCTCGCGGCGACGGCCGCCGACTACGCGCTTGCCGAGCGGGTCGGCTCGCTGGAAGCATGGCGCGCCTTTATTCAGGCGCATCGCGAAGGCGGTTTCTATGTCGATCTCGCCCGCGCCCAGTTGAACCGGACCACGCCGGCGCCGAGCTCGCCGCCGGTCCAGATCGCCACGGCGCCTGCCTCCCCGATAAAATCGGAAGCTTCCGCGCCCAGCGAGGAAGATCGCTGTAAGACCGAAGGCGCCCGGCTGGCGGCCCTCCGCAACGATCCCTCCGCCGCCGCGACCGCCGCCTTCGCCGCCGAAATGAAATGCGGCGCGCTTCGGTCGCAGCTCAATCGCCTCATGGAGAGCGTCGGCCTTGCGGCTCCGCCGACCGCGCTGGCGATGGCGGAACCCGTCGCGCGCAACCCGGCGCCTGCGGGCTGCGAAGGCGAGGGCCGGGAGTTGGAGCGTCTGCGGGCGGAGCCCGACGCGGCCCGGGCGAAGGCGCTGTACGATCACCTCACCTGCGCGACGCTGCGGCCGCAACTGCGCCGCCTTATGGAAAGCCTGGGCGTAGAGCCGCCACCCGCCGCAGCCAATTCGCAAACGGCGCGCGCGCCGCAAGCGGCGTCAATTTCGGGCGCCGAGAAGGATGCGGCTCTCTGCGCTGAGGAGGCAAGCGCGCTCAACCGGCTGCGCGCCAATCCCGACCGCAAATCGACGGTCTCTTTCGCCAACGCGATGCGGTGCAGCGCGCTGAAGGCGCAGGTCGCGCGATTGCTGGAAAGCCTTGGCGATTAGAGCGGTCGGCGACGCAGAGCGGACGACGCCCGCTATTGTTCGCCCCCAAGGGAGATTTTGCGCGCATGATTTTTCATATGATCGCGGGTGGGCCAAAGCCGGTCGCGCCGTTCAGTCACGCCGTGGAGACGGACGGCTTCGTGTTCGTGACCGGACAGATGCCGGATACGCCGCAGGCGCCGGGCGTCTTGCCCGAGGGGATCGTGGCGCAGACCCGCGCTGTCATGGAAAACCTCAAGACTGTGCTCGCCGGGATCGGGCTGGGCCTAGAACATGTCGCGATGACGCGCATCTATCTTACGCATTTTCAGGATGATTTCGCGGCCATGAACGAAACCTACAGTCCCTATTTCCCGCCCGACCGTCGCCCTGCGCGCACCTGCGTCGGCGTCACCGGCCTCGCCTACGACGCCCGCATCGAGATCGACCTCGTCTGCCGGCGCGCGTAACCCGCTTTCCCTGCGGGCCATTTGCTATGCGGAGGTCCGCCCTCACGAGCGTCGCCCCTGCCGGGCGGGAGCGCGGCGCCGTGGACAGCGATCGCGTCAACCGATACCTCTCTCCTGACCAAAGGGAGCCCATGATGAGCCGCCACCACATCATCGAACCTACGCCCGAGAGCATGGTGCTGGGCTATTTCGACGCCACCAGCCCGCCGATCCTGAAGATCGCGTCTGGCGACATCGTCACGCTGACCTCGTGGCCCGCCGGCGGCAAGGAGACGCTGATCCCTGACGTTAGCCGCATCGACCCCCGGCACAAAGCGGCGCTCGACGCTCATCCGCCCGGCCCCGGCCCGCATTTCATCACCGGCCCGATCTTCGTGGAAGGCGCGAAGCCCGGCGGCGTTTTGCAGATCGACATTCTCGACCATTCCTTCCCCCTCGACTGGGGATTTGTCTCGATCCTGCCGCTGCTGGGAGCCCTGCCCAACGAATTCACCGACTACGAAACGATCCATCCCACCGTCGACCGCGAAAAAAATCTATGCGTCTGGCCGTGGGGCAAGACGCTGCCGCTCGATCCGTTCTTCGGCATTATCGCGGTCAGTCCGCCCAAGGCGTGGGGCCGTCACCCCTCGCCGCCGCCGCGCGCGTTCGGCGGCAACCTGGACAACAAGGAATTGAAGCCCGGAACGACGTTGTATCTGCCGGTTTTCGAGGAGGGCGCGCTGTTCTCGGCGGGCGATGGTCACGGTGTGCAGGGCGACGGCGAAGTCTGCATCACGGCGCTGGAGACCGGCCTGACCGGCAGCTTCCGGCTCACCGCGCGCAACGACCTCGCCTTCAAATCGCCGTTCGCGGAGACCGCGACCCATCTCATCAGCATTGGCATTGACGAAGATCTCGACGACGCCGCCGAGATGGCGGTGAGCCAGATGGTCGAACATGTCTGCCGGGTCAGCGCGCTGACGCGCAATCAGGCTTACATGCTATGCTCGCTCGCCGGCGATCTGCGCGTCACGCAAATTGTCGACGGCAACAAGGGCTGCCACATGATGCTGGCCAAGGCCCATATTTGAGCCCCCACGAGGGGCGCGATTGAGGGGTAGACCGCGCGCCCCTCAATAGTCGATGCGTCCCATCGGCCGCAACGCGTCGATCGCGCGCAAATAACCCTCGTACATCGCATCGTAGCGGGGACCGAAGCGAAGGTTGGGCTCAAAGCTTCTCTCGACCCTCGTCATCGCCGCGATCCCTTCGCGAAGTTCGCCAAAGACGCCCACCCCGACGCCGGCCATGATGGCGGCCCCCAGACAGCCCACGTCGGGATAGCTGACCCGATCCAGCGGACGGCCCAGGCAATCGGCGCGGATCTGGGCCCAAAGGTCGCTACGCGCGCCGCCGCCTGCGTGAAACAACCGGGCTGGCGGGTCGACCGCCGCAGCGTCGATCGACCTCAACAGCATGCGCGCCGAGAGCGCCACGCCTTCGAGCACGGCGAGCGCGAATTCCGGCCCTCCTGCAGCGCCGTCAATCCCGACGAAAGCGCCGCGCAACCCGGAATCCCAAAGCGGCGCGCGCTCGCCCTCCAGATGCGGCAAAAAGAGAACCGGGCGCCCGGCGCGATCGGCCCGGCTGGCGAGCGCGAGCACGCCCGCAGCGTCCACGCCCATGGTCGCGCCCCACCAGCGCAGGCTGTCGCCTCCGCTTTGCGTTGGGCCTGCATGGACATTGAGGCCCACGGCGCGCGGGAAGGTGACGACGCCCGGCGCGCCGTGTCGCGAACGGCTCGCGGCGGCCAGAATTTCGCTGGTGCCGCTCATATAGACGCCCTGGCCGGGCTTGTGGACGCCCGCGCCGAACAGGCCGCTCCAGGCGTCCATCGTGCCGGCGACGACAGGCGCGCGCTGGCCCGAGGAGCCCAGCGGCATTTCGCCCACGATGTCGGTGAAGGCGCGCAACGGGGGCAGGCGCTCCCGCGCGCCCGCGACGCGCGCCAGCAGCGGCTCGAGATAAGCGAGGTCCTTGCCGACTACGAAGAAGTTCGACATCGGGTCGGAGACGGCGACGCCCGCCAAGGCGCGCAGGCAATAATCCTTGGGAGACAACACAAGGCGCGTGTCGTCGTAGACCGCGGGCCGATGCCGGGCCATCCACGTCATGCGGGCAAGCACGTGGCTGGCGCCGACCGGCAGAGGCGCGCCAAACCACGCCTCATAATCGGCCTCGGAGACGCCCGCCGCGATCTCGGCCGCCTCCGCCGCGGCGCGATTGTCCTGCCACATGATCGCCGGCGCAAGCGCGTTTCCTCGCCCGTCGACGAAGACATCGGTGTTGACCTGACCGCAAAGGCCAACCGCCACCACGCGATCCCCGACGCCGTCCCTGAGCAGCGCGTCCATCGCCGCGACGACCCCCGACGTCCAGTCGCGCGGATCCTGCTCGACGACGCCCTCGCCGCGATGCGTGGGGTAAAAGCGCGAGAAATGCGCGAGCGCACGGCCTTTGGCGTCGAAAAGACCCGCCTTCACCGATGTCGTGCCGACATCGACGCCGACGAGCAGATCTTTTTCACCCATCCAGACCGCTCCTCAAGGCTTTCAGCAGCGCGGCGAGTTCCGCGCGACCCGCGCGCGCCGCCCGCAGCGCCGCCGACCCCACTACGACACCCTTCGCGCCCCCTTCAACGGCGGCGCGCGCGTGGGCGCGCGGCGAGACGCCCAAGCCCAGTACGACGGGCGCTCTGACGCCCTCTCGACGCAATCGCGCGATCCGCTCGGCGTTCGACGGGTCGAGCGAGGGACGTGGGCCGGTGACGCCCGGGGCCGCCTGCAACATCGCGTAGCCGTCCGCCCGCCTCGCCGCGTCGATGTCCTGCTCGTTCAGGGGCAGCGGCAGGAATGCGCAAACCGCTGCTCCAGCTCGGCGCGCGCCCGTCTCCATCGCGATACGAAGGGGGTCGCCGGGCGAACCGACAATCAGGACGGCGTCGAGATCGCAAAACAGCTCGACATTGTCGAGGCCGGGGTGTCCCGCCTCGGCGTAGGTCATCAGCAGCGAACGAGGCGGCGCAACCCTCGCCGCCAGCCGCCGCCTGGCTGGCGTCAGCGCGGCGAGAGCGCCGCCCGGCGAGGCCCTCGCCATGGAATCCCGCACGTCCGGGCCGTCGAGATAGGGGTCACGCGCAGGCCAGCCGAATTCGACAATATCGACGCCGCTTTCCGCGTAGACGTCGAGCCATTCGAGGGGCGCCTCGGGGTCACCCAGCGGGAAGTAGACGGCTAGCAGGGGACGGCCCCCGACGGCGAGACCCTCCCGATGCGCTTTCATGACCAACAATCCTCCCGATGAGTTGCGCGCGTTCCGTGCCAAGATATGATACCGGCAAATCGGTGGGTTTGAAGCGCTGGGGAGCGGGCAATGGCGAACAGGGTCTGGACGAAGGCGGCGTCGACGGCGGCTATATTGCTGGCGACCTCCAGCGCGGCCCTCGCGGCGGGCAAAATTGCGATCATCACGCCCTATCTCGCCCAGCCAGGCACGCAATATTACGTCGAAGCCTTTCAGGCCGCCGCCAAGGAGAACGGCTGGAGCGTCAACGTCATCGACACCAAGGGCGACGTCGCCGCCGTCATCAGCCGGATCGAGGACGTCGCGAACCAGAAGGTCGACGCCATCGTCGTCAATGTCGATCCTTCGCAGGTGGCGGCAGGTCTGGAAACCGCCAAACAGGCCGGCGTTCCCGTTTTCGGCATGGACGCGGGCGCCAGCGCCCTGCTCGTCACCAACGTCACCAGCAACGGCTACGAAATGGCCGCCGACACCGCGGCCTATGTCGCCAACCGCATCGGCGGAAAGGGCGGCGTGGTCATGTTCGTGTTCGACGCCTTTCCGCCCGTTCAGGTGCGCGGCGTAGTCGCGGACGCGGTTCTCAAGAATTACCCCGACATCAAGATCATCGACCGCGTGACGCCCGACGTTCAGGACGGCGGCATCGCCGATTCGCGCGCGAAAATGGAGGCGATCCTCGCTGCGCATCCGCAGAAGGGCTCCATCGCCGCCGTCTGGGCCGCGTGGGATCAACCGGCTTTGGGAGCTTTGCAGGCCATCGAGGCGGCGGGCCGAAGCGATGAAGGCATCGTCATCACGGGCATGGACGCCAATCCGCAGGCCCGCGAAGCCATCGCCAAGGGCGGCAATTTCGAGGCGTCGATGTCTCAAGATTTTCAGGGCATCGGCCGCGCGGTGGCGGACGCCGTCAAGCGGCGATTGGCGGGCGAAAAGAGCAAACAGAACGTGATCTATGTGCCGACCAAACTGATTACGGTCGACAACGTCAAACAATAGCGCGCGCTTGGCCGTGGCCCACGCGTGACTCTTTTGGAAGTCTCACGACTGAGCAAGAGCTATAGCGGCGCGGTCGCGCTCAAGGACGCGTCGCTAACGGTGAACCCGGGCGAGACCCTCGCCCTTATGGGCGAGAATGGTGCAGGCAAAAGCACGCTTATCAAGATCCTCGCCGGGGCCGTCACGCCGGATGGCGGCGACATTTGGCTGGAAGGGCGCGTGGCCAAATTCGCCTCGCCCGGCGACGCTTATCGCGCGGGCTTGCGCTTCATCCATCAGGAACTGAACGTGGCGCCCGCAATGAGCGTCGCCGAGAACATCTTTCTTGGACGCGACTACCCGAACCGCTTCGGTCTGGTCGATTGGCGCGCCTTGAAGAGGAGAGCGAGCGCCTGCCTCGCTGCGCTTGGCGTCAACCATATTTCGCCCGGCGTCCGGCTTTCGCGCCTGTCCGTCGGCGACCGCATGTTGGTGAAAATTGCCGCGGCGTTCCTCGAAGACGCGCAATCGCCCGCGCGCTTGTTCGTCATGGACGAGCCGACGGCGGCCCTGGCGGGTCCTGAGTCCGAAAGGCTGTTCGACGTGATCGCCCAGCTCAAACGGCGCGGATGCGGAATCCTCTACGTCTCGCACAGGCTGGATGAAATTCTCGCCCTCGCCGACCGCATCGCCGTTTTGCGCGACGGGGAGAGCCGCACGACGCTGACGGCGAAAGAAGCGACGAAATCTGCGCTCATCGAAGGGATGACCGGACGAGAAAGTTTCGAAACCTCGCCAGCGCCTCCGGCGCCGGCGTCCCCGCGCGTCAGGCTGCGCGTGTCGGGCCTCGCAGCGCCGGGCCTGCGCGACGTCTCGTTCGAAGTGTGCGCAGGCGAAATTCTGGGTTGCGTGGGACTGGCGGGGGCGGGACACGAGCAACTCCTCAGCGCGCTGGTCGGTGGAGCGAGGGCAGGCGAAATCGCCATCGGCGGCACGCCCCGGCGCTTGCGCGAACCCGCGGACGCCTGGCGTCACGGTCTGGCGCTCGCGCCCCGGGAGCGGCGCGCCGAGGGGCTGATATTGGGGCAGGATGTCGCCGCCAATGTGGCGTTGCCGCACTTGCCCCGTCTCGCCCGTCTGGCGACGTTCCTCAATCGTCGCGCCGAGAAAAGGCAGGCCCTCGAAATGGGCGCGCGCGTGCGCCTGAAGTCGACCGGCCCGGGACAGAAAACGCAGGAGCTGAGCGGCGGCAACCAGCAGAAGGTCATGTTCGCCCGCGCAGTCGCCGGCTCTCCGCTCGCCCTGCTGCTGGACGAGCCCACGCGCGGCGTCGACGTGGGCGCGAAATTCGACATTTATGCGCTGCTGCGCGAATTGGCGGCGGCGGGCGTCGCGATTGTCGCGATTTCCTCCGATCATGAGGAAGTTCTTGCGCTGAGCACCCGCATCGCGATCTTCAAGGACGGGCGCCTGATCGAAACCCTCGCCAACACCGGCCTGACGACCCGATCCCTGCTGCATCGATGTTACGGAGAACCCGGAAGCTGAACATGTTCGCCCGTCTTCGCCGATATGGAACCCTGATCGGCATCGCTTTCGTATTCGTCTATTTCTGGATCGAACTGCCCGACACGTTCGTGACCTCGCGCAATCTGCTCAATATCTCGCAGCAGATGAGCATGCTCGCCGTCGTTGCGGCCACGATGACCGTCGTCATGGCGATGGGCGACTTCGATCTCAGCGTGGGCGCCATGGCGAGCCTCGCGGGCGTGGTCGCGGCGGCAACCTTCGTCGCGAGCGGCTCTACGCCCGTCGGCATCGCGGCGGCGCTGGGAGCGGGGCTTGTTTGCGGAGCGGTCAACGGGTTTCTGGTCAGCTATGTCGGCATTCTCCCGTTCATCGCGACGCTCGGTTCCCTGACGGTGCTGAGCGGCGCCGCGTTCCGCATTTCGGGCGGCAAGACGATTTTCGGATCCGCAATCCCCGCCAGTTTCTCGAATTTCGCGCGCGGCGCGCCCTTCGTGGCGCCAAACCTGACATGGGTGGCCTTGGGGGCGGTCGCCCTCGTCTATGTGCTGCTGGAGCACACCGTCCATGGACGCCGCCTCTACGCCATCGGCGGCAACGCCGAGGCGGCGCGGCTGGCGGGCGTGCGGATCAAGCCGCTGCGCATGGCGGCTTTCGCCTTGTCGGGACTTGGCGCGGCGGTCGCGGGCCTGATGTACGCCAGTCGCGTCGCTTCGGCCAACCCGACGCAGGGAGCCGGGCTCATGCTCGACGCCATTGCGGCCGTGTTTCTGGGGACGACGATGAGCGACGAGGGTCAGCCCCGCGTCATGCTCACGCTTGCGGGCGTGCTCATACTCGGGGTGCTGGGAAACGGCCTTACCCAGTTGAACGTCGACAGCTACGTGCGCGAGATGATCACGGGATCGATCATCATCGCGGCGGTCGGAGCCAGCAGCGTCGGACGGCCAAGCGCGGCCTAGCCGACGGTCATGCGCGTTTCGACAAGCTCGGCCCAATACGACGCGCCAAAGGGAATGGCGTCGTCGTTGAAATTATATTCGGGATGGTGAACTTGCGCGCCGTCGCCGTTGCCGATCTGGATATAGGCGCCCGGGCACGCTTCCAGCATGTAGGCGAAATCCTCCCCGCCCATCAGCGCGTCGGCCGGCGTCGTCTCCTCGCCCGAAATGCGGCGCGCCGCCTCGGCCGCCAGTTGCGTCTCGTGTTCATGGTTGACCATTGCGGGATAGCCCGGCTCCCACGTCACCTCCGCGCGGCCGCCGAACGCCGCCGCCGTCTGCGTCGCGAGCGCCTTGAGGCGCTGCTCGCCCAGTTCACGCAATCCCGCGTCGAAGGTCCGCACGGTCCCGCGCAATTGCAGCCGCTCCGGGATCACGTTGTACGCGTCGCTCTCGGTGCGAAAGGAAGTCGTCGAGACCACGATCGACTTCAGCGGATCGGCGTTGCGCGAGGCGATCGATTGCAGCGCCAGCACGATGTGACAGGCGATCAAAGTGGTGTCGATGGTCGCCTGCGGACGCGCCGCATGGCCGCCCTTGCCCAGCACGTCGATGGTGAAATTGTCAGTCGCCGCGTAGAACGGACCCGGCCGGATCGCAAAGCGCCCCACTGCAAGCCCCGGATGGTTGTGCATCCCATAAATCTCAGCGATGCGGAAACGGTCGATCAACCCGTCGTCGATCATCGCCTTGCCGCCCGCCCCGCCCTCCTCGGCCGGTTGGAACACCACGGCGACCGCGCCGTCGAAATTACGGGTCTCGGCCAGATATTTCGCCGCGCCGAGCAACATCGCCGTATGGCCATCGTGCCCGCAGGCGTGCATCTTGCCGGGCGTCTTGGAGGCATAAGGCAGCCCCGTCGCCTCGAAGATCGGCAGCGCGTCCATGTCGGCGCGCAGGCCGACGACATGGCCCCGCGTATCCTTCCGCCCCTTGATGATTCCCACGACGCCGGTGCGGCCGATCCCCTCGACGACCTCGTCGCAACCAAACGCCCGCAGCTTCTCGGCGACGACTCCCGAGGTGCGATTCGTGTCGTACATCAACTCCGGATTTTCGTGCAGATCGCGGCGCCATTCCGCAATTTCGGGTTGCATGTCGGCGATACGGTTCTTGATCGGCATGAGATCTCCTCAATCAACCTGCCCACAAGGCTCCCGCCTCGGGCGTCAACACGAAATGACCGGGCGAAACCTCTTCATAGGTCGAGGGCGCCGGGCGATAGTCAAGGGGAAAGATCGGCGAGGCGAGCGCCCGCGCGTTCGGAGCCTCGTGCAGGCGCCGCTGCGCCGGATCGGCGACGGGAACCGCCGCCAACAGAGCCTTGGTGTAGGCGTGGCGCGGGTCCTCGAATATGGCGGCGCGCGAACCCATCTCGACGATGCGGCCCAGATACATCACCGCGACCTTGTGAGAAATACGCTCCACCACCGCCATATCGTGACTGATGAACAGATAAGACAATCCCCGCTCCGCCTGAAGGTCCATCAGCAGATTGAGAACCTGCGCCTGCACGGAGACGTCCAGCGCCGAGACCGATTCGTCGGCGACGACCAGCCTGGGGTTGGTGGCGATGGCGCGCGCGATGGCGACGCGCTGGCGCTGCCCGCCCGACAATTCATGTGGAAAGCGCTTGAGGAACGCGCGCGGCAATTCCACACGGTCGAACAGCGTCGCGACGCGCTCGTCGATTTCGCTTCTTGCGCCGAGGCCGAAATTCTCCAGCGGCTCGGCCACCTGATCGCGCAGGCGCCGGTAGGGGTTGAGCGAGGCGAACGGATCCTGAAACACCATCTGCATCTCGCGCCGCGCGCGGCGAAGCTCGGCGGGCGGCAGCTTCAGCAGTTCCCAGCCGTCCAGTTGCACGTATCCCGAATGGGTCTGGTTGAGCCGAAGGATCGACCGGCCCGTGGTCGATTTGCCGCAGCCCGATTCCCCAACGAGCGCCAGCGTCTCGCCAACCGCAATCGACAGGCTGACATCCTCGACGGCGTGCACGTTGGCGATGGTGCGCCGGAAAACACCGCCCTTGACGGGGAAGCGGGTCGTCAGGTTCTTGACCTCCAGCAGAGCCTCGCCCTTGCCCTTGACCGCCGAGCGGACCGCACGCGGGTCCGCGCTCAAGCCCCGCATCGGCTCCGGACCCGGCTTGCCGCGCATGTCGCCGAGCCGGGGGACCGCGGCGAGCAACTGTCGGGTATAGGCTTCGCGAGGCGCTGCAAAAATCGCGCCAACGGGACCTTCCTCGACGATTTTGCCGCGATGCATCACCACCACGCGGTCAGCCATCTGCGCGACGACGGCCATATCGTGCGTGATAAACAACACGCCCATGCCGGTCTCGCGCTTGAGCCGGTCGATCAGCGCGAGGATTTCCGCCTGAATCGTCACGTCCAGCGCAGTCGTCGGTTCGTCGGCGATCAGCAAACGAGGCTTGCACGCCATCGCCATCGCGATGACGACGCGCTGCCTCATGCCGCCCGAAAGTTCGTGCGGATATTGTCCGAGGCGGCGCTCGGGCTCGGGAATGCGCACGCTTTGCAAAAGTTCCAGCGCCCGCGCGCGCGCCGTTTTGGCGGAAAGGCCCAGATGCTCCACGAGGCCGTCCGTCAACTGCCGCTCGATGGTGAACACCGGGTTGAGCGAGGTCATCGGCTCCTGAAAGATCATGCCGATTTCCGCGCCCCGGAGCTTGCGCATGAACTCGGGTTCCGCCCGGGCGATGTCGACCGAGCCGAACCTTATGGCGCCCGACGCAATGCGGCCGCCGCCGAATTCGACCAGCCGCATCAACGAAAGAGAAGTGACCGACTTGCCCGAGCCGGATTCTCCCACGACGCAGACGGTCTCGCCGGCCGCAATCGAGAATGAGACGTCGTCGACGCCGACGATGGTTTCGTCGCCTGTCCCGAACTCGACCCTTAGATGCGAAATTTCAACGAGCGGTGCGGTCATTTGGAGCGCGGATCGAAAATGTCGCGCAGAACGTCGCCCGACATGTTGAGACCAAGGACGGTCAAGGCGACGGCGGCGCCGGGGACGAGCGCGGTCCACGGCGCCCGGTCGAGGTAATCGCGCGAGGCCTGGATCATCAAGCCCCACGAAGATTGCGGCGGCTGCGTGCCAAGCCCCAGGAAAGACAGCCCTGCCTCCGCAAGAATCGCGAAGGCCAGCGAGATCGTCGCCTGCACGATGATCGGCGGCAGGATGTTGGGCAGCACATGCAGCACGATCAACCGACGGTCGGTCGCGCCCGCCGCCCGCGCAGCCTCGACATATGGCATCTGCACGACGCGCAGCGCCTCGCCCCGCACGATGCGCGCCAGAAACGGTGTGAAGGCGACCCCGATGGCGATGATCGCGTTGGGCACGCTGGGGCCCAGCATCGCGCTGATGGTAAGCGCGAGCAGCAGCACCGGGAAGCTCAGCAAGGTGTCGACGAGCCGCATCAGCACGTTGTCGACGGCGCCGCGATAGAAACCCGATACGAGGCCGAGCGGCAGGCCCAACGCGAGGCTGATCAGCACCGCAGAAACCGCAATCGACAACGACGTCCGGGCGCCCAGCAGCACGCGGAACAGCAGATCGCGTCCGAGTTGATCCGTGCCCAGCCAATGCTGTGCAGAGGGAGCTTTCAGCCGCGCGGTCATCTGCATGCGCGTGGCCGCATCGGGGTCGATGAACAGCGGCGCGAGAACGGCGACAAGCACGATGATCGTCACAAGGGAGAAGCCAATCAGCGCCTTTGTCGAAAGATACCGCTTCATCGCGTCATTTCATCCGCACGCGCGGATCGACGTAGAGATAGGCAAGATCGACGGCGAGATTGCTCAGCATCACGATCGCCGCGATGACGAACACCGTCGCCTGTATCAGCGGAATGTCGCGATTGAGCAGCGCCTGATAGGTGAGCCAGCCCATGCCTGTATAGTTGAACAACGTCTCGACGACGATGATGCTGCCAAACAGATAGCCGATCTGCAATCCCGCGACCGTCATAACCGGCCCGACCGCGTTGGCGAGAGCGTAACGCCAGACGATGACGCGCTCCGACAGGCCCTTGGCGCGGCCGACGCGGATGTATTCCTGCGCCAAAATCTCCGTCATCGACGAGCGCGTCATCCGCGTTAGATGCGCCATCAGGCCCAAACCCAGCGCGAAAGCGGGCAGAAACGCATGCCAAAGCGCCAGCGCCGGGTTGACGGCGGGATCGGCGAAGCCGCTGGAGGGGAACCAGCCGAGCGTGCGCGCGAACAGGAGGATCATCATGATGCCCCAGAAGAAGTCGGGCAGACTGACGCCGACGAGCGCCGTCGCGCTGGCGACGCCGTCCGGCCATTTGTCGCGATGCACGGCGGCCCAGACGCCCAGCGGAACGGCGGCGGCGAGCGCCAGCGTCATAGAGAGGATGACGATCAGAGCGCTCGCCTTGAGCTTCTGGATCAGCAATTCACTGATCGCGGTCTTGAACACCAACGAATGTCCCCAATCGCCCGTCGCCATGCCGAAGATCCAGCGCCCGTATTGAAGGAGCAGAGGATCGTTGAGTCCCAGAGATTTCCTTAAGCCTGCGATGGCTTCAGGATTGCTCTGCGTTCCCATAATCATCGTCGCGACGTCGCCAGGAAGAATGGCGGTCACTGCGAAGGTGATCACAGAAATGAGGAACAACGTTAGCAGAATCGACAGCAGGCGATTGAGGACATAAGTCACGCCCGCAGCCACACCTTGTGGAAGTTGAGGTTGCTGCCGTTGGGATGAACGACCGTATCCAGGCCGCCGACGCTCGGCTGCGCCCCGATGGAGCCGTTGCGGAACCACAAGAAAATATCATGCGTCTGATCGAAGACCTGCTGTTGCACCTGCTTGTAGATTTCGGCGCGGGCGGCGGGGTCGATGGTGATGCGCGCCTTCTGGGTGAGGTCGTCGATGGTGGCGTCCTTGATCTTGCGGTAGTTGAAGGCCCCCGTTGAGTTAAACAGGCTGTAGTAAAGGAAATCCGGCTCCCACAGCGTGAAGAAGTTCATCATCGAGATCTGGAAGTCTTTGTTGACCCAGACCTGGCTGAGCCAGTCCGCCCAGGTCAATTGCTCGATCTTCATGTTGATGCCGGCTTCCTTGAACCATTCCAGCATGATTTGCGCGGATTCGATGTGATAGGGATAGTT
>JAYVYJ010000030.1:0-5458 GCA_043784465.1 Hyphomicrobiales bacterium
TTCGACGGGATCGGGGAACACGCCGGTGCGCAGCGCGTGGCCTGCGGCGCGCGCGGCGGCGGTCGCGCAGGCCCCCGTCGTCCAGCCGCGCCGCAGCGCGCGGCCCTCGTTCTTATCTGAAATCAAGGCGCCTACGACTTCGCTATACGTCCCCCAAGGTCTTATCCCGTCCCGATCCGCCGTCCAATACGCATACGGGGCGCACGCCGCCAAGTTGTGCATCCAGCGCGGCGCAACCCTGACGACGTGTTAATCTGCCCGCGCGTCGCGAATCACTCGCGCCGCTCGCCCCGGTTGCGGCCACGCGGGCCGCGAAGGGTCGCAGCCTTCATTAAACCCGGCGAGCCTCCCTTGAACTTGCCCCAGCCCCTTGAAATCGAGACGCCCGGGCGCGCGGGCAGGGCGGGACTGACGCCGCTCGTCTGGGCGGGCGCGCGAATATGAAAACGTCGCGACCGCGCGAGACGCCCGAAGCCGAGGCTTTGTTTCGCACGCCCGAGCAACTCGCGCTGGCGATGCCTTTGATCGCCGTGCCGGGACTGGTCGCGGTCGTCTCGGCGGTGGCGCTCGGCGCGTCGGGACCGGTGATCGCGCTCGTCGCCGTCGGCGGCTTCGGGCTTTGCGCGCTGGCTCCGATGGCGCTGATCGAAGCTTTTGTCACCGGTCCACTGCGCGGAGCGCTAGCGCAATTGCGCGCCGCGCGCGACGGACGCGGCGCGCGCGGCCCCGACTTTGGCTCCGGCGTGCTGGCCGATCTCGTCCATATCGCCCGCGACCTCCACGCCGCGCAGGCGAACCTCGGTCCCGGCGCGCTCTCGCCGCTTCCCGACCTCTCCGAAGACGCCGTGCGCGCGTTGCGTCATCAGGCGGAATCGCTCGCGGAGGCCGCTGCGGAGGGGGAGAGCCAGATCGCTCGTGCCGCGCAGGCCTGCGTCGCCGACATCGCCCAGGCCATCAAATCGATGTGCGAGGCGCCCGGCGCCGCCGGCTTCGACGCCGCCGTCGAGCGTCTTGAAGCCATGCTCGTGTATATCGCCGAGACGCAGGAACGCGCCGAAGCCAAGGATCGGCAGTTCCAGGGCGCCTTCGGGCGCGTAGAGATCGGCATGGCCGATCTCTCGCGGCTCGTCGCGCGCGAGACCGATACGTTGCAGGGGGCGCTATCGAACCACGGGCTGCTGGCGCGCAACGACATCGCCGCCGCGCTCACGCAGGAGAAAGCGGGCCGCGCGCGTGTGCTGGATCGCCTCGACGCGCTGGAGACCCGGCTGGCGAAGGGCGCCGATGGCGTCGTGGCGGAGGTCGCAAGGGTCGCCCAGGCGATCGGGGCGGACCGCGCCTCCGCCCAAGCGCCCGGCGCCGACGACCGGCTCGACGCCATCGCCGCTGCGCTTTCGCGGCTTGAGGCAGAAAACGCGCTGGCGGCGGCCAGGCCTGCGCTCGCCGAGGGTCTCGGCCAGGACCTGCGCGGCCTCGGCGCCGTCGTGACGCGTCTGGCCGACGAATTCTCCGGCCGCGAGCCGGTCGAGGCGGCGTTGCGCGGCGTCTGCGAAACGCTTGCCGCCTGCTTTCAGGACGCCGATTTCGCGGGGCTCAGGGCGGACGCCCGGGAGACGGCGGCGGCCCTCGCGGCGCAGGTCGAGACGTTGCGGGTTCCTGCGGGCCTCGACCGAAACGATCTGCGCGCCGCATTGGCCGCCACCGCAGCGGACCTGTCGCGCCAGATCGCTGACGTCGGCGCGCGCTTCGCTTCCGGCCGCGACGACGAAGCGCGCCAGCTGACCCAAGCCGCGCGCAGCCTGACTGACGCAACTGCGCGCCTCGAAGCCGGCGAGGGCGCGGCGGCCGCTTTCGCCGGAATCGTCGCGCGCGGCGTCGACGCCATCGCCGAGCGCATCGGCGCGCTCGACGAGTCCGACGCCTGGCGTCTCGACGCGCTCGGCGCTCGTCTTGAGGACCGCCTCGACGTGCAGGGGCGCGATCACGCGCAGTGGGTCGAGAACGCCGTTCGCGAGGCCGAGACGCGAACGTCCGACGCTTTCGCGCTGGCGAGCGACAATCTCGGCTCGGTCGCATGTCGCCTCGAACTCGCCCACGCGCAGCAAGACCTGCGGGGCGAGACCGCCCGGCGTTTGGCCGAAACCGTGGAGCGCGCGCTTGCGGACGTCGCCGCGCGCACCGAGGCGGCGGCGCATCGCCAGCGGGAGCGGCTCGACGCTTTCGCGGAACAGACGATTGACCCGGCGCGCCAGGCGCTCGCCGGGGCGGCGAGGGATTTCGCCGCCGCCTCCGGCGATATCGCCGCCGTCCGCGCGCGGTTAGAGGCGGGCGAGCCTGCGCTGGCGCGCATGGTGGAAGCGACGCAGGGCGCGTGCGCCCAACTCGGCGGCCTCGCGGAAAGTTTGCCGCGCGCCTTCGCCCAAACCGCCGACGCGCAGGCGGAGCGTCTTGCGGCCCGGCTAGACGCCGTCACGCTGGCTCCCACCCGCGACGCGCTCGCACAGGCTACGGAGAGCTTCGCGGCGGCGCAGGGGCGGCTAACCCAGGCCGCCGCCACGCTGGAGGCGGGCGACCCGCGTCTCGCCCTCGTCGCCGAGGCGGCGAAAGCGTTGCGCATCGAGGTCTCCGCCCTCGCCGAATATCTGCCCGACGCGCTTTGCGCGCGCGTCGGCGCCGGCTCTCTCGTTCCGGCCCGCGAAGCGCTGACGGAGGCCGCGCGCGCGTTCGACGCCGCGCGCATGCGGCTCGACGACGGCGCGGAAAGTCTGGCGCGGCTGCGTGGCGATTTCGTCGCCTCCGAAGCTCGCTTCGGCCACAGGCTGGAAGAGGCCGTCGCACGCATGGCGGCGCTCGGCTTCGAACGATTGCCCGATCTGGTCGGCGATCTCGCCGCCATGCAGGCGCAATGGCGCACGCAGCTTGGCGAATTCGACCGCAGCGCCGGCGCGCTCGCCAGCTTCGCCAACGTCGAAGCGCACCCCGTCGCCGCGTTGCGCGACGCCTTTGCGGGGGCGGAGCGAAATCTTCGCGCCGCCATCGTGGATCTGGCGCCTGGCGTCCAGGCCGCCGCCGCCGCGCAGGGCGACAGGATTATGCGCGCGATGGAGACGCGCGAGCGCCAGCGCGCGCTCGAACTCGGCGCGGCGATCCAGGGTCTCGCCGACGTCCAAACCCGCCTCGCGCCGGCGCTGACGCATGCGCCTACCCCGGAGAGGTTTGACGCGCTGCGCGCCGATCTCGCCGCCTTGTCGGAAACCACCGCGAGCCGGTTTGAAGCCGCCGCGCAGTCGCTGGCCCGCCGGATCGAGGAACGGGTGGAATCCGGGCGCCAGGGCGACGTCGCCTTCCCCGCGCTTGCCCTTCAGGCCGCCACGCAAGAAACCGGAAAGACGCATGCCGAACTTTTCGTTCAGGTCGATGCGCTCAAGGCGGCGCTCGCGGGCGATCGCTCGGCGTTTGCGGCGATGCGTCAGGACTTTGTGCAGGCGGTCGCGACCGTGACCCTCTTGGGCGAACGCGTGGAGGCGCTCACCGCGAGCTTGGGCGCAATCGCTGGCGCCGAACGCGCCGAACTCGCCGCCGTCGCACAGGCGCTCGCCAAGATCGGCGAGCGCGTTGAATTCGCCGCCCGCGCTTTTGAAGACCGGCGCGGCGGCGACTTCGCCACGCTCGGCGCCGATCTCACACGCGACATCGACGCGCTCGCCCGCGTCACCGCCGAGCGCGTGATCGCCCTCGAAGGCGGGGTGGAGACCCTGACTCACGCCGCCGTCGCCACCCTGAGCCAGATGCGCGACACTACGCGCGAGGCCACGCGCGCGTTCTCCGGCCTCGGGTTCGAAGCGATCGTCCGCCGTCTCGATCCGCTCGCCGAACTTCCCGGCCTCACCCGCGATTTGCGCGCGATTTTGGCGCAAACCTCGGCAAGCGACGATGGGCGTTCGGCGCTCGACGCGCTGGGCGCGGGCCTCGCCCCGACATTGGAGGCTGTGGGGCGCCAGCTTCAGGCGCAGCCTAAAACGGGCGGCGCCGACCCCGCATCCGTCGCATCCAGCGCCGTCGCCAACCTCGCTCTGTCGATGGCCGACGCGCTCGAAGCCCGTTTCTCGCAGATCGAGGCGGGGCTTATTGATCTGGGGGCGCGCCTGATGAGCGGCGACCACGCCCGGCTCGACGCGGACCTCGCCGCCCTCGCGACCCAACTCAACGCGGCTTCGCGCGCGCTGAAAGCCAGCTTGTCCGATTTCGTCGGCGTCCGCACGGCGCTGGTTGAGGAGATGAGCGCCAAGGCGTCGCCCGCCCTGACGGCGGCCTTTTACAAAGGTTGAAGGGTTCGGCGCGGCGAGGCCGTGGGCTCGCTGAACCAGGATGGGGAGGGTAGCGGCCCCTGCGTTTGCGAGGTCTGTTAAAGTTATCGAATCGTATTCGGAATAAACAGCCTTTGGCGCATCAGGACTTATGTAACTATCAAATTTGAATCAAACGTAGACGCCCGCTTTATTGGCCCCCGATTGCCTCGCCATTAACTGCCGTCAGCGAGGGTAGCCTCGCTCAACAGGCAAGAGAGGCGTCGCAGGACGTGTCGAAGCCAAAGTAACAAACACGGTGCGCAATGACACGTTTGAAATCGACTCCGGTCTCCGAGACGGCGCTGTCGGGCAGCATGCGCGATTTCCGGGTGCCGCAGGGCCCCGACGCGCTGGCGCGTGTCGGCAATTTCTTCGCATGGCAGGATGAACGCCGCCGCCACGGCGTCTGGCCGTTCTCGCGCGCCGCCGTCACGGGGCCGGGCGCTACGGTGAGCGCGGAAGACGATTCTGGCCACGCGATGCAGGGCGTCAATTTCGCGAGCCAGGATTATCTGAGCCTCGCCTCGCATCCCGCAATTCGGGCGGCGGCGATCGAGGCCATCGAGACCTATGGCGTGCACAGCGCCGGCTCCTCGGCGCTGGTCGGCAATAGCGCGAATTCGTTGCTGCTGGAGCGCCGGATCGGCGAGTTCCTCAACGCCGAACACGTCACGCTTTATCCCACAGGCTGGGGCGCGGGTTACGGCGCGTTGCGGGGCCTGATCCGCTCCAGCGACCACATCGTGATGGACGCGCTCGCCCATACCTGCTTGCAGGAAGGCGCCAACGCCGCCACGCGCAACCTGTACATGCACCGCCATCTCGACCTCGCCCATTGCCGCCACTGGCTCCAGAAGATCCGGGCGCGCGACACCGAGAACGCGATCATGGTGGTGACCGAGGGGCTGTTCTCGATGGACTCCGACGTGCCCGACATCGAGGCGTTTCAGGCGCTGGCCCACGAATTCGGCGCGACGTTGATGGTCGACGTCGCCCACGATCTGGGCGCGCTGGGCCCGGGCGGGCGCGGCCACATCGGCGCGCAGAACATGCTGGGCAAGGTCGATCTGGTGATGGGATCGTTCTCCAAGACCTTCGGCTCGAACGGC
>JAYVYJ010000031.1:0-22660 GCA_043784465.1 Hyphomicrobiales bacterium
CCGTTCGCGCGGCAGCTGGTGGCGGAGGCGGTGCGCAGCGGCGGCTTCCCGCCGCTCTATGTCGATCCCATCGACTTCCACGGCCTCTACGTCCAGCGCATCGCGCAGGCCCAGGCCTCCGCTCAGGCGCCCGCCAACCAGGCTTAATTTCTCAGACACCGGTCAGGTATTTGAGCCAAATCGCCGGGGCGCCGAAGGTCTCCAGATGCGCGCGATGCGCTTGCGCGGCCTCGGCGTCGATCCGCTCGCCGAGCGGCGCGGGACGGGCCCGGGGCGCGGCGCGGCGGGCGGCCTCAACGGCGACCGCGATCTCGGAGGCCAGCCCCAGACTGCGCTGGCGCCCGCCCATCAATTCGCAATAGACCTCGACAAGGATCTCGGCGTCCAGCAGCGCCCCGTGCTTGACGCGTCGAGAGCGGTCGATCCGGTAGCGATCGCACAAGGCGTCGAGGCTTGCGGGGGCGCCGGGGTGCTTGCGGCGCGCAATCGCGAGAGTGTCGACGATCCGTTCCGCCGCCAGCGCCGCGCCGCCGAGCCTCGCCAGTTCCGCATTGAGAAAGCGGGTGTCGAATTCGGCGTTGTGGATGACGAGCGGATCGTCGCCGACAAAGCTAAGAAAATCCAACGCCACCGAGGCGAACACCGGCTTGCCGCGCAACGACTCCGCCGAATGGCCATGGACGCGAAACGCCTCCTCCGGCATGTCCCGCTCGGGGTCGATCAGCACATGATAAGTGCGACCGGTCGCAATCCGGTCGACGATCTCCACTGCGCCGATCTCGACGATCCGATCCCCCTTGGCGGGGTCGAGGCCGGTGGTCTCGGTGTCGAGCACGATTTCGCGCATCAAAGTTCCTGTTCGCCGAGCGCGCGCCAAACCGCCTCGACCTGGCGACGGGTTGCCTCAAGAGGCTGGCCGGTGTCGATGACAAAATGCGCGCGTGCACGCTTTTCGCCATCCGGCGTCTGGCGGGCGAGCAACGCCTCGAAGCGGGCAGCGTCCATTCCAGGGCGGGCGAGCGCGCGGGCGCGCTGGGCCTGCGCCCCCGCGCTGACGACTACGACGCGATCCACCCGGGCGTCGCCGCCGGTCTCGAATAGCAGCGGCACGTCGAGCAGCGCGGCAGGGGCGCCCGCCGCGCGCGCCTCCTCCAAAAACGCCGCGCGCGCTTGACCGACGGCGGGATGCACGAGGGCCTCCAGCCGCTTCATCGCGGCGCCGTCGCCCAACACGCGCGCGCCGAGCCGCTGACGGTCCACTACTCCCTCGACGCAGACGCCGGGAAAGGCGGCCTCGACCTCAGCCGCCAGGGGGCCGCGATAGATTTCATGCACGGCGGCGTCGGCGTCGAAGACCGGCGCGCCGAGATCGCGAAACATCGCCGCGACCGTCGATTTGCCCATCGCGATGGAACCGGTAAGGCCAACGACGCGCATCAGAACGACAGCGCCCCGAGCCGGCGCAAGGCGGCGAGCAGCTTGAGCATCGGCAGGCCCAGAATGGTCGAATGGTCGCCCTCGACGCGCTCGAACAGATGCGCGCCCAGACCCTCCCATTGATAGGCGCCGACACTGCCCAGCGCCACCTCGCCCGCCGCATCGAGATAAAGCCCGAGCGCGACCTTTTCGAGCGCGCGCATCGTCATGTCGGCGGCGTCCGTGCCCTCGGCGACGATCTCGCCGCTGCAGGCGAGCGCAAAAGCGCAGGTCAGGCGATGTGTGCGTCCGGCGAGATGGACGAGCGTCGCCAGCGCCCCCGCGCGGTCGTGCGATTTGTGGAACAGGCGCCCGTCGAGCGACAGCACCTGATCGGCGCCGATCACCAGCGCGCGTGGCTTGCGGGCGCTTACATCGAGCGCTTTCGCCCGGGCGAGCGCGGTAGCGACGCCCGTCGGCGAGCGGTCCGGCGTTTCGTCTTCGAGGGCGCGCTCATCCACGTCGGGCGTCGCCCGCTCGAAGACCAACCCCGCCGCCGCAAGAAGCCGATGGCGCGTCGCGCTGCCCGACGCCAGAACAAGGGGATGGTCGGCGATCCAGAAGCTCATGCCTGCGCGATGAATTTGAGCCGGTGGGCGCGGTGGAAATCGAGGATCGCGGCGGCAGTCTCCTCGATCGAGCGCCGCGTCACATCGATCATCGGCCAGCCGCGTTCAGCAAAAAAGCGGCGCGAGGCGCCGATCTCCTCAGCGACCGATGCGCGATCGACATATTCGCTCTGCGGATCGGCGTTGAGGCTGAGCAGCCGGTTCTCGCGGATTTGCACGATGCGCTCGGGCGAGGCGATGAGGCCGACGATAAGCGGCTTGCGAAGCTCGATCAGCCCGCGCGGCAGCGGCACCTGCGGCACGAACGGCACGTTGGCGGTCTTATAGCCGCGATTTGCCAGATAGATGCTGGTCGGCGTTTTGGATGTGCGACTGACGCCAACCAGAACGATGTCCGCCTGTTCGAGGTTTTCGGGCATCTGGCCATCGTCGTTGAGCATCGTATAGTTCAATGCGTCGATGCGCTTGAAATAATCCGCATTCAGCATGTGCTGGGCGCCCGCGCGCGACGAGGCGTTCTGTCCCAGGTAGGACTGGAACAGCGTGAGGATGGGGCCCAGCACCGACAGGCAGGGCGACCCAGACGCCTCGCAGGACGCCTCCAGCCGACGCGAGAGTTCAGGATCGACCAGCGTAAACAAGACAATGCCCGGCGCATCCTCAATCTCGGCGATGACGCGCTCAAGCTGCCCGCTGGCGCGCACGAGCGGATAGACATGCTCGATGGAGGCGACGCCCTGATACTGCGCGGCCGCCGCGCGCGATGCGGCGATCAGCGTCTCGCCGGTCGAATCGGAAACCAGGTGCAAGTGAAAATAACTTCGGCCCATACGCGCCCCGATCTGCAAGCCAAAAATTCACGCCGTCCCCCAATCTTTTTTTGGCCGGGGGACGGCTGTGGACAAGTCATCGACCGTGCCGGGAGGCCGCCTGGGGACCTGAATCCATCCACAGCTTAAGGCTTCGTGAAAACCGACGCCAGCGTCGCCGTGAATAACGGGGAAAAGTTCGTCGGACAGAGCGCCCGTCCACAGGACGCGCATTAACGAAGTGTTTACGATCCTTAACAATCCCTAAATTTGTCCCCAACTTGCCGCCCGTCACGTCAACATTGACGGCGGCGCGCTCGAAATGGGGATCGAAAAAACATGAGTCTTATGCCCCCGCCAATAACAGAAGAGAGTCTTAGATTCTCTATTATATAGAAGGTTGAAAACCCCTCATGTGGGGCCTTGCGGATGGGATGTTTCGATGGCAGGCTGGATGCTCTGGATCAAGGCTCTGCACGTGATGTCCGTCATCGCGTGGATGGCGGGCATGCTCTATCTTCCAAGGCTGTTCGTCTATCACGCCAGCGCAGCGAAAGAGATCTCAGAGACATTCAAGATCATGGAGAGACGGCTCCTGAAGGCGATCATGAACCCCGCGATGATCGCCACTTGGGTCACCGGGCTTTACCTCGCCTATGCCGAAGGCTTTCTGCGCGACGGCTGGCTGCACACGAAGCTGACGCTGGTTTTGATTATGTCGGGCGTGCATGGGCTACTCGGCGCCCGCGTTCGGGCGTTCGCCGAAGATCGCAACAGGTCGTCAGCGACGTTCTACCGGGTTCTCAACGAAATCCCGACCGTGCTGATGATAGGAATTATCATTCTGGTGATTGTGAAACCGTTTTAGGGCTGACCGATCAGACGCTCCAAATAGTCGCGCTCCTCAGCTGGGCGGTTGGGGTCCGACAGACGGCGACGCAATTCCTCCAGCACGCGACGTGCGCGCTCAGCCCTGTCAGCCCCGCCGGACAATTCGCCCTCCGCCGCACCCTTCTGGCCGTTTTGGCTGCGCCCAAGCGGGTCGTCGTTCTGGCCGCGCTGACGCCCGCCCGGCTTACCGGTATAGCCTTGGCGCCCTTGGCCCTTCCCGCGCATTTGCTGGGCGAGCGCCTGTCCGCCCTGGCGCAGAGCCTCGATCGCCTTGCCCTGTTCCTCGACGGCCTCGCCTTTGTCGGTGTGGCCATAACGGCGGCGGGCCTTGCCCTGTGCGCCTTCGCCCTTAAGGTCATGCTCCGCCTGCCCCATGTCGCCCTGGGCGTCGTCGAGGTTCTTGGGCGTATCGACGCCCGCGCCGCGCAATTGCTTCTCGACATCCTTCAGCTTGTCTTGAAGGGCGCGCTGGCGGTCGGCGAGGTCTTTCGCCGGGTCCTGCCCGTCCTTGGCGGGCGCGTCCTCGGAGCGATCGCGCTGGTCGTCGCGAAACGTATCGTTGCGCAGCGTCTGCTGGTCTTTCAGCAGTTTCTGCAAATCCTTCATGGATTGCTTGGTCTGTTTCTGCGCGGGGTCGGCCCTCTGGTTCTCTGCGCTGCGCATGTTCTCCATCGTGTCCTGCAATTCGTCGAGGGCGGCCTGAGCGTCGTCCTTCGCGCCCTTCCCCGCGTCGCGCTCCAAGCGGTCAAGCATCGCGTCGAGATCCTTGGACTCCGTCGGGTCGGTTTCGCCCTGCGCTTCCTTATCGGCCTTCTTCGCCATTTCCGACATGAAGCGCTTAGCGGCGTCACGCAGGTCCTGCGTCAGCTTCTTGAGTTCCTCCGGGCTAGCGTTGTTCTTCAGCGCCTCCCGCAGCTTGTCCTCGGCGCTGCGAACGTCTTTCAATGCCTGGCTAGCGTCGCCATTCTCCAAAGACAGGGCCAGCGCCCACAATTCCGTCACGACGAGCTTGAGGTCGTCGTCGCCCTGCGCCTCAGCAAGTTGACTAACGAGGCCGGCGAGATTGAGAAATACGCGTGGGCTGATCTCGAACACTTCCGGCCCCAGCCGCAAAGCCGCCAGCGCCGCGCCGACGCGCGGAGCGTTACGGTCGGGATCGAGCGCGAGTTCGCGGCGAAGTTCGACGAGCGCTTTGGCCAGCGGGTTCACGAACCGGCGTTGCGGCAGCGTGACTTCGACCACAGGCGATTTCGCGATGAGCCCCGAGGTGGAACGGGCGTTGAGCGTCAGAATCGTTTTGGCGCCCGCCCAGGGGTGTTCGGACAGATCGAGCGTCGCCTTCCCCTCACCGACGCCGTGCGGCTCTGCGGGGGTCGCCAAAGCCAGCGGCGGGGCGCCATAAAGCCGATGTACGACGCTCGGTCCGATCAACGCCGCTTCGCCTCCGGCTTCGGCGACGCCATAGGCGTCTTCGATGGCGTAATGGAGAGTCAGTGACCCCGACACATTGCCCTGCGGGGGATCGAGCAATCGAATTCTCGGCGCCGTGCGCGGTTCAGCCTTGAGGATCAATTCGGCCAGACGGGCGCCCCCCGCCGCGATTTCGGCCCGTCCGTCGCCGTGCAGCGTGAAGCGACGCTCCTGCGGAGAGGGGGATATCGCCGCCGCGAGGCCTCCTGAGGCGGCGACGGTGACCACGTCGGGGTCGGCGCGCACGACAAGGATCGAATCTTCCGGCGCCGTTACGTTTCGGCTCGGTTCGCCGATCTTGAGGAAGATCGGCGGCTTGCCCGTGTAGTCGGGCGGGTCGATCCACGCGTCGACGCGGGTGGGGATCGCAACAGGGATCAGCGTAGGGATGCCATGAAAGGCGGCGGCGAGCCGCGCGAACCGTTCCGGCCCCGCCGCGAAAAATCCCACCGCCGCGAGTAGCACCGCGACGAAGCGCAACGCGTAGGGGTCGCGTACAGCCACACGGGGGGCGGGCGGCTTGATCTGTAACGACGCGACCTCGCGCGCGGCGCGCTCGCGGTGCAGCGTCCATAAAGCCTGCGTTGCAGGGTCGTCGCTCGCGTTGGCGAGGTTATCCTCGAAGGCGGTCGCGGGAGCGTGGCGGGTGTCGGCGTCGCGGTCGAGACGCCCTATCGTGAGCGCGCGGCTCGGCCAGCGCAGCCGCCATAGCGGGAATAGAGCCGCCCCAAAGGCCAGCGCGAACAAGGCCAGAGCCGCCAGACGCACAAAAGGGGGGGCCGCAAACCAAAGGCCGAACCACGCCGCCGCCGCGAAAAGCAGCGCCACCGCCCCGGCGAAGGCCAGCGGAGGCCACAGGGCCTCCCAGAGAAGCGTCAGCGCCGCCCGGCGCTTGAGGCGCACCAGGCGGGTAGTGGGATCGAGTGCGTCTTCGGGCAAATTAGGTCTCAAATCAAGTCTCTCGGCCTTCTACGACCGGACAGCAAACCTCACGCCAACCACGGCGGAAGTTTGTCGAGGCCGATCAATTCGTCATAGGTCGGGCGCGGCCGAATGACCGCGAAACGATCGCCGTCGACCAGCGCTTCCGGCACGAGGGGGCGCGTGTTGTAGGTGCCCGCCTGCACCGCGCCATAGGCGCCCGCCGTCAGCACGGCGAGGAGATCGCCCGAGCGGGGTTTTGGCATGTCGCGTCCTAACGCCAGATAGTCTCCGGTCTCGCACACCGGGCCAACGACGTCGGCGACGATCCGGTAGGCGTCGGGGCTGGCCTCGCGATAGGGGCGAATTTCGTGGTGGGCGTCGTAAAGCGTGGGGCGGATGAGGTCGTTCATCGCGGCGTCGACGATGACGAAGTGGCGGCCCTCGCCCTCTTTCACATAGATTACTGATGTCGCCAGCACCCCGGCGTTGCCGACAATCAGACGCCCCGGTTCCAGGAAAACCTCGCAATCGAGAACAGCGGTGCGGCGTGCGACGACGGCTGCGTAGGCTTGCGGATGCGGTGGCGGCTCGTTGTCGAATTTGTAGGGCACGCCCAGCCCGCCGCCGACGTCGACATGGCGGATGTCGTGGCCGTCCTGACGCAGCGCCGTTACGAAGTCGGCGAGCAAAGCGAAGGCGTCGTCGAAGGGCTGAAGGTCGGTGATCTGCGAGCCGATGTGCATGTCCACGCCGTCGACCTCGACGCCGGGCAAGTTCGCTGCGCGCGCGTAAACCGCGCGGGCGCGCGAAATCGGCACGCCGAATTTGTTCTCGGACTTACCGGTGGAGATTTTGGCGTGGGTACGTGCGTCTACGTCCGGGTTGACGCGCAAGGCGATGCGGGCGCGAGCGTTTCGGGAAACGGCGACTTCGGAGAGCGCTTCCAGTTCCGGCTCGGATTCGACGTTGAAGCAGCGGATGCCCGCCTCCAACCCCAGCGCCATTTCGGCCTTCGTCTTGCCGACGCCGGAAAAAATGATCTTGTGGGGCGGCGTTCCGGCGGCGAGCGCGCGGCGCAATTCGCCCTCCGACACCACGTCCATGCCAGCGCCAAGACGCACGAGGGTCTTCAGCACCGCCTGATTGGAATTGGCCTTCATCGCGTAGCAGATCAGCGCCTTCTGATCCTTGAAGGCGTCGGCGAAAACGCTGAAATGGCGGGTTAGCGTCGCAGTAGAATAACAATAGAACGGTGTACCTACGGCTCGCGCGATCTCGGCGAGATCGACATCCTCGGCGTGAAGGCGGCCGTCGCGATATTCGAAGTGCTGCATAGCCCGCCGCTTAACGCAACAGCGGGTCCAGCACGAAGTCTTTTTTCGGTGGCGTGATCTTTGGGTTGGACTTGTGCGCGCCTAAATCGTCCTTCGCCGGCGCCTGTATGGCGTCGGGCGCCTCCAGATCGCCGCGCCGGCCGCAGCCGACGAGGACAAAAAGCGTCGCCGCGACGAGCAGAGCCAGACTCGGCTTGGACATCAGCGACACGAGCGCACTCCACAACAGGAGCCCCGAAATGCGCGCGCGCGCCGTTCAGGTCAAGCCGCTCTCGGCGAGCTTGACCTTGAGATAGGCGACGCCGCGCTTGGCGTATTCGAGCGGATTGGCCTTTTTGGGGTCCTGCTCGGCCTCCACGACCACCCAACCCGAATAGTTCTTGAGCGCCCGGAAAACCGAGCCATAGTCTACGCAGCCATCGCCGGGAACCGTGTAGACGCCGAAATCGGCGCCCATGCCAAGAATGGAGTCGAGAAAACTCCAGTCGGCGGCGTTGCTCTGGCGCAACTGCTTTTCGCGTACGTCTTTGCAATGGACGTGGCCGATGCGTGGGAGGTAGGCGCGCGCCAGCGCTGCGGGGTCCGATCCGCCCCAGCGGGCGTGGCCGGTGTCGAGCAGCAGATGCAGAGGGGCCTTGGTGTGGGCCATCAGCCGGTCGATGTCGGCCTCCGACTGAACCACGGTTCCCATGTGGTGATGGTAGCAGGGTTTGAGGCCCTGATCGGTGAGCCGCGCCGCGAATTCCGTCAGTTTGGCGCCGAAGACGATCCATTCTGCCTTGCTTAGGCGGGGACGCTGCGAAAGCGGCGCCAAGCGGTCGCCGTGAATCGCGTTCGAGGTTTCCGCGAGGATGATGACGTTGGCGCCGGCGCCCTTGGTCATCGCCACGTGCGCCTTGGCCGCCTCCCACTCCTCCGCGACGGAGCGACGGAGAAGTTCGGTGGAACACCACCCGCCGACGAACACATGGCCGAACTCAGCGAGTTTGGCCTTGAGCGCCGCGCCGTCGTTCGGCATCTTGTGGCCCTTCTCCAGGCCGGTGAAGCCCGCCTTGCGCGCCTCCGCCAGACAGGTTTCAAGCGAAGTCTCTGCGCCGATTTCCTGAAGGTCGTCGTTGCTCCAGCCGATGGGGTTGGCGCCGATGCGGATCATCTCAATCTCCCATTCGCTGACGATGCAGCGCCTCGTCGTAAGCCTTGTGCGCGGCGTCCACCTCACTGCGCTGCGACGCCTGCGGAACCGCCACGTCCCACCATGCCCCGCCCGCGTCAGTGGATTGAACGGGGTCCGTGTCGATGACGATGGCCTGCACGCCGCTCGCCGCCTTGGCCGCCTTGAAGGCGCTTTCCAGTTCTGCGATGGAGGCGACCTTGACCGCGTTTGCGCCCAAGGAAGCGGCATGGGCGACGAAATCGACCTCGGGCAGGCGCTCGTGACGGCTATCGCGCAAGAGATTGTTAAAGGGGGCGCCGCCTGTCGCTTTCTGCAATCGGTTGATGCAGCCAAAACCCCCGTTGTCGTTGATGACGAGAATCATCTTCAGGCCCAGCATTACGGCGGTCGCGATCTCGGAATTCATCATGAGGTAAGAGCCGTCGCCGACGACCACGATCACCTCGCGGTCCGGTTGCGCCATCTTGACGCCGAGGCCGGCCGCGATCTCGTATCCCATGCACGAAAAACCGTATTCGACGTGATAGCCGAGCGGCGCGCCGGGACGCCACAACTTGTGCAACTCACCGGGCAACCCGCCCGCCGCGCAAACTACGATGTCGGACCTGTCGCCCGCGCGCATAAGCGCGCCCAGCACTTCGGCGTCGCTGGGCAGAACGGCGTTGGTCGGCGCAGTGTAGCGCGCGGCAATGGCCGTCCACTCGACTTTAGCGCGAGCCGCGGCTTGGGCCGTGGCGGCGGGGGACTTCCATCCTCCCAGCTTGGCGTCGAGCGCCGCGAGCGAGGCGCGCGCGTCGCCGATCACACGGACCGCGCAGTGCTTGGCGGCGTCGAACGGCTGCACGTTGATCGAAATGAAACGCCGCTCGGGGTTCTGGAACAGCGCCCACGAACCCGTCGTGAAATCCTGAAACCGCGTGCCGACGCCCACGATCACGTCGGCCATTTCCGCCACCGCGTTGGCCGCGCCGGTCCCGGTGACGCCGACGGCTCCCAGGTTTAGCGGATGCTCCTCCGGCATCGCCGACTTGCCCGCCTGCGTCTCGGCGATGGGAATTCCGCGGTTCTCGCAAAACACGAGCAGGTCCTTCTCCGCGTCCGAATACAACACGCCGCCGCCGCAGACGACAAGCGGGCGCTGCGCGGCCATCAGCAGCGCTGCGGCTTCGTCAACCTCCTGTGCGTCCGGCGGGGCGCGTCGGAGGCGATGCACGCGCGGGGCAAAGAAGCTTTCGGGATAATCGTAGGCCTCGGCTTGCACGTCCTGGCAGAAGGCCAGCGTCACAGGTCCGCACTCGGCGGGGTCTGTCAGCACGGTCATGGCGCGCGCGAGCGCGGGCATGATCTGCTCCGGCCTCGTGATGCGGTCGAAATAGCGCGAGACGGGCCGGAAGCAGTCGTTGGCGCTCACCGTCCCGTCGCCGAAATCCTCGACCTGCTGCAAAACTGGATCAGGACGGCGATTGGCGAAAACGTCGCCGGGGATCAGCAGGACCGGCAGACGGTTGACATGCGCCAGCGCGGCGGCGGTGACCATATTGGTAGCGCCCGGCCCTATGGAGGACGTGCAGGCCATCATGCGCCTACGTCGCGACGCCTTGGCGAAAGCGATCGCCGCATGGGCCATCGCCTGCTCGTTGTGCGCGCGATAGGTCGGCAGGTCGTCTCCCGCCGCGTAGAGCGCCTCGCCCAGCCCCGCGACATTGCCGTGGCCGAAAATCGCGAACACGCCCTCGAACAGCCGCCGCCCGTCTTCCACCCGTTGGGCGGCGAGGAACCGCACCATCGCCTGCGCAGCCGTCAGACGCATCATCCGCGTATCCTCCGCATTCGCACGACGGCGATAAACCCGTTCCAACGCGACTACAAATGAAACAAAAATTCTATTCTCAAGTCAATATGGAACGACTATTCTGTTTTTGGAAAGGGAGGCCAACATGCGATTCGGCGTGATCGGGGCGGGACGTATCGGAAAAATTCACGGCGCCAATATCGCCCGGCGCGGGGATAGCGCCGTCGCCTATGTCACCGACGCGGACGCGGTCGCGGCGCAGGCTCTGGCTGCCGCTGTGGGCGCGAGGGTCGGGACTGTCGAAGACATTCTCGCCGACGCCAGTGTCGAGGCGGTCGCGATCTGTTCGCCCACCGACACCCATGCCGACCTGATCGAGCGCGCGGCCAAGGCCGGCAAGGCGATCTTTTGCGAAAAGCCGGTCGATCTTTCCGCCGAGCGCGTGCGGGTGTGCCTTGAGGTCGTGCAGGCGACCGGCGCGAGGCTTATGATCGGCTTCAACCGCCGCTTCGACCCAAATTTCGCCAGCCTGCGCAAACGCGTCGCGGACGGGGAGATTGGCGTGGTCGAAATCGTGCAGATCACCTCGCGCGATTCCTCACCCCCGCCCGTCTCCTACATCGCGCGTTCCGGCGGCATGTTCCGCGATATGATGATTCACGATTTCGACATGGCTCGTTTCCTGCTGGGCGAGGAGCCGGTCACGGTCTCCGCCTTTGGCTCGGCCTTGATCGATCCGGCCATCGGCATAGCGGGCGACGTCGATACGGCGGTCGTCATTCTGCAAACCCAATCGGGCAAGGTTGCGGAAATCTCCAATTCCCGCCGCACGACCTATGGTTACGACCAGCGCATCGAGGCGCATGGTGCGCTTGGCATGCTGGCGGCCTCCAATGTGCGCGAGACGACAGTGGAGCATGGCGGAGCGCACGGCTTCACGTCGGACAAGGCGCTCGACTTTTTCCTGGACCGCTACGAAGCGGCTTACCGACGTGAACTCGACGCGTTCATCGACGCGGTGAGCGGCGATAGGGCCCCAAATCCCTCGGGGCTGGACGGTTTACAGGCGCTGGTCCTTGCCGACGCAGCCTATCTGTCATGGAAGACCGGACAGACGGTGAAGCTCGGCTAAAACGGCGCTCGCCCGACATGAAGCTCCCAAAACGCCCGTCCCCACGCCTCCCATCCGGCCTGAAAGATCAGGAACAGGCCGACGCAGAGCGTGATCGAGCCGAGCGTCATCAGAAGAAAGCCGAACGCGTCTCCCAATAGGCCGCCCACGCTCCGGCTGCGGCGCGGCGGCGGCGGCTTGGCGACAGGCATGGGGCCGTTCGCCTCGCGCGCGAGATTGTGAGCGCGGGTGCGCGTGCGGATCGCTTCCGAGGCGGGGCTGCGGTGGCGCCAGTCGGCGGCGAGCGCCTGCTCGCGCTCCACAAGCCGCCGCGCGACATAATTGGTGACCGCGGCGACGATTCTGTCGGCGCTCTCGTTCTCGGCGATCAGCACCCGCCCGTGGCGCGTATCCTGAAAGAAGCGAAACGTGCGCCGGTCGTGGCCGAGATCGACGAAGGCGATCATGTCGATGAACAGGCGCGGACGGTCGCCGTGGGTCACGCCGAGGTCGAAAAGCTCGACGTCGTCGGGCGCCTGGTCGACAATGGGGCGGATCGCATCCTCAAGCAGTTCCAGCCGCGCGACCTCGCCCTGACGCAGATCGGTCTGCGCCTCGCTGAGCTCCGCGCTCTCCGCGCGCGCACGCCGCACGGCGTTGCGCAGGTTCGACGGCTTTGTCGGTTCGTCCATGGTTACGCCCGTCCGGACAGTTTTCCTAAATTGTCATATACAATTGCGGCGCGACGTGTCCCGTCCGCCCGTTTGCGAAGGTGAACGCGGCCTCTTATGAATCCGGTCGTTCGCGCCCGGAGAGTTTGATGGCCGCCCTGTCCCTGCTTCTCCCCTCTCTCGCGGTAGCAGAAGCTATCGCCGCCGGGCGCCCCGTCGTCGCGCTGGAATCGACGATCATCACCCACGGCATGCCTTATCCAAAAAACCTGGAGACGGCGCTGATGCTGGAGGACGCGGTGCGCGCCGCCGGCGCCGTGCCCGCCACCATCGCCGTCCTCGAAGGCCATTTTCGGGTCGGGCTGGCGCGAGAAGAACTAGAAGGGTTGGCGCGGCTCTCCGGCGGCGTGGTCAAGGCCTCGAGGCGCGACCTCAGCGCGGTCGTCGCGCGCGGCGGCTCCGGCGGCACGACGGTCGCTGCCACCATGTATATCGCCGAACTCGCGGGGTTGGAGATTTTCGCGACCGGGGGCATCGGCGGCGTCCATCGCGGGGCGGAGGAGACCTATGACATTTCCGCCGATCTCGTCGAACTCGGCCGCACGCGGCTGGCGGTGGTCTGCGCAGGCGCGAAATCGATCCTCGACATCGCCAAGACCTTGGAATTTTTAGAGACACAAGGGGTGGCCGTCTGTGGCTACCGCACCGACGAATTCCCCGCCTTCTACGCCCGCAGCAGCGGCTTCAGGCTCGACCATCGCTTCGACGGAGTGCGCGACCTCGCCCGCACGATCCGTCTGCAACGCGAGATCGGGCCGGGCGGCCTGCTGATCGCCAATCCCATCCCGGAAGCCTATGCGCTCGACCCCGAGGCCATCGAGACCCGAATCGCAGAGGCCGTGCGCGAGGCTGAGGCCAGGGGCGTCCAGAAGAAGGAGGTCACGCCGTTCCTGTTGGGCCGCATCGTCGAACTGACGCAAGGGCGTTCGCTTGAGGCCAATATGGCGCTGGTGCGCAACAACGCGACGCTGGCGGCCGAGATTGCCGTGGAACTGGCGAAGCTTTGACATGCCGCGCGTTCTGGTCGTCGGCGACGTAATGTCCGACATTCTCGTGCGGCTGGAGGCGCCGTTCGCGCGCGGCTCGGACGCGCCAGCGCGCATCGTCGAGCGCCCCGGTGGCTCGGCGGCGACGTTCGCCGTGCGGCTTGCGCAAGCGGGGGTGGAGGTCGATTTCGTTGGGCGGGTCGCCGCCGTCGACGTCGAGCGGCTGTCGGGGGAATTTCGCGCCGAGGGGGTTACGCCCTGGCTGGCGGGCGATCCTTATGCGGCGACGGGGCGCCTCGTCGCGGTGGTGGAGCCGTCCGGCGAACGCTCGTTCCTCACCGACCGGGGGGCGAACGATACGCTGCGCGAGGCCGACATTTCCGACGCGCTGATTGCTCAAGCCGACTGGCTGCATTTGACGGGCTATTCGTTCCAGCATCCGGTCACGCGGGCGGCGGCGCGCGGGCTGATTGCGCGCGCCATCGGCCGGCCGGTCAGCGTCGATCCCGGCTCGGCGGCGCCGCTGCGTGAGATGGGCGCGCTCAATTTCATGGACTGGACGAAGGGGGCGGGCCTGCTGTTTCCCAATTCCGACGAGGCGGCGGCGCTGACGGGCGCCGACGATCCGGCGGGCCAGCGCGAGCGGTTGCGCGGGCGCTATCCGCTGATCGTTTTGAAGCGCGGCGCGGGCGGGGCGGAGGCGATGAGCGCCACGGGGTTTTGGCAGGCGACGGCGCCTGTCACGCAGGCGGTGGACACGACCGGCGCGGGCGACGCTTTCGCGGCGGCGTTCGTCGCCGCGAGGCTGGGCGGGGCGGACGTGCCGACGTGTCTGGTGGAGGCCGTCGCCGCCGGGACGGCGGCGACGGCGCATTTGGGCGGGCGGCCTTAAAGCCCGAGTTTCCGCGCCTCGGCGCGCAAGGCGTCGGCGAGTTCGGGCCGAGCCAGCGCGAACGCCATATTGGCGGCCAAAAAGCCGATCTTCGAGCCGCAATCGTACGTGCGTCCATCGAAGCGCGCGCCGTGGAACGCCTGCGCCCCGGCGAGTTTTATCATGCCGTCGGTCAACTGGATTTCCCCGCCCGCGCCCTTGCCGACCTTCTCTAGAAGGCCGAAAATCTCGGGTTGAAGAATGTAGCGGCCCGAGATGATGAGGTTCGACGGCGCCGTTCCCTTGGGCGGCTTCTCGACCATGCCGGTGATCTCGAAATCGGCGCCGTAGTCTTTGCCGGTGGCGACTACGCCATATTGGTGCGTCTCCTCGGGCGGCACTTCCTCCACCGCGATGATGTTGCCGCCGCGCTTCTCGTATGACGCGACGCATTGGGCGAGACATTGCGTCTGTGAGGCGCCGCCCATCGTCACCATATCGGGCAGCAGCACGGCGAAAGGCTCGTCGCCGATGAATTCGCGCGCGCACCACACCGCGTGGCCCAGCCCCAGCGGCGCCTGCTGGCGGGTGAAGGCGCAATTGCCCGCGCCGGGCATGTCCTTCAGCAGCGCCTCAAGCTCTTTCAGCTTGCCGCGCTGGCGTAGCGTGTCCTCAAGTTCGTAGGCGTTGTCGAAATGATCCTCGATCACCGCCTTGTTGCGCCCGGTGACGAATACGAAATATTCGATTCCCGCCGCTTTCGCCTCGTCCACTACATGCTGGAGGATCGGGCGGTCCACCACCGTCAGCATCTCCTTGGGGATCGTCTTGGTAGCGGGAAGGAAGCGCGTGCCCAGGCCGGCGACGGGCAGGACGGCTTTGCGGATCGGCTTATGCATGCTTGACCTTCCTCCTGCGGCGCAGCCGTCGGCACGTTAACAAGTTCCCTAACGGCTATGCGCTAATAGGGATTGCCGCAAATTTGTTAAGCGGCGATGAGCGGGGGCGCGGAGTCTGACATGACTGTTCTTGTGACCGGGGGCGCCGGATATATCGGCGGCCATATGGTTCTGGGCCTCCTCGACGCGGGCGAGAAGGTCGTGGCGCTCGACAACCTTTCCACCGGCTACGCTTGGGCGGTTCCGGCCGGCGTCGAACTGATCGTCGGCGATTTCGGCGACAGGGCGTTGGTGGCGGAACTCGTAGCAACGCGCGAAATCGACGCCATCGCCCATTTTGCGGCAAAAATCGTGGTGCCCGAATCAATCTCCGATCCGCTGGGCTATTATCTCAACAATTCCTGCAATGCCCATGCGCTGATCGAAGCCGCCGTGAAGGGCGGGGTGAAGAATTTCATTTTTTCCTCCACCGCCGCCGTCTATGGCGACACCGCTTCCGAGCCCGTCACCGAGACGACGCCGCTGCACCCGATTTCTCCCTACGGCCGCTCCAAGCTTATGGTCGAATGGATGCTTGAGGACGTTTCGCGCGCCCACGACTTCCGCTACGTCGCGCTGCGTTATTTCAACGTCGCGGGGGCCGATCCGCAGGGGCGTCACGGCCAAACCTCCCGTGAGGCCACGCATCTCATCAAGATCGGCGCGCAGACGGCGTTGGGCAGGCGCCTGTCGATGGCGATCTATGGGCAGGATTACCCGACCCGCGACGGCACTTGCGAACGCGATTACATCCAGGTCACCGACCTCGCCGACGCGCATCTGGACGCGCTGCGCTATCTGCGGGGCGGCGGCGCCTCGGTCGTCTGCAATTGCGGTTACGGCCACGGCGCGACGGTCAAGGAGGTGATCGAGGTCGTCAAGCGCGTTTCGGGAGTCGATTTCCCTGTCGAACTGGGTCCGCGAAGGCCGGGCGACCCCGCCGTTATCGTCGCCCGCGCCGAGCGGGCGCGCGACGTGCTGGGCTGGCGGCCCAAGCGCGACAATCTCGAAGAGATCGTCAGGCAGGCGCTCGACTGGGAACGCCGCCTGCACAACAAGGGCTTCTGACGTGCCGCTGACCCTTGAGCAACGCCGCCACCGCCTGCGAAGCCGGATCGAGGAACTGGAGGTTTGGCGGCTGCGCGCCCGCGTGAGCATCGACGGCTGGACCTGCGACGGCGCGCCCATCACGCTCGGCGCCCCCTGGCCAACCCGCGACGGCGTGCGCCATTTCGCCGCACGTGCGTCGGCCCCCGCCGACTGGCCGCTGGCGGAGATTCGCCTGCGGCTGGATCTGGGCGGCGAGAGCCTTGTGACGCTTGACTGTGAGGCAGGCGAGGAGACGTTTGGGCTCGACCCCTATCACAACGAATTCCCGCTTAAGGCCCGCGTCTTTGCCCTGAAAGCCGAGAGCGTCGCGCGGCTGCCGTTCGGCGAACCTGTTCCCGCTCCAACGTTGGGCCGCGCGGAACTCGCTTACATCGACGTCGAGGTCGAGAGCCTGCATCGGCTGGTCAGGCAGATCGTCGAGGCCGCTGCGACGCTCGGCGCGCATGAAGTCGTGCCGCATCTGCTCGACGCAGGCGAGGCGGCGATGCGGGCTTTGCGCTGGCCCTCGCACACGCCCGATTATGTCGCGCGCATCGCGCAGCTTCCCAATATGTCCTTGGTTTGGCGCCTGCCGCAGGTCGTGGCCGACCCGCCGGCGCTGGACGACGACGAGCGCGCCAGCGTTACGCGCGCCCGCCTCGCGCTCGAAGCGCGGCTGAGGGAACTGCAAACCACCTACCCGCCGCGCGGTAAGATCGCGCTGACCGGTCATGCGCATATCGACCTCGCGTGGCTGTGGCCCTACGACGAAACCCGCCGCAAGCTGCGCCGCACATTCCATACCGCGCTTGGCCTGTTGGCCCGTTCCCCCGATTTCATATTCAACCAGTCGACCGCGCATTATTATGCGGAGATCGAACGGGACGACCCGGCGCTGTTCGACGCTATTCGCGCCCGCGTCGCCGAAGGGCGCTGGGAAGCCATCGGCGCGATGTGGGTCGAACCCGACACCAACATGCCGACCGGGGAATCGCTGGTGCGACAGCTACTCTACGGACAGAGGTATTTCGAGCGAACCTTTGGCGCGGCGTCGACCGTTTGCTGGCTGCCCGATTGCTTCGGCTTCTCGCCCGCGTTGCCGCAGCTTCTGCGGCAGGCGGGGGTCGACAGTTTCTTCACCATCAAAGTGAACTGGTCGGAGACCAATAAATTTCCGCACGATCTTTTCTGGTGGGAAGGCCTCGACGGCGCGCGCGTGCTGGCGCACACTTTCGACAACCCGCTCGCGGGCTACAACGGCTTCGTGCGCCCTGACGGGACAGCGCCGACGTGGAACAATTTTCGGCAAAAGGACCGGCATGACGAGACCCTGCTCGCGGTCGGCTACGGTGATGGTGGGGGCGGCGTGACGCCCGACATGCTGGCGCGCGAGGTCCAGTTGCGCGACTTCCCCGCGCTGCCCGCCGCGGGCTGGTCGCGCGTCGACGCCTTCTTCGCCCGCGCCCACGCTCAGGCGCGGCGGCGCGATATGCCGGTCTGGTCGGGCGAAATGTATTTGGAGCTGCATCGCGCCACGCTAACCTCGCAAAGCGGCGTCAAGCTTCGGCATCGCCGCGCCGAACGCGGCCTGATCGTCGCGGAGACCGCGGCGGCCCTCGCGCATCTGCTGGGCGGCCCGGCCCCGGCGTCGCTTGAGGCGCCATGGCGCGTGACCCTGAAGAACGAGTTTCACGACATTCTGCCGGGGTCCAGCATTCACGAAGTCTATCAGGACGCCCATCGCGAACTGGACGGCGTGATCGAAACGGCTGCGGCGGCGCAGAGCACGGCGCTCGTCATCCTGGCGGGCCTTGCGCCCAAGGGTGGCGCGGAGGACGCCCTGCTGATCGTCAACCCGTCGCTCCACGCGCGCGCTATTGAACTGCCCTTGGTCGATGGCTTTGTCTCGACCGGGGAGACCGTCGCGCCGCTCTGCGCGCTGATCGTGCGCCGCAGCGCGCTTGCGCCGTTTCCGGGCCTCAAGCTGGACGGTCACGTCCTGGAGAACGCGCATCTGCGCGCCGAACTTGGGCTCGATGGGACGCTGGCGAGCCTTGTCCACAAGGACACGGGGCGCGAGGCGCTGGCTGGGCGCGGCAATCAGCTTTGGGTCTACGGCCAAGACAAGCCGCGCAATTGGGACGCATGGGACGTCGAGGAGGATTACGAGGCGAGCGGCGAGGAGATCGTAGCGCTCGACGCGCTCGACGTGGTGGCGGACGGTCCGCATTACGCCAGCCTGCGCGTGTCGCGGCGCTGGCGGTCAAGCCGGATCGTGCAGGAAATCGGCCTGTCGGCCAATGGGCGGCGGCTCGACATTCGCACGCATCTGGACTGGCGCGACCGCCGCGCGTTGCTGCGTACGCTGACCCCTGCGGCGGTCGCCGCCCGTCGCGCCACCGCGGAATGCGCCTTCGGCGTGATCGAGCGCCCGACCTTCGCGAACACCTCCTGGGAAGCGGCGATGTTCGAGTGGGCGGCGCATCGCTTCGTCGATGTGTCGGAGCCAGGTTTTGGCCTCGCGCTGCTCAACGACGCCAAATATGGCCACAGCGCCCGGGGCGGCGTGCTCGGCCTCAGCCTCGTGCGCGGCTCGATCTACCCCGACCTCACCGCTGACGAAGGCGAGCAGTCCTTTACCTACGCCCTGATGCCCCACGCGGGCGCCTGGCACGAGGGCGGCGTGCGCGAGGAAGCCGACGCTCTCAATCAGCCGCTGCTTTCGATGTCGGCGCCCGGCGCGGCGAACGGGGCGATGCAGCCGCTCGCCGTCGGGGGGCTCGCCGTTGCGCTGGCGGGCCTCAAGGGCGCAGAGGACGGCGCGGGCCTCGTTCTGCGCATCTACGAACCTTCCGGCGCGCGCGGGATCGCCAATCCGCAGCCGCCCAAGGGTTGGCGCGTCGTCGGCCCGGTCGATCTGTTGGAACGTCCCGTCGCCGTCGGCCCAGCGCTCCGTCCGTTCGAGGTGCGAAGCTGGCGGCTGGAGAAGGAGCGCGCCGGTCTCGTGGGAGATTAGGGCGGGAAAACCCCCTCTACGGCTCGCCCCAGCCGCGAAAATGCTTGCCGAGCTTAAGACCTTGGCCCTGATAATTCGAGCCGCCAATGGCCCCGTAAAGCACGTCGGTCGCTTCCGATAGCGGCTCGAACACGAGCCGCCCAACGGGCTGACCGTCCTCAAGCAGGAAGGGCACGTCGCGCCCGCGAACTTCGAGGACGCCCTTGGCGCCGGGTCCGCCGTGCGGCGTCCAGCCAAAACCGGGATCGAAGAAGCCGGCGTAATGGACGCGGAACTCGCCCAGCGCAGGGTCGATGGCGGACATTTCGGCGGCGAGGTCGGCGGGGATGCTGATGCGCTCGCGACTGGCCAGAATATAGAACTCGTCGGGGTCGAGGATCAGCCGACCGTCGCTGCGCCCCCGGATCGGCTCCCAGAAATCTTCGGCCGCGCAGGCCCCTGGCCTGTCGACGTCGATCACGCCGCCATTCTTGATCGCCCGAAATCCCACGATGTCCGCGCCGCTCAACCCGACATGCACCAGCAACCCGTCACGCAGAGCCAGGGTCGCATCGACCAGCGCCGAACGCTCATGGCGGTCGCGCAAATGCCCGTCGGAAAGCGCGGCGCGCGCGCCCGAGCCGCGCAGCCGCAACTGGTTGAGCCGCGACCCCTCTCGCACCCGCACCGAAAAGCTGCGTGGGGAAATCTCGACCCACAGCGGACCCTTGTAGCCCGCCGGCGCCTCGTCAAAGGCGATTCCGCCGTCCACGATGAGCCGGACGAATATGTCGAGCCGGCCGGTCGAGCTTTTCGGGTTGGCCGCGCCGGTCAGGCTTTCGGGCAGAGCCAGCCATTCGCAAAGCGGCGCAATGTAGACGATGCCCTTTTCCAGCACCGCGCCCTCGCCCTCCAGCGAGATGCGTTCGGGCGACAGGTGCTTGAGCCGTTCGCGCACGCTGTTTCCGGGTCCCGGGAGGAAACTTGCGCGCAGTCGAAACGCTTCCTTGCCCAGCCGAAGGTCGAGGCTCGCCGGTTGCAGTTGCGAAGGCTCGACGCCGCGCTCGGCCGCGATCTCGCCCGAGTTGAGCAGCGCGGCGAGCCGGGAACGCGGCAAGAGGCCGCTGGAGATCGCGCGAGTTTCCGACATGAGACAAGTTATACAGGGGTTTCGCGCCCGCGCGAGGCCGTTGACGCGCTGTCGGCCCGGTCCTATGACATTTTCCTGTCGTGGTCCTTTGAGCCGGTCGGCTTGCCGCCACGTTAAACAAGAGGCTAAAAGATCGGGATTTCGTTGTAAATCCAGATTTGGCGGCCCATCAGGAGTCCGTCGATGTCAAGCCGCCGTATCCCGCTCGACCCGAAAACGCTGCGGCCCGCCACCCAGCTTGTTCATGGCGGCACGCAACGTTCGGCGTTCGGAGAGACGTCGGAGGCGCTGTTCCTCACGCAGGGCTATCTCTACGACACGATGGAATCCGCCGAGGCGCGCTTCAAGGGCGACGAGCCGGGGTTCATCTATTCCCGCTTCTCCAATCCGACTGTGGCGATGTTCGAGAAGCGCATGGCGCTGCTGGAAGGCGCCGAGTCGGCTCGCGCCACGGCGAGCGGCATGGCGGCGGTCACCGCCTCGCTGATGGGTCAGGTGAAGGCGGGCGATCACGTCGTCGCGGCCAAAGCTTTGTTCGGCTCGTGTCTCTATGTGGTCGAGGAATTGCTGCCGCGCTTTGGCGTCGAGTCGACGCTGGTCGAGGGAACGGACCTTGAGTCGTGGCGCGCGGCGATGCGGCCCAATACCAAAACCTGTTTTCTGGAGAGCCCGACCAACCCGACGCTGGAGATCATCGACATCGCCGCCGTCGCCGAGATCGCGCATCGCGGCGGCGCGACCTTGGTGGTGGACAATGTGTTCGCCACGCCGCTGTTGCAAAAGCCGCTAGCGCTGGGCGCAGATTGCGTCGTGTATTCGGCCACCAAGCACATCGACGGGCAGGGCCGGACGCTAGGCGGCGTGATTTTGGCCAGCGAGGCGTTCATCGCGACCAATATTCATAATTTCTTGCGCCAGACGGGGCCGAGCCTTTCGCCGTTCAACGCCTGGGTGATGCTCAAATCGCTGGAGACGATGCCGGTGCGCGTCGCGCAGCAGACCCGCTCCGCCGAGGGTATCGCCGAATTTTTGGGGAACCATCCCCGCGTGCATCGTGTGGTCTACCCGGGACGCGCCGACCATCCGCAGCGCGCGGTCGCGGCTAGGCAGATGACGGGCGGCGGCACGCTCGTCGCCTTCGAGGTCGAGGGCGGCAAGGCAGGCGCCTTCGCCTTCGCCAATGCGCTGGCCATCGTCGGCATTTCGAACAATCTGGGCGACGCCAAGAGCCTCATCACGCATCCCGAGACGACGACTCATCAGCGCTTGAAGCCCGAACAGCGCGCCGCGCTGGGCATCGGGCCGGGTCTGCTGCGGCTGTCGGTGGGGCTGGAGGACGTCGCGGATTTGGTCGCGGATTTGGCGCGGGCTCTGGGGTGAGCCTTTCCTCACGACGCTGCGCCGTATAAGAAAGCGCCGCCGCTTGTAGCAAAGGACCGACGCATGGCCGCGCCCGCCCCGCTATCCCCGCTCGCTCCAAAAAGCTATCCTATCCTACCAGTAATTCAGGGCGTGCGCTTTGCCAGCGTCGCTGCCGGGGTGCGCTACGCGGGTCGTACCGACGTGACGATGGCCCTGTTCGACGCACCCGTGCAGGTCGCAGGTGTGTTCACGCTCTCGAAATGCCCATCGGCGCCCGTCGATTGGTGCCGCGCCAAGCTAAAGGGTGGGCTCGCCCGCGTTGTTCTCGTCAATTCCGGCAACGCCAACGCCTTTACCGGCCATCGCGGCTTGAGCGCCGTCGAGGAGATCGGCGTGGCGGTTGCAAAGGCGACCGGAGCTTCGGCGGACCAAGTCTTCATGGCGTCGACCGGCGTCATCGGCGAACCGCTGGAGGCCGCCCGTATCACCTGTGTTCTCGATACGCTCGTTGCAGAGGCCCGGAGCGACGGCATGATGGACGCCGCGCGCGCCATCATGACAACCGACACCTACCCGAAAGTTGCCACTCGCACCGTCAAACTCGGCGAAACCGAAGTCACGATCAACGGCATGGCGAAGGGCGCCGGCATGATCGCGCCCGACATGGCGACGATGCTCTCCTTCGTCTTTACCGACGCCCCTATCGCCGCGCCCGCCTTGCAGGCGATGCTGTCGAAATCGGTCAAGGGCTCTTTCAACTGCATCACGGTAGACAGCGACACCTCGACGTCCGATACGCTGATGCTGTTCGCCACAGGCGCGGCGGCTCAACGCGGTGCGCCTATCATCGTCGAAGCCGCCGACCCGCGCCTCGCGGCGTTCGCCCGCGCGCTCGACGAGGTGCTCCTGGACCTCGCCCAACAAGTCGTGCGTGACGGCGAGGGGGCCCGGCACTTTGTCGAAGTGCGCGTCGAGGGCGCGGAATCGC
>JAYVYJ010000032.1:0-10131 GCA_043784465.1 Hyphomicrobiales bacterium
GCCCAAGAGCTATTGAAGGCCATGACCACCTTCGCCCACATCCTCAGAGAGCACGCCGCCGAGCGCCCGCTCTCGCCTGCGCTGAGTTTCGAGGGGCGAACACTGACATTTCGTGAACTTCACGTGCGCACCTCACGCGCGGCCAATGCGCTGAAAGCGTCAGGCGTGAAGGCGGGAGACCGGGTGGCGGTGCTGACGAAGAACCGCGCCGAGAATTTTGAACTGATGTTCGCGTGCAGCCAGATCGGCGCGATCCTCGTCGGCCTCAACTGGCGCCTCGCGCCCGTTGAGATCGCAGCCATCCTCGCGGACGCCGCCCCCGCCCTCGTCATCGTCAGCAATGAGGAAGCGCATTTGCTCGACGTCCCCGCCTTGCGGTTCGGGCCCGACTATGACCGCTGGCGCGAAGCGGCCTCTGCCGACGATTCCGGTTATGTCGGGGCGCCCGACCACGTTCTGCTGATCCTCTATACCTCGGGCACAACCGGGCTGCCCAAGGGCGTCATGCTGACCAATGAGGGCATGTCCTACACGCGCCGCCTCGCCGAAGCCTGGCGGATGGGGCCGGAGAGCGTCAACCTCGTCGCCATGCCGATGTTTCATATCGGGGGCTGCGGCTACGGCTCCAGCGCCCTGCTGGCGGGCGGTCACACGGTGCTGATGCGCGAGGTCAACCCCGCTGCGGCCATCGCGCTGATCGCCCGCTATCGCATCACGCACACGTTTTTCGTGCCGACGGTCGTGCAATCCTTGTTGCAGGTCGAAGGCGTGGCGAGCGCCGATTTGTCGAGCCTCGAACTGTTGATGTACGGCGCCTCGCCCATCGGCGACGTGCTGCTGCGCCGCGCGATGGGCGTGCTCAAATGCCGGTTCATGCAATGCTACGGCATGACGGAATCCTCGGGCACGGTGATTCAACTGGATCCAGAGGACCACCACACGGATGGCCCCCTCGCCGACCTGCTGCGCTCGTGCGGGCGCGCGCTGCCGTGGGTGGAGATGCGCGTGATCGACCCGGCCACGCTCGACGATTCCCCCACCGGCAAGGTCGGGGAAATCTGGCTGCGCACGCGGATGCTGATGAAAGGCTACTGGAACAAGCCGGACGCGACGCGCGAAGCGATCACGCCCGATGGTTGGTTCCGCAGCGGCGATGCCGGATATGTCGACGCCGAAGGCTATCTCTACCTGTTCGACCGCTTCAAGGACATGATCGTGTCAGGCGGCGAAAACATTTACCCCGCCGAGATCGAAAATGTGCTTCACGCCCATCCAGCGGTGTTGGAGGTCGGCGTTATCGGCGCCCCGCACGACCGTTGGATCGAAACCCCGGTCGCCATCGTTGTCCTGAAGCCCGGCTGCCAGGTTGACGCGGCGGAGTTGATCGCCTTCACCCGCGAGCGCCTCGCGCGCTACAAATGCCCGACCTCGATACGCTTCGCCGAAGCCTTGCCGCGCAACGCTTCCGGTAAGATGCTGAAGCGCGAATTGCGCCGCCAGTTTTCGGGCGCCTGAGCGATGGCGACGCCTCTCTCGCTGCTTCGCCGCTGGGTCGTCGATTATTTCAATTCCCACGACGACGAGGCCGCGCGCGCGTTCGTCGCGCCCGATTACGCGCTTCATATCGGCGACGTCGTGTTCGCCGGCCGCGACGAAAGTTGGCTGCCCGCCGTCGCCATGCAGATGCGCCTGTTCCCCGGCCTCGGCATGACGGTGCATCGCACGCTGACGGGCGCGGATTGGGCAGCGGCCTGGTTCAGCGAACACGGCGCCTCAAATGGGCGCGTCGCCTGCTGGTCGGGCGTCGCGATCTATTTCAGCGACGGCGAGCGGCTGACTCATTGCGTCGCGCAGGAGGATTATCAGACCCGCCAGCGCCAGTTGAAATCCGGCGTCGCCGACCCCGTCGATCCGCCCGCCGCCGCGCCGTGGGACGTCGAGCCTGCGCCGCGTGACGAGGCCGCCGAAGCTGCGGTCGCGCGCTGGTTGAAGGGCGCATGGCCTGCGGCGACGGTGCGTTGCGACGACGACTATATCACAGGAGACCCGCTGCGCTTCGAGGTGCGCGATGTCGAGATCGACGCGCTCTTGTCATCAGGCTCGGAGGTCGTGTTTCATGCCCGCCAGACCGGCGTCTATCTGGGGGGGCTGCCGGGAGTCGAAACGACGGGGGCGAACGCCTTGCTGCATGTGAACGGCCTCGTGCGTGTCGTGGACGGTCGCGTTCATTCGGGCCGCGTCATCCGCGATCGCGCGGGCCTGCGCGCGGCGCTTCGCAAGGGAGCCGGCGCGTGAGCGTGCGCTCGCAAGCCGAAGGCGGCGTGCTCGTGGTCACCATCGACCGGCCGCAGCAGCGCAACGCGCTCGACCGCGCCGCGTCGCAGGCGATTGCGGACGCCCTCGACCAACTCGACGCCGACGCTTCGCTCATCGTGGGCGTGCTGACGGGCGCGGGCGGCCATTTCTGCGCGGGCATGGACCTGAAGGCGTTCCTGCGCGGCGAGCGGGTGGAGCTGGATGGGCGCGGCCTTGCAGGCTTGGTTGAAAAGCCGCCGCGCAAGCCGCTCATCGCGGCGGTGGAAGGCTATGCGCTGGCGGGGGGGTTCGAGATCGCGCTCGCCTGCGACCTGATCGTGGCGGCCGAGAACGCGCAGTTCGGCCTGCCCGAAGTCAGGCGCGGCCTCATCGCCGGCTCGGGCGGCCTGCTGCGGCTGCCGCAGAAGATGCCGCGCCAGATCGCGATGGAATATGCCCTGACGGGCCGCATGATGAGCGCGCAGGACGCCGCGCGGTGGGGCCTCGTCAACCGACTGGTCGCCCCCGGCGCAGCGCTGGAAGGCGCGCGCGCGCTCGCCGCCGAGATCGTCGCCAACGGGCCGTTGGCTGTGGCGATGACCAAGCAGGTCATCGACGCGGCGCTGACTTGGGGCGTGGACGAAAGGTGGCCGCGCCAGAAGGAAATTCTGGAGCGTGTGATAGGCTCGAACGACGCGCGCGAAGGCGCGCTTGCGTTCGCGGAGAAACGCGCGCCGATCTGGAGCGGATCGTAAGAATCTGCAAAACGAACGAATAATGGAGGAAACAAACATGGTCGATTTCAACTCCAGAATCCTGCCGGTCCTCGCCGCGCTCATCGGCGCCCCCGCGCTGGCGCAGGAACTGCCCGAGGACGGCGTCTACAAGGACCACATCGACTGGGGCGTGCAGATGGACATGTCCGGCCCCACCTCGTCCTCGCAGGGGTCATGGGTCACGGGCCTTCAGGACTATATGGCGATGGTCAACGAGAAGGGCGGCGTCAACGGACGCAAGATCAATATCCTCGCCGAGGACAATCGCTACAACGCGGCCACCGACAAGATCGCGTTCGAGAAGCTGAACGATCAGACGCCCGTCATCGCCATTTCCGGCATGGGGATATCCATGTCTCAGGCCGCGCTCGCCAGCACGATTCGCGCGGGCAAGGTGCCGATCGTGGGCACCTACACGCCGACCAAGGCGCTGTCCGACCCGGTTTCCCCGATGGTCTACAACGGTTTCTGCGGCTACAGGCAGATGGCGCAGGCGGGCGTCGGCTATTACGTCGAGAAACTCGGGCTCAAGGCGCCCAAGGTGATGACGGTCTCCATCGAATCGGCGGGCGGCAAGGAATACGCCAATTTCGTCGCCGAAGCCGCCGCCAAGGCGGGGGGCGCGGCCTCGGCGGTGACGATGAAGGTGACGGCGGTCGACGTCACCGCGCAGGTGCAGGAGATCATCGCGCAGAAGCCCGATTTCATCACGATCTACGGCGTCGAGAACACCGCGATCCTGACGATGAAGGCGCTCGCGCAATACGGCCTCGACATTCCCGCCTTCGGCATCACCTATCTGGGCACGCCGTCCGTGTTCAAGGCTTTGGGGCCTCAGGTCGGGCCGCATTACACGTTCATCTCTTGCTTCTCGCCCGCCGGGTCCGATCCGTCCGAAGGCGCGCAGGCGCTCTCCGCCTTCGCCGACAAGGCCGGGCATGGCGCGCTGAAGGAGAACATCAATTATGTCGGCGGCTGGGTGGTCGGCCAGATGGCGGCCGAATCCATCGCCAGGCTCGGCCCCGAACCCTCGCGCGCCAAGTTGGTTGAGACGCTCGCCAAAGGCTTCACGGTGGACAGCAAGGGCCTCGCCGCGCCCATCATCTACACGACCACGGACCACACTGGCCCGCAGGTCATGAAGATGCTCGGATATGACTACGACGCTAACAAGTTCAAGGCGTTCGGCGAGTTCAGCGATTTCGCCAAATTCACCAAATAGGCAAGAGCCATGTTTGCGCAGGTTCTCTTCAGCGGCTTGGCGCTCGGCAGCATCTACGGGCTGGTCGCCCTTGGATTCGCCGTCGTGTTCAAGGCGACGGAAGTCTTCAACTTCGCGCAGGGCATGCTCGCGGTGTGCGGCGCCTATTTCGCCGCCACCGCGCTTTCGATATGGGGCTGGCCGTTCCCGCTGGGCGTATTGTTCATGGCCGGCGCTGCGATCGCGCTCGGCGTCGCCATCCACATCCTGTTGATCCAGCCGCTCGCCGGGCGCTCGATGCTGGCGGTCATCATGGTGACGATAGCGCTCTCCATCGTCCTGCGCGCGGTCATCGAGATCATTTATGGCCCGCAGGGACGAACGCTGACGACGCCGCTGCCCAACGGCGTCATCCTCATCGGCTCGCTGCGCATTTCCCAACTGCACCTGACGGCGGCGCTGGTCAGTTGGGCGTGCATGGCGATCTTCGCCGCCTTCTTCCGTTTTACCTCCGTCGGCCTCTTGATGCGCGCCACCGCCGACAGCCACGAGGCGGCGATGGTTTCGGGCGTCGACGTCAACGCGACCAACCGCATCGCCTGGGGCGTCGGCAGCCTGCTGGCGGCCATCGGCGGGCTGTTTCTGGGGCAGTTGCAGATCGTCTCGACGGACCTTGAATCCATCGGACTGCTGGCCTTGCCGGCGGTCGTGATCGGCGGCTTGCAGAGCATCCCCGGCGCCGTCGTCGGCGGCCTGCTGGTGGGAATCATCGAGCAGTTCGCCGCCGCGTACATCTCACCGAAATCGACGGACATCGTGATCTATTCGCTGCTTCTGCTGATCCTGCTGGTGCGGCCCTGGGGCCTGTTCGGTGCGCCCGAAGGAGGGCGGGTCTGATGGCCGACGCGCTCTATTCCAAGACGACGACCCTCGTGCGGGCACGCCCTGTCCGCGTCTGGCGATGGCTGGGCGCCGCGCTGTTTCTCGCCTTCCTGATTTATCTGCCCAATGTTCTGACCCACCGCGCCGCCTTCGGCTTCCGGCTCACCAACACGCAATTGCTCAACCTCGGCCTCACGCAGATCAACCTGATGCTGATCGCGATGCTGGGCGCGCTCTCGCTCAACTATCTGACGGGCTCGGCGGGCCTCATCTCCATCGGCCACGCCGCTTTCTACGCCACAGGCGCGATGACGGCGGCGATTGTCGGCACGCAATGGAGTTGGCCGTTTCCGCTCGCGCTGCTCGCCGCGGCCGCGACGGGCGCGGGCGTCGGCGTGCTGGCGGGCCTGCCGTCGCTGCGGGTGCGCGGGCTTTATTTCGTGCTGTCGACGCTGGCGGTGCATCACATCGTCGTCTTCGCGTTCCTCGAATATCAATTCCGCTTTTTTGACGTCGTCGGCGTGCCCTATGAACCCGCGTCGCTCGGCGGCTTCGCTCTCAACACGCCGACGCGCTGGTATTTCTTTCTGCTGCCCTTCGTCGCGGTGGTCTTTTTCGGCCTGCGCAATTCTCTGAATACCCGCGAAGGCCGTGCGATGCGGGCGATGCGCGATCACGAACTGGCTGCGTCAGCGGCGGGCGTGGACGTGCGCATCCTTCGCCTCAAGGCCTTCGCCTTCTCCTCGGCGATCGCCTCGATGGCGGGCGCTCTCCAGGCCTATTTCATGACCAACGTGACGTCGGAAACCTTCGGCCTCGATTTCGCGATTCAGTTCATCGCCATGATTATTATCGGCGGCCTGGGCTCGCTTGGCGGCTCGCTGGTCGGCGCCGCGATCTGGTTGCTGCTGCCCTCGATCATCTCGGGGCTTTCGCCGCAGGCGGGCCACGCGGGAGGCTGGCTTGGCGCGCTGTTTGTCGAGAACAAGCCGCAGCTCGTTCAAGCCATTTTCGGTCTGCTGGTCATCCTGCTGCTGATCTTCGCGCCCGGCGGCGTGGCGGGCCTCGCGCGCAAGGTCAGATCGCGGGTGGTGCGCTGATGGAGGCGGCGCTCGCCATCGAGGGCCTGTCGGCAGGCTACGGCCGCAAGGGCCTCGCGCTCGACGACGTGAGCCTCAACGTGCCCAGGGGCGCCGTCGTCGCGCTGCTTGGCGCCAACGGTGCGGGCAAGACCACGCTCATTCGCGCCGCCACCGGCCTTCTGGCGCTACACGGCGGTCGCATCGTCAAGGGCTCGGTGCGCTACGCGGGCGAGGCGGTGCAGCACCTGCCCGCGCACAAGCGCGTGCGGCTCGGCATGGCGCAGGCGCCCGAGGGGCGGCTGGTGTTCAAGCGGCTGACGGTCGAGGACAATCTGCGCGTCGGCGCGGCGGTGCTGCCGCGCGCGCAGCGGAGCCAGGGGCTGGAGGCGATCTATGCGCTGTTCCCCCGCCTCAAAGAGCGGCGCACTCAGGCGGCCGGCTGGCTCTCGGGCGGCGAGCAGCAAATGGTCGCGCTGGGCCGGGCGTTGATCGCGCAACCCAAGTTGCTGCTGGTCGATGAGCTTTCGCTGGGCCTCGCGCCGCTCATCGTGCGTCAGATCTATGATTCCCTCGCTCAGGCGGGGGCGAAGCTGGACGCCTCGATCCTGGTCGTCGAGCAGAACGCGCGGCTGGCGCTGGAATTCGCGAGCTACGCTTATGTGCTGGAGAGCGGCCGCATGACAGTGTCGGGCACGGCGGCGGAGGTGGCGTCGAGCGAGGCTATGCATGCATCCTATCTGGGAGCGGACGCATGAGCGCGGCGCTTCTGGAAGTTGTCGGCCTGCACAAGCGCTTCCTGGGGTTGCGCGCGCTCGACGACGTCAGCTTCGTGCTGAAGGCGGGCGACATCACCTCGCTGATCGGCCCCAATGGCGCCGGCAAGACCACGATGTTCAACTGCATCACCGGCATGATCGCGCCGACGGAGGGCGCCGTGCGGTTCGAGGGGCAGGACATCGCCGGGGCCGGAGCGCACCGGATTTCGCGCCTCGGAATCGCCCGCACGTTCCAGAACCTCGCGCTGTTCGGCGGCCTGACGGTGTTGGAGAATCTGATGATGGGAGCCTACAGCCAAGGCCGCACCGGATTGCTGGAAGGCGCATGGCTCAGCGGGCGGGCGCGGCGCGAACGTCGCGAGGCCGAGGCCGCCGCCCGTGAAACGCTGGCCTTCCTGGGTATGGAGGCGACGGCCAATCTCTCGCCCGCCGAACTGCCCTATGGCCGCCAGAAACAGATCGAATTTGGACGCGCGCTGATGCAGCGCGGCCGCCTGTTGCTGCTCGACGAACCCATGGCTGGCATGAGCGCCGCCGAGAAGGGCGAGATGACGACGCTGATCCGCCGCGTGCGCCGTGATCTCGGCCTCACGGTGCTGATCGTCGAGCACGACATTCCCGTCATCATGAACATTTCGGACAAAATCGTGGTGCTGGATTTCGGCCGCAATATCGCAGAAGGCACGCCGCAAGAGGTGCGCGCCAACCCAGCGGTGATAGCGGCTTATCTGGGCGCGGAAGCCTAAAACGAATTGCCTTCCACCGCCTCGCGCGGGCGTGGACGCCCGCGCTCCGGGGAACGCGGACGTCCAAGCCCGCTCCCGCCGCGCGGGCGCTTTCGCCGGAAACCGTAGGAGAAGATCCCCGCCTCAGAGCTTCCAATGCTCGGGGATCGCCCGATAGCGCGTGCCGTCCGCCTCGATATGCGAGAAGGCGGGGAAGTTCATGTGCGCGCCCGCGACCAGCGTCTTGTCGGCGCTGACCCGATCCAAAATCACCTTGCGCGTCGCCGAAGCCTGATCGGGATCGACGTCGAAAGCGACGGTCGCCTCGGGGTGGGCGAACTGGATCGTGGGCGAATGAATGATGTCGCCCCAGATCAGCAGCGAGTCTTTGCCCGACGAGATCATATAGCCCGTGTGCCCCGGCGTATGGCCGGGCAGCGCGAGCGACGAAATCCCCGGCAAAACCTCGCCGTCCTTCTCGAACGTGCGCATCGCCTTCTGATAAGGCTTGGAGGCTGCGCGGGCGGCCTGGAAGAAGCCCTGATCGGCCGCCTTGGCGCGCGACATGATACCGTCGTCCCACCAGAACTTCGTCTCCGCCGCGTTGACGATGAACTCCGCCTTGGTGAAGCGCGCCGCGCCGTCGCCCGTGGTCAGCGCGCCGACATGATCCGCATGAAGATGGGTCAGCACCACCGCGTCGAAATCTTCCGGCTTATAGCCGGCGGCGGCGAGGCGCTCGGGGAATTTGGCGAGCGTCGGCGCGAACCCCGCAATGGTCCCGGCGTCGATCAGCACCAGCTTGTCGCCGGTGTTGACGACAAAGGCGTTGACGTCGAACCGCACCGTGTCGCCGGTCGGGCGAAAGTCCTTGGCGAGCAGTTTGTCCGCCTCGGCGGGCTCGATGTGGCTGAAAATCTTGACCGGCGCGTCGAGGTAGCCGTCAGAAAACGCCACGACCTCGAAGTCGCCGATCTTCATGCGGTAGACGGGCGAGGTCGCATCGCCCAAAGGGGCCTTGGCCAGGGCCGGGATGGCGGCGAACGCAGCGGCCCCGCCACGAACGAACGTCGAGTGGTCATCATGAGACATCTCCTCCGGTTCAAGGCGTCCTAAGACGCCGGTCTCTATACGACACCCCTGTGAAGGTGGCGCAACGCCCGCCGCTTAAAATAAAAAGGCCCGGCCTTGCGAGGCCGGGCCTTCGGTTCAGGCCAAAGCCTGAAAGGTCACTTCTTGTCGCGCGCCTTCAAAGCCGCGCCGAGGATGTCGCCGAGCGAAGCGCCCGAGTCGGCCGAGCCGTACTGCGCGATCGCCTCCTTCTCCTCGGCCATTTCCAGCGCCTTGATCGACACCGCGACCTTGCGGGCGCGACGGTCGAACTGGGTGATGCGGGCGTCGACTTTTTCTCCGACCGAGAATCGCTCGGGCCGCTGGTCGCCACGGTCGCGGGCGAGTTCGTTGCGCTTGATGAAGGCCGTCAGGTCGGTTCCCGAAATCTTCACTTCGAGGCCGCCTTCTTTGATCTCCAAAATCTCGCAGGTGACGACGAGCCCCTTGCGCAGATTGTCGCCCTCCGCGCCCTCCGGCGCCGTGGCGGTTTCCGGCCCGGCCTTCTTGGCGAAGGGGTCGCTCGCCAATTGCTTGACGCCCAGCGCGATGCGCTCCTTCTCCACGTCGACGTCGAGCACCCGGGCCGACACTTTGTCGCCCTTCTTGTACTCTTCCATCGCCTGCTCGCCGGGTTTGGTCCAGTCGAGGTCCGACAAATGCACCATGCCGTCCACGTCGCCGTCGAGGCCGATGAACAGGCCGAACTCGGTCTTGTTCTTGACCTCACCCTCGACGTCGGAGCCCACCGGATGCGCCTCGATGAAGGCTTCCCACGGATTCTGAAGCGTCTGCTTGAGGCCCAACGAAATGCGGCGCTTGGAAGCGTCCACTTCGAGCACCTGAACCTCGACCTCTTGCGAAGTGGAGATGATCTTGCCGGGATGGACGTTCTTCTTGGTCCACGACATTTCCGAGACGTGGATCAGGCCTTCGATGCCCGGCTCCAGTTCCACGAACGCGCCGTAGTCGGTGATGTTGGTGACGCGGCCTTTCAGCTTCTGATCGACCTGATAGCGCGCCTCGATGTTCGACCACGGGTCGTCCTGAAGCTGCTTCATGCCCAGCGAGATGCGGTGTGTCTCGTGGTTGATCTTGATGATCCGCACCTTGACCGTCTGGCCGATGTTGAGCACCTCGGTCGGATGATTGACGCGGCGCCACGCGATGTCGGTGACATGCAGCAGGCCATCGACGCCGCCCAGGTCCACGAATGCACCGTAATCGGTGATGTTCTTGACCACGCCGTCGAGAATTTGACCCTCCTTCAGCCCCTGGATCAAC
>JAYVYJ010000033.1:0-33582 GCA_043784465.1 Hyphomicrobiales bacterium
CGCGTCGAGCGAATGGGGCGCGATGGTTACGGCGGCGACGCTCGCCCCTTCCGGAATCAACGCGCGATGACGCAGGAAATAAGCATGCGGCGCCGGCGCTGCGACCGTGGTGATGAGCTTCTTGAGGATGCCGTCCTGCTCGCCGAGCGCCTGCCCATAGGCGTTGGCGGCCTCGAAATCGTCGAACCCCAAGATCACGTCGATCCAATCGTAGCACGGCGCCGTCGGCATCTCGACTTCGACGATAATGCCATTGGTGCCATAGGCGTGGATCGCCTTGTGCAAATCGGCCCCTGTGAGGTCGAGCGTGCGCGGGTTCTCCTCCATCGTCACGACGCGCAGGCGGATGACATTGCCAAAATCCCGCAAGCCCCCCCAGGTGATGGACCCGACGCCGCCTGAGCCGCCGGCGACGAAACCGCCGACCGAAGCGGTCCCGCGTGTGGAGGGAAACATGCGCAATTCCTGGCCGCTGGCCGCAAGCGCCGCGTCCACGTCGGCGAGGATCGCGCCCGGTTCGCAGATGACGCGCCCCGGCGACATCGCCTTGACCTTGTTCATCTCGGCGAGGTTCAGCAACACGCCGCCGTTGAGCGGCATCGCCTGCCCGTAATTGCCCGTCGCCGAGCCGCGCGGCGTCACTGGAATCTTGTAGCGAAAAGCCGCCGCGAGCACGGCGCGCACCTCGTCCTCGTTCTGCGGCGAGATCATGAGGTCGGCGCTCACATGCTCCAGCTCGCGTTTGAGCACCGGCGAGTACCAGTAAAAATCGCGGCTCTTCTGTTTGACGAGGACTGGATTGTCCTCAATCTTCAGCCCGCCCACGGCGGCGCGGAAACTCTTGAGATCGTAGTCGCGCGTCATCAACCAAGGCCTTCCAGCACATCGAGATCGGAATAGGGCGGCGGAGTCTCGCGCAAAGCTTGCCCCGCGCGCACAACGACGCGGTCGCTTTGCGGACGCGACAACAGTTCGGTGAAGTCCCGCGCTTGCGTGAGGATGAAATCGGCGGGTTCGCTTAACCCCAGGCGCGGCGGCGCCACGCCGAGCGCGCGCGCCGGGGCGGCGGAGACGACCTCCGCCCATTTTGCGTGCGGATAGTCGAGATGCAGGATACGCACGCCCTCGCGCCACACTTCCATCATGTCGAGATCGCCGTAGGCGTAAAACGGGTCGCGCGTGTTGTCGCTGGCGATCGACACCTCGACGCCTGCGGCCTTCAACTCGTGCAGCGCCGTGACGCCGCGCCAGCGCGGCGTGCGGCCGGCGAGTCGGTCCTGAAGAAACAGGTTGCACATCGGCAGCGACACGACGCTAAGGCGCGCGCGCGCCACCTTCTCGATGACCCGCTGCCGCATGGAATCGTCCTGACGCGCCAGCGAGCAGCAATGGCCGACGAGAATCTGACCCGCGAACTTGCGTTCCAACGCGACCTCGGCGATCACCTCAAGGCTGCGCGCCTCCGGGTCGGCGGTCTCGTCCACATGGAAATCGAGGTTCCATGCCTTGCGCTCGGCCAAATCGAACAGCGCGTTCAGCGCCTCGCGCAGGCCGGGTATCATATAAGTCACCGCGCCCAGCAACCGCGAGCCGTGCGTCTCGACCATCTGCGCGACGGTCTCCAGATGGCCGGGCTCGAAGGTGAAATCGATGCCGAACAGCGGCGAGGCCTGCAACTCGACGCGCCCCTTCCAGCGTTCGCGCGCTTCTGCGAAAACGGGAAAGGACACGCGCGCCTGCCCGCCGACGCTGTCGAGATGCGTGCGGACCGCCCGTGTGCCGTGCGCGTAAGCGCAGCGAAGCCCAAACTCGATGCGCGCCGCGACGTCCGCTGCGCTCCAATGCGCGGCGCGGTCGTCCATCACCGCTTGGATGGCGCTCGGAAAATCCCCGTTCGGATTGGGCGCGCGCCGCCAGATATGGCCCTTGTCGAGATGCGTGTGCGCGTCCACGAAGCAGGGCAGCACGATCCTGCCCGCCAGCGGCAATCGCGGCGTCTCGCCGAAATCCTGAGCGCCCGCAGGCGCGAGCGCAGCGATGCGTCCCTCGTCAACGAGGAGATCGACACGCGCGAACCCCGTGCCTGCAATCACCCGCGCATCGGCCGCTAGCCAGCGCGAAACCTTCGGCAGAGCAAAACTCACGTATCCCGACTCCGCGCGCTGTCGTGCCAGCGATGCAGCAGCAGATAAGACACCGCGCTCAGCACAAGATAAATCGCGATGCCGGTCAGCGAGATCAGCACCAGCGCGGCGAACATGCGCGGAATGTTGAGCCTGTATCCGCTCTCGATGATGCGATACGCCAGCCCCGACCCCGAGCCCGCCGACCCCGCCGCAATCTCCGCCACGATGGCGCCGATCAGCGCGAGCCCGCCGCCGATGCGCAGGCCGCCCAGAAAATAGGGCAGCGCCGAGGGCACGCGCAGCCATAACAATTGTTTGCCGCGCGACGCGCGATACATCTGGAACAGGTCGAGAAGATTGTGATCGACCGACGACAAGCCCAGCGCCGTATTGGAGAGAATGGGGAAGAACGCGACGAGGAACGAGCAGACCAGCACCGCGCCGCCGGAATCCAGATAGACCAGCAGAAGCGGCGCGATGGAGATCACCGGAGTCACCTGAAGGATCACGGCGAACGGAAAGAACGCCTCCTCGATCCAGCGGAACCGGGCAAACAACAGAGCGATCAACGTGCCGCCCACCGTCGCCGCCACCAGCGCCTCGCAGGTGATGGTCAGCGTGACCAGCAGCGAACGTGACAGAGGCGCCCAGTCTTTCACCAGCGTCGCCGCCACCAGCGAGGGCGCCGGCAGGATCACCGGGGGCATCTGGTTGATGCGCACCGTCGCTTCCCAAAACCCGAGCGCCCCCAAAAGCGCGAGCGCAGGCAGCGCGTAGCGTTGCAATTGTTGACGGGTCAATGCGCGGCGCCTTGTTTGGGATCCAGCCCCATCGCCATATGCAGGGCGGCGGACGTCTCCCGGCACCGCTCGGCGTAGAGCGGGGTGAGCCGGAACTCCTCCGTTCGCGGCAGCGGCGCGGGCACCTCGATCTGCGCGACGATGCGCCCCGGCCTCGGCGCCATCACCACGATACGGCTCGAAAGATAGACGCTTTCATAGACCGAGTGCGTCACGAAAACGACCGTCGCGTCGAGTTCGCTCTTAAGCGCCAGCAGATCGTCGTTGAGCTTGTTGCGGGTGATTTCGTCGAGTGCGGCGAACGGTTCGTCCATCAGGAGGATGGCGGGCCGCGTAACCAGCGCGCGGGCGATGGAGACGCGCATTTTCATGCCGCCCGACAATTCGCGCGGATAGGATTTTGCGAAACCCGCAAGCCCCACCTTCTCCAGCGCATCCATGATCGGCCCTTGCGCGTCCTTGCGCGTAATGTCCTTGAGGCGCAGCGGCAGCCAGACGTTGTGGAACACGTTGGCCCACGGCATCAACGTCGGTTCCTGAAACACGAAACCGAGTTCGTGCTCTTGTCCGGCCCAGTTGATCCAGCCGCTGCTGACGCCCGTCAAATCCGACAGCAGCCGCAGGATCGTCGATTTGCCGCAGCCCGAGGGTCCGAGCAGCGAGAGAAACTCGCCGCGCCGGATTTCCAGATCGACGCCGGTCAGCGCGACGGTGCCATTGCTGAAGGTCTTGCAGACCCCTTCCAGCCGCACCAATCGGGTCGCGGAGGAACCGACCGTCGCGCTGTCCAGCACGCTCAAGCTCATTTCGGCTTCTGGTCGAGGCCGACGCCCTTGTTGACGAATTGCAGCGTGTAAGCCTTCTTGAAGTCCAGCCCGGCCGGTTCGACGCCCGCCTTCACCATCTTCTCGTAAAAGTCCTGAATCTGCGCCTCGTCCATCGCGCCGATCCCCTTGGTCGTCGCGATGCCGGAATCGACGACGCCATATTCCTTCATCTTGGCGATGGAGAACGCGATCTGCTCGTCGGTCATTTCCGGGTTGTCTTTCTTGATCAGCGCATTGGCGGCTTTGTTGTCGCCATAGAGATAATGATACCAGCCGATTGTGGACGCGTCGACGAAACGCTGCACGAGGTCGGGCTTCTTGGCGACGAGTTCCGGCCGCGTCTCCACGGTCGTTGCGTACGTGCTAAAGCCGAGGTCGGCGAACAGGAAGATGTTAGGCTTGAACTTGCCCATCGTCTCGATGGCGTAAGGCTCGGAGGTCAGATAGCCTTGCTGCGCCGACTTCGGGTCGGCGATGAACGGCTGCGGGTTGAACGTATAGGGCCGGATGTTCTCTTCCTTGAAGCCGTAGGCCGAGATCAGCCATTGATAGAACGGCGCGCCCTTCGACACATAGGACGGGGCTTTGGCGAGGTCGGTGATTTTGTCGAGCCCGACTCCGGGATGCGACATCAGCATCTGCGGGTCTTTCTGGAAATGGGCGGCGACCACCACCATCGGCGCGTTCTGCTTGATCGCGTCGAACGATTCGATGAGGTTCGATCCCATATAGAAATCGAGCTTGCCCGAGATCAACAGGATGCCGTTGGCCGCCTGCGGGCCGCCCTGCACGATCTCCACGTCGAGGCCGTATTTGGCGAAGGTGCCGTCCGCGACGGCCTGATAATAGCCGCCGTGCTCTGCCTCGGCGAGCCAGTTCGTGCCGAAACGCACTTTGTCCACAGCCTCGGCCGAGGTCGCGGCCAGCCCGAAGGCGGCGACAAGCCAAACGCTTTTCCAGTTCATCATTACGCTCCGTGGCGATGGCGCCAGCCCCTCAGCGCCAGCCCCCCGCCAGCAACTGCGGCGCCAACATCCGTCTTGCCTCCCTGCGTGGCAAGAGGTAACCCCTGACCAACCCGCCAGGAGCGAGCCTTGCGCCGCCTCAATCCCCCGACCATCCACCCGCCGTTCGCCAACTACGCCCACGGCGTCGAAATCGACCCCGGCGCCCGCTACGTGTTCTGTTCGGGCCAATTGGGCGTTGCGCCCGACGGCGTCGTGCCCGAGGGCGCGGAGGCGCAGGCGCGGCTTTGTTTTCAGGCCATCGTCGCCATCCTGTCCGAGGCGGGGATGACGCTGGCCGACGTCGTGCGCATCAACGCTTATGTCAGCGGCGCCGAACATTTGGGCGGCTACATGAAGGCGCGCGATGAATTTGTAGGCAAACCGCCGCCGTCGTCCACCTTGCTGGTCGTCAGCGGTTTTTCGCGGCCTGAGTTCAAGGTCGAGATCGAAGCCATCGCCGCGCGCAGGGATTAGCCATATGCCGTCGAAATACTGGTCGGACTGGAGCTGGCGCGACTTTGCCGGCGCCGACATGCGTAACTATGTCGCAGTGCTGCCGGTCGCCGCGACCGAGCAGCATGGGCCGCATCTGCCGGTGGGCGTCGATAATTACATCAACCAGGGCTGTCTCGCCCGCGCCGCAGCCCTGACGCCGGACGATCTTCCCGTGCTCTATCTGCCCGTTCAGTCCATCGGCAAATCCAACGAGCACATCGAGTTCCCCGGCACTTTGACTTTCTCGCACGAGACAGTGATCCGCGCCTGGACCGAGATCGGCGACAGCGTCGCGCGCACCGGCTGCCGCAAACTCATCTTCATCAACTCGCACGGCGGCAACGTGCCCGTCATCGACATCGTGGCGCGTGAACTGCGGCAAAGACATTCCATGCTCGCCGTCCACGCCGCATGGCACCGGCTCGGCCTGCCCGAGGGCATGTTCAGCGCGCAGGAACGCGCGCATGGCATCCACGGCGGCGAGGTCGAAACCTCGCTGATGCTCGCCTTCCGCCCCGAGACCGTGAGGATGGACCAAGCCGAGAACTTCGCCAGCGCGGCGATCGGCATCGAGACCGAGTTCAAGCACCTTCGCGTCACCCAGCCGATCGGCATGGGCTGGCTGGCCTCCGACCTGACGAGCGCCGGCGTCGCGGGCGACGCGTCGAAGGCGACGGTCGAGAAAGGCGAGGCCTGCGCCGACTACGCCTCGCACGCCTTCATCGACCTGTTGCGCGACGTCTTGGCCTTCGATCTTGCGCGGTTAAAGCCGGGGCCGCTCAAAGGATGATCCCAGATCTCGCGCGGGAGCGCGAACTATGGGTCCAAGGCTATCGCCGTGTGGCGGGGGTGGACGAAGTGGGCCGGGGGCCGCTCGCCGGGCCCGTATGCGTCGCGGCGGTGATTTTCGCGCCCGGGGCCGCGCTCCCTTTCGGGATACAGGACTCGAAGAAACTCGACCGCGCCCGGCGCGAGGCGCTGGCCCCCCTCATTATGGAGACCGCGCTCGCCGTTTCGGTGGTTTTCGTCTGCGCGCGCGAGATCGACCGCCTCAACATTCGCGGCGCGACGTTGGCCGCCATGTCGCGCGCCCTGTCGAGCCTTGCCCTTCGCCCCGATTTCGCTTTGATCGATGGACGCGATTCCCCTGAGGCCGCGTGCCCCACCCGCGCGGTGATCGGGGGCGACGCGCGCTCGCTCTCCATCGCCGCCGCCTCCATCGTCGCCAAGGTGGCGCGAGACAACATGATGCGCTGCGCCGACGCTCATTTCCCCGGCTACGGCTTTTCATCCCATGCGGGCTATGGAACGCTCGAACATCGCAAGGCGTTGACCCGGCTTGGCCCTTCGCCGCTGCATCGCCTGAGCTTCAAGACGAGCTCCGTAGAAGGTTGTTAACCTCGCCTTATAAAGTTCTGAAATCTGCGAATATTTGTAGGCCACGCAACGTGCAGAATTGAGACGCCTCGCCGCCGTCGTGACTAACGCGACCTTTACCTTGAGCGGTCATAACGAACGTGTCGCCAGCGTGTGGTTGCCGGAGACGTAGCGTTCAGCGTGAGTGCGCGTAAATGAGTGCTCCCCGTGTCGGCACGTCCCGCCGCCCCGCCCAGATTCAGGTATTGCGTACTGGGATCGCCGCGGCCGGACGTTCCGTCACGACGGAAGCCCTTGCTTGCGTCACGACGGAAGCCCTTGCTTGCGTCACGACGAAAGTTCTCGAGAACGAGATTCTCGTGGGCGATTGCGTCGCCCAGATGAATAAACTCCCGGCGGCTTGCGTCGATCTGGTGTTCGCCGATCCCCCGTACAATCTTCAACTCGAAGGCGGCCTGACCCGGCCCGACCAGAGCGTCGTCGACGCCGTGGACGACGATTGGGACAAATTCGCCGATTTCGCGGCCTATGACCGCTTCACTCGCGACTGGCTGACCGCCGCGCGCCGTCTGATGAAGCGCGACGCCACGATCTGCGTGATCGGATCTTACCACAACATCTTCCGCGTCGGGTCGATCCTTCAGGATCTGGGTTTCTGGATCCTCAACGACATCGTGTGGCGTAAGGCCAATCCGATGCCCAATTTCCGAGGCCGCCGCTTCACTAACGCCCACGAGACCATGATCTGGGCGTCGCGCGCCGCCGACGCCAAGGGCTACACCTTTAACTATGAAGCGTTGAAAGCGGGCAACGAGGACAGCCAGGTCCGTTCCGACTGGCATTTGCCGCTTTGCACCGGCGCCGAGCGTTTAAAGGGGGTGGACGGGAAGAAGGTTCACCCGACTCAGAAGCCCGAGGCGCTGCTCCAGCGCCTGCTGCTGGCCGCGACGAACGCCGGCGATCTCGTGCTCGATCCATTTTTCGGCACCGGCACGACCGGCGCGGCGGCCCGCCGCCTTGGCCGCAATTATATCGGGCTGGAGCGAGATCCCGGTTACGCGGAAGCCGCGCGCGCTCGTATCGCCGCCATCGAGCCGATGGCGGCGGCGGCGCTGGCGCCCTTGCCGTCCAAACGCGCGGAGCCGCGAATCGCCTTCGCCAGCCTCGTCGAGGCGGGGATGGTGCGGCCCGGCGAGACGATGACGGACGCGGCGGGGCGGCACAAGGCGCTCGTGCGCGCCGACGGCACGGTCTCGGCGGGTCCGGCGTTCGGCTCGATACACAAAGTCGGCGCGCTGGTTCAGGGGTTGCCCTCCTGCAACGGCTGGACGTTCTGGCATGTCGAACGGGCGGGACGGCGGGTCGTCATCGACGATTTCCGGACCAACGTGCGCGCGCAGATGCGCGAGGCGGCGGAATAGTCAAAGGTCGTGACATTGGGTCATGAACGCGCCATGTAAATGGAAAATGGCGCGGAGACTCGCGTGCGCGGGAGGATCCTTTGACCGAAGCCGTTCGTATTCTCATCGCCGACGATCACCCGCTGGTGCTGGGCGCCTTGCGCCAGGCGGTCGGCGGAGCGATCGCCGGCGTCGAGATTCACGAGGCTCAGGATTTCGAGTCTCTGGCGGCCAAGCTTCAGGCCCAGCCCGACGTGGATCTGGTGCTGCTCGATCTTTCCATGCCGGGCGTCCGGGGTTTTTCGGGGCTGCTGTTTTTGCGCGCAGAACGGCCGGGGCTGCCGGTCATCGTCGTCTCGGCCAACGAGGACCGGGGCGTGATGCGCCATTGTCTGGCATTCGGCGCGGCGGCCTATGTCCCCAAATCGACGGATGTGGAAACCATGCGCGCCGCGATCCGCACCGTGCTCGACGGCGGACGCTGGACCCCGCCCGATCTCGACGCGAAGGTGGGCGACAAGGAGACTTCCGCGCTCGTAACGCGCCTGTCGTCGCTGACCCCGCAACAGGTGCGTGTGCTGATGATGCTGAGCCAGGGGCTGCTCAACAAGCAGATCGCCTATGAACTCACCGTGTCGGAAGCGACGGTGAAGGCGCATGTGTCGGCGATTTTGCAAAAACTCGGCGTCGAAAGCCGTACGCAGGCGGTGATTCTGGCGGGCAAGATCGAGCGCGTTCAGGATTTTACGCCGGCGGCGCCGTAAGGCCGAGCGGCCCGGACGGCGCATCTACTTTTACGCAACGCCAGTCGCTAGACCCTGAACGCAAAACGTTTGAACCCGAAGAAGGTCACGAACATCGCGATGCCCGTGCCGAAGGCGACGAAGATCGGCAGCATTTCCGGAGTCGGGCGGTATCCCGCCGTTTGCACGAGCGCCAGCGCGGCTGCGTAGGCGCTCCAGTTTACGGCCAGCCCCACCGCGCACACCAGGCCATAGCGCAGGAACGCAGAGAGCCACGGCGCGCGCGACCCTGCGAATGTCAAGCTCCGGTTGAGCCAGAAGTTGAACACCGTCGCCACCGCGAAGGCGGGAACCCGCGCCAGAAAAGGGTCGGTGGCGAAGCCTTTCACCAGCGCGTAGGTCAATCCGGAATCGACGACGAAGCCGAAGGCGCCCACCATGGCGAAGGCGGGAACCTGGCGTCGCAGGTTCGATGGGGAAGGAATAGCGCTCAACCGATTTCCTCTCGTCGTTCTCATCCTAGGGCGTCGTGCATGAACGTCGCGCTAATTGTTGAAGCGAAAGCGGCGAGGGTGCATCAAGGTTCGCTATTTCCGGAGACTTCCATGCCTGACGTCGCCCCGCTCGCCGCCGCCGACTACGACATCTGGCTGGCGTTGTGGCGCGGCTACCAGGCGTTCTACAAGGTCGAGATCCCTGACGCCACCACACGCCTGACGTTCTCGCGTTTGACCGGCGGGGAGGAGCCGATGGGCGGCTTTCTGGCCCGCGACGCAGGCGTGGCCGTCGGCATCGTCCACTGGATCGCCCACCGCTCCTGTTGGACGCCGGGAGACTATTGCTACCTTCAAGACCTGTTCGTCGCGCCGGACGTAAGGGGCGGCGGCTGTGGTGGCAAACTGATCGAGGCCGTCTACGACCTCGCCCGGTCCCGCGCCTGCGCGCGCGTCTATTGGCTGACTCAGGACACCAACCATCAGGCGATGGCGCTCTACGACCGGATCGCCGTCAAATCGGGCTTCCTGCAATACGTCAAGCGGCTTGAAGGCGCCTGATTCAGATCTCCAGCACCTCGATGTCGCGTGCCAGGCCCCGCGCAAGTTCCGCGACACGGGCGTGGTGGGTGAACAGGATCGTCTGGCGCCCCGCGCCGAACTCGGCGAGCAGATCGAGCGCGCGCGCGGCGCGCATGTCGTCGAAGCTGGCGAGCAGATCGTCGCCCACGAACGGCAACGGCTCGCCCGCGCGGCGCTCCAGCAGCGCCAGGCGCAGCGACAGATAGAGTTGATCGAGCGCGCCTTCGCTAAAACCCTCCGGCCGCACGGTTTTGCCGTCCGCGCGCCGCCCCACCAGCAGCGCATTGTCGTCCTCGTCGAAATCGACGCCGAGTCCGGCGAAGCTGTGGCCCGTGGCCAGCGAGAACAATGCGCCCGCGCGCGCGATCAAAGGGTCCTGCGCGGCGGCGCGGTGGCGCTCGATGGCGCGGGCGGCGAGCTTGGCGGCGGCGGCGCGCAACAGCCAGCGCTCGGCGATCTCGGCGATGTCGCCCGCCGCTTCCGCGCGCTCCCGCGCGGCCCCGGCGGCGTCGCGGCCCAAGGCGAGCGCGTCGCGCCGGGCCTTGGCGTCGGCCTCGGCCGCGTTCGCGGCGCGATAGGCTTCCCAAAGCTGCGCCTGCGCCCGTTCGGCCTCTTCGATATCCTGCGCCAGCGTCGCGGCGTCAAATTCCGCTTGCTCAGACCGCAACGCCGCTTCGTCGAGGCCCTCGGCGTCGAGCAGATCGCGACGCAAAGCGGCCTGCGACGCCTCCGCCTCTGCGCGCGCCGCGAGGCGGACCAGCGCCCCCTCCAGCGCGAAATCGTCCGCCGCGCCTAAAGCCGCGCGCGCCTGCGCCAGCGTCTGCGCGAGCGCCGTTCGCGCAGCGGCGACGTTCGCCCGGCGCGCGGCTCGGGTGACGCCCTCGCGGATCAGACGGTCGCGCTCGGCGACGGTTTTCTCGGCTTGCGTCAAAAGTCCGGCGAGCCGGGCGGCGGCGTCAAGCGCGGGCAGGCTCGCAAGCTCCGGCGCTGCTGCGGCGACGACCGCCGCCGCCGCGTCCTGCTCGAACCCCGCGAGGCCAGTTCTGATCTTGTCGATGCGGTCGGCGGCGACGCGCAGTTTTTCGCGCGGCACGCCGACCTCGGCCCAGGCGGCGGTGGCGGCTTGCGCCTCCTCCGGCGTCGCCTCCGGCCTCAAGCCCAGCCGCGCCATGGCCGAAGGCCATTCCCGCGCCAGCGCCGCCTCCGCAGCGTCGAGGTCGGCCAGTGCGTCCGCAAACCCGCTCAGCGTCTTCTCGGCCTCGTGGCGGGCGATCTCGGTCTGTCGGGCGGCGAGCCATGCGGCGTTCATATCGTCCAGCCGGTCGCGCGCGGCGCGATGCATCTCCGCGAAAGGCGCGTCGCATGCGGCGCCCGCCTCCGCTAACCAGAGGGCAAGCGTAGCGCGCGCAGCCGCGACGCGGACGCCCAGCGCCTCCAGCGCGGCGCGTCGGGTTTCCAGCGCGTCGCGGCGAGCGAGCAGGCCGCCGACCGCGCTGCGCCAGCCGGTCATGTTCGCGCAAGCTCCCGGCTTGACGCCGCTCGACGTCCACAGCGCCCGGCTCGCCGCGTCCTCGCGCGCGAGCGTCGCTTCGGCGTCGCGCAGCGCCGTCTCGTGCCCGGTCAGGTCCGCGCGCTGCGAGGTGAGATCGTCTCGGGCGGCTTGCAGGCGGGCGGCGCGGTCGGCGTCGGACAGCGCCTGTTCGGCGAGCGAATCCGCCGCCAGCGCCCGCGCTCGCGCCGTCTCGAACCGCTCCGCGCGGATGTCCCCGGGACCGTCGAGCGCCTCGGCGAGCCGGTCGAGGGCCGCCTCGCGCCGGACGCGGGCCGCCTGCCAATCGGCGCGCGTCGCGCCGCTCCCCGCCGCTTCGAGGCGTGCGAGGTCCGCTGTACGCGCGGCGAGGGCGCGGCGCGCTTCCGCCCCCTTGTCCCGTAACAGACGCAGGGCTTCGGCGGCGGCCCGCTCGATCTGTGCGCGGTTCGCCAGTTGAGCCTCGGCGGGCAAGGGCAGGGAGGCGAGGGCGTCGAGATCGGCGATGGCGGGATCGAGCGCGGCGGCCTGCTCTGCCAGCGCGCGGGCTTCCCGCGTGACGCTCGCCCGCTCGCGTTCAAGCGTCCGGGCCTCCTCCAGCGCGCCTTCAAAGCTGTCGAGCCGCCGCTTGAGTTGCGACGGGTCGGCGACGGCGGCTGTCCGACGCGCGTCGAGCCTCGCCAGCGCCGCCTCCGCCGCGCGGCGTTTCTCAAGCGCCTCCGTGCGGCGCTCCCGTCCGCGCACTTGGCCCTCGACCAGCGCGCGGGCGAGGGCGAGGTCGGCGTCGGTCGGCGGGCGGGCGAGAAGGTCTTGCGCGCAGGCGACGCCGAGCTTGCGCGCGATTTCCTCCAGCCGCAGATGGGCGGCGTCCTGCTCGGCGAGGCGGTTGGGCAGGTCGTCTGCGAAACTCTCGGCTCGGCCGATTTGCTTGACCAGCGCCGCCACCGCCGCTTTGGCCTCGATAAGCCGCTCGTTGACGGCGAGATCCGCCAGCGCCTGCGCGGCCTCCGCCGCCTCGGCTTCCAGCCGTTCGCTCTCCGCGCGGCGCTCGGAATCGGCCAACAGGGCTTGGCGCGCCAGCGTGAGCGTCGCCTCCGGCGCGTCGGGAAGGGGGCCGAGCGCGTCGAGCCGCTGCGCCGTTTCGGCGAGGGCGCTCAGTTTGGCGCGCGCCCGCTGCGCGCGCTTGCGGCGGGCGACGCCCGCGCTCAGCGCCTTGTGGCGTTCCTGAAGATCGAGGCCGTTGAGCTGCGCCTCTTCCAGCGCCGTCTGGGCGGCTTTCCATTCGGCGGCGTCGACGACGGCGCTTTTAAGCGCGCGGGCGGCGTCGTTGTGGCGCTCCACCGCCGCATACAGCGGTTTGCTTGTGACGCGCCGTTCGGGGGTGAACAATTCATCGGCCTGCTCTTTAAACAGCTTTTGCGCCGCGTTGAGCGCGCTGAGCGAGGCCGATCCCGCCGCGAGCGTCTCGGCCAGATTGCCGCCCGCCGCCAGCAGCGATTTGCCCCCCAGGCGCAGGTTCGCCGCCGTCAGGCCGAATTCGGCGGCGAAGGTTTCACGCGCGATTCCTGCGAGCGCGCGTTGCAGTTGCTCGTCCGAAACCGGCTCGCCGCGCGCGTCGCTCAGCGTGTTCTTCATGCCCTTGCGGCGCACGACGTCGAGCCGCGTCCCGTCGGCGAAGGCCAGCGCACCGCCGACCCGCAGCCGTTTCTGATCGTGCAAAAACCCGTATTTCGTGCTCGGCGGAAACCCGAACAGCAGATCGGAAATCGCCGTCAGCGTCGTCGTCTTGCCAGCCTCGTTGGCGCCCAGCACGACATGAAGCGCCGCCGTCGGCGAAAAGATCAGCCGCCGGTCGGCGAAGCGGCCGTAGGGGGCGAGATCGAGCCGTTCGATCCTCATGGGCGCCCGCCCAGCAGAAGATCGCGGGCGCGTGCCGCCCATTCGGTTGGCGTGCGGACGGCGAGTTCGTCCAGCGCGCCCGGCGGCGCCTTCTCTTTCAGGTTTTTGACGAGCGCGACGATCTCGGCGAGGAAGAGGGGGTCCCGCGCCGTCGCTTCCAGCAGGCCCGCCACGTCGAGCGCCTCGGGGTCGTGCGAGACGAGCGCGGGCGGGGCGGTGGTTTCGAGCCGGATTTTCTCGATCCAGCAATCGTCCGCCAGCCGATAGGCGAGCGACTGCAACTCTCCGCGCCAATGCTCGCCGACATCGGCGAGCCTTGCGACGAGACCGGCATGGGCCAGCGTCTGGCCCGTCAGAGTCAGCCGCACCGCAAGCGCACGGCCCTCCGCCTCGGCATGGGCGGCCGCGAGAGCGGCGGAAATCGCCTGCGTGACGGCTTCGTCGTCCTCAAGGCCGCCGAGATCGGCGGTCGCGTGCGCCCAGCGCGCGCCGTCGAGCGCGAAGGGTTCCACGGCGACGATGCGGCCGTCCTCGACGCTCACCCGCACGGCCCCGCGGGCGCCGGTCTCGCGGGGGCTGCGGCCCTGAATGTTGCCGGGGTAGACGATCCACGGATCGCGCGCGATCACCGCAGGCTGGTGGATATGGCCGAGCGCCCAGTAATCGTAGCCGAACCGGGTGAGGTCGGCGATCGAGCAGGGGGCGTAGGGACTGTGGGCGGCCGATCCCTCAAGGCTGGTGTGCAGCACGCCAATGTTGAGCCAGCCGTCGCGGCGCGCGGGGTAGCCGGAGACGAAATCGGCGGGCACTTCAATGTCGGGGAAGCTGCGGCCATGCACGGCGACGCGAAGCTCCTCCAGCGCCTGCGTGTGGCCCCGGCGCGATTCGAACACGCAGACGCTCGGCGGATAGGGCAGGCCGCGCGCAAATTTGCTGGCGGCGTCGTGATTGCCCCGGATCAGGAACGTGCGCACCCCGGCGCGGTCGAGCTTGCCTAGTTCGCGCACGAAGAACAGTCCGGTCGAAACGTCTTTCCACACGTCGTCGAATACGTCCCCCGCGACGATGAGGAATTTCGCGCCGCTGCCGAGGGTCTCCTGGATCAGCCGCTCGACGGCCTGGCGGCCGGCGGCGGCGAAGGTGGCGGCCACAGCCGCGTCCCGGGTGCGCAGCGCGTCGAGCGGGCTGTCGATATGCAGATCGGCGGCGTGGATGAACTGGAAACGCATGCCTCTTCTTATACCGCTTCGCGATGCGCGCGACTCGTCGCGCGCTGGCCTCGGTCGCGCGCATCCGCTAAATCCTCGTGACCGGGGGGTGGGATCGATGGCCAACGTGCTGGGCTTGATATTGCGGATTATCGTGGGCGCGATCAGCGTGATCGCGGCTTTTTTCGTGCTCGACGCGATCCATGATCGCAACGCTGAGATCGTCGTCGCCTGTCTCGGGCTGTCTTATTGCTTCACGTTCGTCATTTCGCGGCGCTGGCAATATTACGGCCTCAACGTCGTCTCGCTGTTCGGAATGACGGTGTCGTGGCTCAACGCGCAACCGTTCGACGAGGCCGTGCGCGGCCGCGTCAACATGCCGACCGCGCGCAGCTTTGTCGTTGTCAGCATCGCCTTCGCCGCGCTGGTGGAGCTGCTCTGCGGCTACCGGCTGCTCACCTCGCTGCTCGGTCATGGCTGGGAGCGGCTGGCGGGGCCGGTGCGGCCGCTGTTCGACCACCCGGCGTGGTGGCGCTGGCTGGACGCGCTCTGATCGTCAGGCGCCGCGCTTCTTCAGAATGAGCCGCGCGAGGTCGCCGACGTTGCGCAGCCCGTCGATTTCGCGCGTCGCGAGCCGCACGCCGAAACGCTCCTCGGCCCCGGCGACGATGTTGAGATGGTTGAAGCTGTCCCAGCCGGGGATGTCGGCGGCGGTCGTCTCCGGCGTCAGGCGGATCGAGGGATCGCCGAACAGGTCGGCGAACACGTCGGTAAGGCCCTGGTAAACTTCCGCTTCGGTCAAGCCCGCGGCTCCTTCTTCGGCAGAAACGGCTGCATGCCCGTGCGCGCGAGTTCGTCCGCGCGCTCGTTCATTTCCTCGCCCGCGTGGCCCTTCACCCAGCGCCATTCGATGTCATGTTTGTCAGCGGCTTCGTCGAGCCGGCGCCAGAGATCGTCGTTCTTGACCGGTTTCTTGTCGGCGGTGCGCCAGCCGTTGCGCTTCCAGCCCTTGAGCCATTGGGTGATCCCAAGCCGGAGATACTGCGAATCGGTATGCAGGTCGATGGCGCAGGGCCGCGACAGCGCCTCCAGCGCGCCGATGGCGGCGCTCAATTCCATGCGGTTGTTGGTGGTGTGCGCCTCGCCGCCGGTCAATTCCTTCGTCGTGTCGCCGAACTTGAGGATGGCGCCCCAGCCCCCCGGTCCGGGGTTGCCTGAACAGGCGCCGTCGGTCCAGATTTCGACGCGGCTCACGGGCGCCAGCCGTAATCGCGCGCCAAGGTCGTCTGCGAATGGAAGCGCAGCTTGCGCAGATATTCGCGCGGATCGTGCGGCTTGACCAGCGCGCCAGGCGGCACGTTGAGCCAATCAACGAGCCGCGTCAGCATGAAGCGCAGCGCCGCCCCACGCGCCAGGATCGGCAACGCCTCGACTTCCGCCGCCTCCAGCGGACGCACGCGCGCGTAACCGTCGATCATCGCGCGGCCCTTCGTCACATTATATTCGCCGCCGTTCTCGAACGCCCAAGAATTGAGGCAGATCGCAAGATCGTAGGCGAGAAAGTCGTTGCAGGCGAAATAGAAGTCGATGAGTCCCGACAGTTTGTCGGCGAAGAAAAACACGTTGTCAGGAAACAGGTCCGCGTGGATGATTCCGCAAGGCAGGCCGCTAGGCCACGTCTTTTGCAGGAACGCCAGCTGCGTCTGCGTCTCGTGCGCGAGGCCGGGGGCGACTTCGTCGGCGCGCGCCCCCGCCGCCGCGAACAGGCCGGGCCATGCCGCGACGGTCAGCGCGTTGGGGCGAGGCAGAGCGAAATCCACGCCCGCTTCGTGCATACGCGCCAGCGCCTCGCCGACCTCCCCGCAATGGGCGGCGGTGGGGCTTTTCACCGACAGGCCGTCGAGAAACGTGACGATGGCCGCTGCGCGGCCCGCAAGGCGGCCAATGGCTTCGCCATTGCGCGCGCGCACCGGCTGCGGGCAATTCACGCCGCGACGCGCCAGATGCTCCATCAGGCCGAGGAAGAACGGCAGATCGCCCTCGTCGACGCGCTTCTCGTAGAGCGTCAGTAAAAAGGGGCCGCGATCGGTGGTCAGCAAGTAGTTGGAGTTTTCGACGCCCTCGGCGATGCCCTTGAGCGAATGGGCGAGGCCGAGGTCATAGCCTTCAAGAAAGACGGCCAGCGCCTCGGCGCTGACTTCGGTATAAACCGCCATCAGTCCGTCGCCGAGGCCGGCTGGCGCAGGTTGCGCGGCAGCGGGAAGAACATGTTTTCCTCGCGGGTCGTGAGATTTTCGACCGCGATCTCATATCGCTCCGCCAGCCCGTCGAGGATCTGCTCGACCAGGACTTCCGGGGCGGAGGCTCCGGCGGTGATCGCCACCGCGCGCGCGCCTGCGATCAACGAGAAATCGAGCGCCTCGACATTGGGGACCAGCAACGACGTCTTGCAGCCTTCGCGCTCGGCGACCTCGCGCAGGCGCAGCGAGTTGGAGGAATTGGCCGCGCCCACGACGATCACCGCATCCACCAAGCCCGCCGCCGCCTTCACCGCCTCCTGACGGTTGGTGGTGGCGTAGCAGATGTCCTCGACCGGCGGCTCCTCGATCTGCGGGAACCTCTGCTTGAGCGCCGCGATCACCGCGCGGGTGTCATCGACGGAGAGCGTGGTCTGGGTGACGAAGGCCAGTTCCCGGCCCTCGGGGACGGCCAGCCCCGCGACCTCGTGCGCTTCGCTTACCAGCGTGATGGCCCCCGCCGGCAACTGGCCCAGCGTGCCCACGACCTCGGGATGTCCGGCATGGCCGATCATCAAGATGTGACGCCCGCGCTTGAAATGCGCCTGCGCCTCGCGATGCACCTTGGTGACCAACGGGCAGGTCGCGTCGATGAAATTGAGCGCGCGCCGATCCGCTTCGGCGGGCACGGATTTCGGCACGCCGTGGGCGGAGAAGATCACCGGGCGGTCGCCGCTGGGCACCTGATCCAGTTCCTTGACGAAGATCGCGCCTTTGGCCTTCAGAGAATCCACCACATATTTGTTGTGGACGATCTCATGGCGCACATAAACCGGGGCGCCGTGCAACTTCAGCGCCTGCTCCACCACGTCGATGGCGCGCGTCACGCCCGCGCAAAAGCCGCGCGGCGAGCAGAGAATGACGCGGAGTTTCGGTTTTTCAGACATGACCAGCTCCAGTGGCGTCGTCTTCGGCAAGCCGTGCGGCGGTGTCAAGCGCCGGGCGGCGCGCCGTGTCGGGGAAGGCGGAGGACTTGAGCGCGGAGCCCAAAGCTTCGCGTTGTCCTTACGTGCGTTTTTGCCCTATGTGACGAAAGTCGTAGCGCCAGGAGGCTCCATGTCCGTGCAATCCCGGATCGGCGAGGTGACCGCGCGCCTCGTCAAGCGCAGCCACGCGCACCGCTCGGCCTATCTCGAACGCATCGAAAAGGCGGCCAATCAGGGGCCCGCCCGCAAGACGCTGGGCTGCGCCAATTTCGCCCACGGCTTCGCCGCCTGCGGTCCCGGCGACAAGGCGGCGCTGAAGGAGGGCGACGCGCCCAACCTCGCCATCGTCACCGCCTATAACGACATGCTCTCGGCGCATCAGCCCTACGAGACGTACCCCGAAATTATCAAGCGCGCCGCGCGCGCGATGGGCGCGACGGCTCAGGTGGCGGGCGGGGTTCCCGCCATGTGCGACGGCGTCACGCAGGGCGAGGCGGGCATGGACCTGTCGCTGTTTTCGCGCGACGTCATCGCCATGTCGACGGCGATCGCGCTGTCGCACCAGATGTTCGACGCTTCGGTCTATCTGGGCGTGTGCGACAAGATCGTGCCGGGGCTGCTGATCGGCGCGCTGTCGTTTGGCCATCTGCCCGCGGTGTTCGTGCCGGCGGGGCCGATGCCGTCGGGCCTGTCCAACGACGAGAAATCCAACATCCGCCAGCTTTACGCGGAGGGCAAGGCGAGCCGCGCCGACCTGCTTGAGGCCGAGTCCAAAGCCTATCATTCGCCGGGCACCTGCACGTTCTACGGCACGGCCAACACCAACCAGATGCTGATGGAGATCATGGGCCTGCATTTGCCCGGCTCCTCCTTCATCAACCCCAACACGCCGTTGCGCGAGGCGCTCACGATTCTGGCCGCCCGGCGCGCGTTGGAGCTGAGCGCCAAAGGCGACGCTTTCACGCCCATCGGCCACGTGATCGACGAGCGCGCCGTGGTGAACGGCGTCGTCGGGCTGCACGCTACGGGCGGCTCGACCAACCTGACGATCCACATGATCGCAATGGCGGCGGCGGCGGGCATAACGCTGACGTGGGACGATTTCGCAGATCTCGCCGAAGTCACGCCGCTGCTGGCGCGCGTCTATCCTAACGGGAAGGCCGACGTGAACCACTTTCAGGCGGCGGGCGGCATGGCGGTGCTGATCCGCGAACTGCTGGGCGCGGGCCTGTTGCACGGCGACGCGCGCACCGTCTGGGGCGCGGGCCTCGCCGATTACGTGGTGGAGCCCAGGCTCAAGGACGGCGTGGTGTCGTTCGAGGCGGCGCCGGAGAAGAGCGGCGACGAGAGCGTGCTGCGCGGAGCGGCGGCGCCGTTCGCGGCGACCGGCGGCCTGCGCGTGCTGGAGGGGCCGCTCGGCCGCGCGGTCATCAAGACGAGCGCGCTCTCGGCGGCGCGCATGGTGATCGAGGCCCCGGCGCGGGTGTTCCACGCGCAGGAGGAGGTGCAGGCGGCTTTCCGCGCGGGCGAACTCAACCGCGACGTCGTGATCGTCGTGCGCTTTCAGGGTCCGCGCGCCAATGGCATGCCGGAACTGCACAAGCTGATGCCGCCGCTGGGCGTGTTGCAGGATCGCGGCTTCAAGGTCGCGTTGTTGACGGACGGGCGGTTGTCGGGAGCCTCCGGCAAGGCCCCGGCCGCGCTCCATGTGACGCCCGAGGCGGCCAGCGGCGGCGCCATCGGCAGAATCCGCGACGGCGACCTGATCCGGGTCGATGGGGCGACGGGTCGGCTGGAGGTTCTGGTCGATGAAGCGGAGTTCGCGCGCCGGCCGCTTGCGGAGGCGGATCTTGGGGCCAATCATGTCGGCGTCGGGCGTGAGTTGTTCGGCGCGTTGCGGGCGCATGTGGGACGGGCGGACCGGGGCGCGTCGATCTTCCCGGAGTAGCCTGCCGTTCGCCTCCATCGGCGGGGCCCGAAGGTTTTCTTGTGTTTTCCACACTGCGACGCGCCGCTATTCTTGCAACACTGAGGAAATTTCTCGGAGGCGACCATTGTAAAAATGGGCGCCCTGTGATCCTAGTTTGAGAATTGAGGGAGCGGCGCTTATGCCACAAGGTCAACTTTCGCCCGTAGCGGGGACGGCGAATAGCGCGGGCGTCGATCTGTACCTCATCAAGCCGACGCGTTACGACAGCGACGGCTATCCGTTGCAATGGATGTGGTCGCTGGTTCCGTCCAATTCCCTCGCCAGCGTTGCGGGACTGGTGCGTGACGCCGTCGGGCGCGGCGTGCTTTCCGATCTTGGCGAAGTCCGGGTTACGGCGGTCGACGAGATCAACTCCAAAGTCGACGTCCGGACGATCATCGCTGCGGCGCGCACCCGCAAAGTGCTTGTCTTCCTTGTCGGCGTGCAGACCAATCAGTTTCCCCGGACGATGGATATTGCGCGCCCGCTGCGCGCGGCGGGCGTGCCCGTCTGCATCGGCGGCTTCCACGTGTCGGGCTGTCTTTCGATGCTGAAATCGCTTCCTCCCGACCTTGTCGAGGCGCAGGCGCTTGGCGTCAGTTTCTTTGCGGGGGAGGCGGAGGACAGGCGGATCGACGAGGTGCTGCGCGACGGATTTTCGGATCGGTTGAAGCCGGTCTACAATCATCTCGCCAAGGCGCCGAATCTTTCGGGCGAGCCGGTGCCGTTGCTGCAACTGGAGGAACTCGCCCGCAGCATCACCAAGACGTCGAGTTTCGATCTGGGCCGCGGCTGCCCGTTCGAGTGCTCCTTTTGCACGATCATCAACGTGCAGGGACGCAAGAGCCGCTTCCGCACGCCCGACGATCTGGAGACGATCGTGCGGGAGAACGCCAAACAGGGCATACGCAGATTCTTCCTCACCGACGACAATTTCGCCCGTAACAAACATTGGGAAATTCTGGTTGATCGGCTTATCGAACTGAAAAAGCAGGGGCTCAGCGTCTACCTGCACATTCAGGTCGATACGATGGCCTACAAGATCCCCCGGTTTATCGACAAGGTCGTCGAGGCGGGGGCGGCGCAGATTTTCATCGGGCTGGAAAACATCAATTCCGACAATCTCGAAGCGAGCAAGAAGCGGCAGAACCGCATCGAGGATTACAAGGAGATGGTGCTGGCGTGGAAGCAGTACCACGTGATCGTCACCTGCGGCTACATCATCGGTTTTCCCAACGACACGAAGGAAGCCATCCTGCGCGACGTGGACACGATCAAACGCGAGCTGGCGATCGACAATCTCTATGTCAATTATCTAACTCCGCTGCCCGGGAGCGAGGATCACAAAAAACTCTATGAGTCCGATGTCTGGATGGACCCGGACATGAACAAATATACGCTTACCCATAGGGTGACCCACCATCCCCGCATGAGCGACGCGGATTGGGACGAGGCCTATCGCGAGTTTCATGCGCGCTATTTCAGCTTCGAGCACATGGAAACGGTGTTGCGCCGCATGGTCGCGCTGAAAAACAATCTTCACAAGGCGACGATCAACCGGCTGCTCAGCTACCGCGAGGCCATCATGGCCGAAGGCGTGTCGATGCTGGAATCCGGCTATGTCCGCGTCCGCCGCCGGGGCCAGCGTCGCTCTGGGCTGCCGTTGGAGAATCCGCTGACGTTCTATCCCTGGCACGCCTACAAGACAGCCAAGGGCATGGGCTCGTATCTGCTGACGCTTGCGCGCCTTCATATCATCCTGAGGCGTATTCTCGCGGATCCGAAGAGTCGGGACTACACCGACGCCGCAATCACGCCCAACCGGACGGACGTGCCGGAAGATCGCCTCGTCGAAGCCACACGGGTCACAGATTACGCTCGCAAGCGCATGACGAGCGGCGCGAAAGCGCAGGCGACGGCGTCGTGAGCGCCGCGCCGTCATTGCAAGCGGATCGAAGCTATCCTTGCCTCTGCGTCATCTGCGGCTGAGTAAGCCGCGACCAAACGAGACGACTGGAGGGGTTCGCTTCGCTCGCAAGGACGGGAAACGGCGCCGTCCCTCCGTCGCAACCTGAAGTCACATTTTCCCGTAGGTCTCGTCGAACGAATAGCCCGCGCCGCGCACCGTGCGAATGGGATCGCGCTCGCGGCCGCGCGAGAGCGCCTTGCGCAGGCGCCCGATATGTACGTCGACCGTACGCTCGTCGATCTCCACCGATTGCCCCCACACGCCGTCGAGCAATTGCGCGCGTGAAAACACGCGGCCCGGACGCTCCAGCAGATATTCGAGCAACCGGAATTCCGTCGGCCCCAGATGCAGGTCGCGTGCGCCGCGTCGCACGCGACGCGTCTCGCGGTCGAGATCGATGTCGCCCGCCACGAGGCGGTCGGCGATGCGCTCGGGGCGGGAGCGGCGCAGCAGCGCGCGGACGCGGGCCATCAATTCGGGCACCGAAAACGGCTTCACGACGTAATCGTCGGCGCCCACCGAGAGACCGCGCACGCGCTCGGTCTCCTCGCCGCGCGCGGTCAGCATGATGACGGGCAGCGTGCGCGTGGATTCTCGCGCGCGCAGCCGCCTACAGATTTCAAGACCCGAAACGCCCGGCAGCATCCAGTCGAGGATCACCAGATCGGGCGGCGATTCGGCAAGGCGCAACTCGGCCTCGTCGCCGCGTTCCACCGTCTCGGCGGCGTAACCTTCGGCCTCCAGATTGTAGCTTAGCATCAGAGCGAGGTCGGCCTCGTCCTCAACGATCATTATGCGCGGCAACTTGGAAGCGCCGCCACGGGCGGAGTCCCTGCGCGTGTCGTTCAACTCTGCGGCTCCGAGGCCGACGCGCCTTTGGGCCTGTCGTTGGGCAGCGGTTGACCGGTCACCAGATAGTGCACGGTCTCGGCGATGTTGGTCGCGTGATCGCCGATCCGCTCGATGTTCTTCGAACAGAACAAGAGGTGCGCGCAATAGGAGATGTTGCGAGGGTCCTCCATCATATGCGTCAGCAGATCGCGGAACACGCTGTTCTCCAGCGCGTCGAGCTCCACGTCGCGCTCCCACACGGCGAGCGCGCGGTCGTTGTCGCGCTGGGCGTAGGCGTCGAGCACGTCCTTCAGCAATTCGGTGGCGACATCGTTCATATGCTTGAGGCCGACGACGTCGTGCGGGTTGCGCGGCGCCTCGCCGATCTTGAGCGAGCGTTTGGCGATGTTCTTGGCCAGATCGCCGACGCGTTCGAGATCGCCGGCGACCCGGATTGCGCCGACGATTTCGCGCAGGTCCACCGCCATAGGCTGACGGCGCGCGATGGTGAGGATCGCGCCCTCCTCGATCTCGCGCTGCAACTGATCGAGCCGGTCGTCGCGGGCGATGACTTGGCGGGCGAGGGCGGCGTCGGACTGGACGAGGGCGTCCATAGCGTCGATCACCATTTTCTCCGCGATGCCGCCCATCTCCGCGATGCTGCGCTCCAGCGCCTCAAGCTCCTTGTCGTAGGACTTTACGATGTGATCGGCCATGATGTCTCTCGTTAGCCGAAGCGGCCGGTGATGTAGTCCTGCGTGCGCTTGTCGCGCGGCGCGGTGAAGACGGTCTTGGTGTCGCTGTATTCAATCATCTCGCCCAGATACATGAATGCGGTGAACTGGGAGACGCGGGCCGCCTGCTGCATGGAATGGGTGACGATGGCTATGGTGTAATCGCCCCTCAATTCGTCGATCAACTCCTCGATCTTCGCGGTCGCGATCGGGTCGAGCGCGGACGTCGGTTCGTCGAACAGGATCACCTCGGGCTTGATCGCGATGCTGCGCGCGATGCACAGGCGTTGCTGCTGGCCCCCCGACAGGCCAAGGCCGCTCTGCTTGAGCTTGTCCTTCGCCTCGTTCCACAAAGCCGCCTTCTTCAGCGAGCTTTCGACGCGCTCGTCCATCGCGGATTTCGAAAGCTTTTCGTAGAGGCGCACGCCGAAGGCGATGTTGTCGTAGATCGACATCGGGAACGGCGTCGGCTTTTGAAACACCATGCCGACGCGCGAACGCAGCAGATTGAGATCCAGTCCAGGGTCGAGCAGATTCTCGCCATCCATCAGCACCTCGCCCTCGGCGCGCTGGCCGGGGTAGAGATCGTACATGCGGTTGAGCACGCGCAGGAGCGTCGACTTGCCGCAGCCCGAGGGGCCGATGAACGCGGTCACATGGCCGAGTTTCAGCGGCAGCGACACCGCCTTGAGCGCCTTGGACGCGCCGTAGAAAAAATCGAGGTTTCTCACAAGCACCTTGTCGGGCAGGTTCGCGCCCGCTTGAGGCGCCCCGTTGGGCGTCGTGACGGCCACATCCATCTTACGCTCCGAAACTTGGGTTTGATCCATATCAGCGCCCGCCCTTGCTGGGCGCCGAGGCGACGCGAGCGAGAATGCTCAGGGTCAGCACGGCGGCCGTCACGATCAACGCCCCCGTCCAGGCGAGCTTCTGCTGCTCGGGATAAGGGCTGCGCGCGAATTCGTAGATGATGAGCGGCAGGCTCGACATCGGCTTGGTCACGTCGGCGTTGAACAGCGAATTGCCCAGCGCGGTGAAGATCAGCGGCGCCGTCTCGCCTGTCATGCGCGCTATCGCCAGCAGGACGCCCGTAACGAGGCCGCTCATGACCGCACGATAGGCGATGTTGCGAATGACGATGGCGCGCGGAATGCCCAGGGCGGAGGCGGCCTCGCGCAGTTGATTGGGCACGAGACCCAGCATGTCCTCGGTCGTGCGGACGATGATGGGCGTTGCGATCACCGCCAGCGCGACGCCGCCCGCCAGCGCGGAGAAATGGCCGAACGGGACGACGCAGAACTGATAGACGAACAGGCCCACGACAATGGAGGGCGCGCTCAAAAGAATGTCGTTGATGAAACGAATGATCGGCGAGAGTCTGCCATGGCGGCCATATTCGGCCAGATAGGTGCCCGCGAGGATGCCGACGGGCGCGGCGATCAACAGTCCGAGCAACGTCTGGATCAGGCTGCCGACGATCGAATTCAACAGGCCGCCCTGCACGCCGGGCGGCGCCGTCATCTTGGTGAACACGTCGAGCGACAGGCCGCCGACGCCGTTCCAGACCAGCGCGCCGAGGATCAGCCCGAGCCACAGCAGACCGAAGGCGGTGGCTGCGTAACAAAGGGCGGACCAGACAGCGTTGCTCGCCCGGCGGCGCGTGTATTGCGGGGAGGCCATCAGCGGGCGCCCTGTTTGTTGAGCCGCGCGAGCATCAGCCGCGCCGCGGCGAGAACGATGAAGGTGATGATGAACAGAATGAAGCCGAGCGCCAGCAGCGAAGCCGTGAACAGGCCGGGATCGGCGTCGGCGAATTGATTGGCGATCATCGCCGATATCGTCGTGCCCTGCGCCAGGATCGAGATCGGGATATGCGTGGCGTTGCCGATGACGAAAGTGACCGCCATCGTCTCGCCGAGCGCACGCCCCAGCGCCAGCATAATTCCGCCGATCACGCCGACCCGCGTGTAGGGCAGCACGATGCTGCCCACGACCTCGAACGTCGTCATGCCCAGGCCGTAAGCCGCCTCTTTCAGCACCGGCGGCACGGTCTCGAACACGTCGCGCGCGATGGCCGTGACGAAGGGCAGGATCATCACCGCCAGCACGAAGCCCGCCGTGAACACGCCGTAGCCCAGCGGCGGGCCGGCGAACAGCGCGCCCACGAAGGGGATGTTGCCCAGCGTGTTGATGAGGAAGGGTTCCGCGTAAGCCTGCATGAACGGCTTGAAATAATAGACGCCCCAGATGCCGTAGATGATCGAGGGGATGCCCGCGAGCAACTCGATCGCGATTCCGATGGGACGGCGCAACGCGGGCGGGCAGAGTTCGGTGAGGAACACCGCGACGCCGAGGCCCACCGGCACGCCGATGACCATCGCGATGATCGCCGTGACGAGGGTGCCGTAGATCGCCGCCGCGGCGCCGAAATGCTCCTTGGGCGGGCTCCAGGCGTCGCTGATGAGGAAGCCGAAGCCAAATTCGCGGAACGCAGGCCAGGCGCCGACAAACAGCGAGATCGCGACGCCGAGTAACAGCGCCAGCACCAGGAACGCCGCCGCCTGCGTCATGATACGGAAAACGGCGTCGCCAGATTTCATGCGCTTGAGCGCCTGCGCCCGTTCGCTGACCGGCGCGGCTGCGAGCGTTGGCTCCATGGCCGTCGATGTCATAGGCGCCTCATGCCACGTTGCCCGCCTCATCATAGGCACAAGGCCGGCGGCGGAACTCGCCGCCGGCCCCGTGTCTTACTTCTGCGCGAAGTCGCTCGCCCACATCTTCTTGACGAGCGCAACGACGTTGTCGGGCATCGGGATGTAGTCAAGACCCTTGGCCTCGTCGTCGCCCTTGTCGTACGCCCAGCCGAAGAACTGGAGCGCGGTGTTGGAGGCCGCGACGTCGGCGGGCTTCTTGTACATCAAGATAAAGGTCGCGGCGGTTAGCGGCCACGCCTTGGCGTCGAGCTGGTTGGTGAGGATCATGTAAAACCCGGGGGCCTTCGACCAGTCGGCGCTGGCGGCGGCGGCCTGGAACGCGTCGACCGTCGGGGCGACGCGCTTGCCGGCGGCGTTGATCATGTCGGCCCAGGCCAGCTTGTTCTGCTTGGCGTAGGCGTATTCGACATAGCCGATGGCGCCTTCGGTGCCCGCGACGTTGCTGGCGACGCCGTCATTGCCCTTCGCGCCGATGCCCGTCGGCCATTCGACCGAGGGAGCCTCGCCGATCTTGTCGGCCCACGTGGGCGAAACCTTCGACAGGTAGTTCGTGAAGTTGAACGTCGTGCCCGAACCGTCGGCGCGGTGGATGACGGCTATGGCGGTCGAGGGAAGTTTCACGCCGGGGTTCAGCTTGGCGATGGCCGCGTCGTCCCATTTGGCGATCTTGCCCATGAAAATGTCGGCGAGCGTCGGCCCGTCGATCACCAGACCGTCGGCGGCGACGCCCGTCAGGTGAATGACCGGAACGATGCCGCCCATCACCATCGGGAACTGCGCGAGGCCCGCGTCGTCGAGGTCCTTGGCCTTGAGCGGCGCATCGGTCGCGCCGAAGGTTACGGTCTTGGCCTTGATCTGTTTTACGCCGGCGCCCGAGCCGATCGACTGGTAGTTGAGGCCCGAGCCGCTTTCCTTCTTCCAGGAATCGGCCCATTTCGCATAGATGGGGAAGGGGAACGTCGCCCCGGCGCCCGAAATGTCGGCGGCGACGGCGGAAGTTGTCACGCCGGCCACGACAAAAGCCGCGCCGATGAGGGTCTTAAACAGCATAAAATCCTCTTGGGTTTGCCTGAACCGCCCGAAGCGTCCTTCGCCTGTCGCTGCGGTCGAAGCCGTTATACGCGCCCGTCACGAGCGACATATGACATTTAGGCGACGTTTGAGTGACAGTGCAAAGTTCTGAATACATTCAGTTATTGTCGGTAGTTGCGGCGTCTTTATCCGTATTTTTCGCCAACGGCGCCGTCGCGGTGAAGGTCGAGCCCTCGCCCTGCCGGCTGGTGATCGTCAGCCGCCCGCGGTGGCGCGTGAGGATATGTTTGACCAGTGCGAGGCCCAGACCGGTGCCGTTCTTGGCGCGGCTCTGGCCGGGATCGACGCGGTAGAAGCGCTCGGTCAGGCGCGGCAGATGTTCGGGCGGAATGCCGCATCCGAAATCGCGCACGGTCAGCGCCGCATCTTTGGCGCGCCGCGTCACGGCGATTTCCACGCGCGACCCGCCTTCGCCGGGCCGTGCGCCATATTTGATAGCGTTTTCGATCAGATTTTCCGCGACCCGCACAAGTTCGTCGCGCTCGCCGATCACGATCACGGGCGCCTCGGCCTCCATCGCGAGTTCGACGCCCAATTCGCGCGCCATCGGGGCCAGCGTGTCGGCGACATGTCGCACAATCTGGGCGAGATCGACTTGCGCCGAGGGACGCAGATGCTGCTTCTGCTCGATGCGCGAAAGCGACAGCAGATCGTCGATCAGCCGCGCCATGCGGCGGCCCTGTTCGCGCATGATGGCGAGAAAGCGCGCGCGCGCTTTGGGGTCGGCCTGTGCGGGCCCTTGCAGGGTCTCGACGAAGCCGAGCAGCGAGGCCAGCGGCGTGCGCAATTCATGGCTGGCGTTGGCGATGAAGTCGGCGCGCATCCGCTCGACGCGGCGCGCTTCGGTCAGGTCGCGCAGGCTCAACAGGATCGCCACGACGTCGCCGCCCTCGGTCGCGAGCGGCGCCACGTCGACCTGGAACAGGCGCTCGATGGGGACGCGCTCGCTCCACAGGGCCGTCTCGGCCTCCCCGCCGTGGGAGACGCGGCGGATCGCGTCGATCACGTCGGGCGCGCGCAGCGCCAGCACCAGCGCGTCGCCGACCCTGAGCGCAGGCAAAAGTTCGAGCGCGGGCGGGTTGGCGCTCATCACGCGCGCCTCGTCGTCGACCAGCACGGCGGGGACCGGCAGGGCGGCGATCAGCTTCTCCGCGCCGGGCGCCCGCAATTGCGCCAATAGATTGCGGCGCAGGATCTTGGCCTCGCCCATTGCCTGCACTCCCGGCGCTCAATCGTCTTCGAGCCGCGCCTTCTCGATCGCCTCGCTAAGGCCGCGCCAGCGCCGCGCCGCCTCATGCGCGCCCAGGAACGCCAGCGCCAGCACGAAGGGGATGACGTAATAGACCACGCGGAACAGCAGCAGCGCCGCCAGCAGCTTGTCCGGCGAGCCGCCCACGCCCTTGATCATCGTCGCTTCGAACACGCCAAGTCCTCCCGGCGAGTGGCTGGCGATTCCCAGCATAGCGGCGAAAGAATACAAGGCTGCGAAGGCGAAATAGCGCACGCTGTGGCCGCCCGGCAGCAGCACATAAAGCGCGCCCGCCGCCGCGCACACGTCGATCACGCCCAGCGCCGTCTGGCCCAGCGTCAACCACAGACCCGGCAGCCGGAAATTCAACACCGCCGCGCGCCCCTTGGCGCGCCGCCGCGTCACCCAGGCCAGATAGATCGCCAGCACGCCGATCAGCCCGGCCCCGATCGCGCGATTGAGCGCGGGAGGAAACTGGTTGATCTCGGCGATGGCCCCCGCGTCGAACAGAAAGCCGCTGGCGAGCACGAGGCCCATGCCGAGCCAGAAGGTGATGCCCGCGACGATGGTGAGACTGGCGATCTTGCCCGCCGACAAGCCCGCCGGCCCATAGAGCCAGAACCGCACCGCGCCGCCCGTCACGAGCGGGAAACCGAGCGTGAACGAGATCGCGTAGCTGGTGAACGAGGCGAGCGCGGTGAGCCGGTAGGGGATGCGCGCGCCCAGATGGCGAAGCGCCAGCGCGTCGTAGCCCGTCAGCGCAAGATAGCTTATCGCCGCCAAGCCGAGCGCCGCAAAAATCTGGTCGAACCCGGTGGCGCGAAACGCGCTTTCGAATTGCGCGAGATCGATCATCACAAGGGTGCGGGCGAAAATGAAGATGGAAAAACCGACGATCGCCACGCTCAGCGTGACGCCGAGCCGGCGCAGCCCTACGCGGTGACGTTCGGCGCCCTGCAACAGGCGTGCGATCAGGGGAGGCGGCCGCTCGGCCTCGCCGGGGGCGCCGACTTCGTCTCGCAACGCCATAACCTAACGGTGTCTCCAGGGAGCCGGCCCCGCCCCATAGAGGCGGGGCCGGCGTGCGGCAAGCCGGTTACTTTTTCACCATAGGGCAGGTCGAATCGGCGAGCTTACCGTAAGCCTGCTCGCCAGACATTTTCTGCACGACCTTGTAAAGGTCCCAAGGGCTTTTCGATTCCGCCGGGGTCTTGACCTGCATCACGTACATCGGATGCTCCATCAGCCCGTCTTCGCGGACAATGCCGGCTTCCGTGAACATGTCGTCGATCTTGGCCTTGTGGAGTTCCTCCATCACCTTGTCGGAATCGGTCGTGCCGGCGGCCTTGACGGCGTTGAGATAAGTCATGGTCGCCGAATAATACGCCGCCTGGTTCATCGTCGGCTCCACGCCGGTCTTTTCGAAGAACCGTTTGCCGAAGGCGCGGGTCTTTTCGTTCATATCCCAATACCAGGCGGTGGTCAGATAAAGGCCCTGCGCGGTGTCGAGGCCGATGGCGTGGATGTCGGAGATGAAGGCCAGCAGCGCGGCGGGCTTCATCGTCTGGGCGATGCCGAACTCATGCGCGGCCTTTAGCGAATTGATGAAGTCGGCGCCCGCATTGGCGAGGCCCAGCACCTGCGCGCCCGAGTTTTGCGCTTGCAAAAGATAGGACGAGAAATCGGAGGTGCCGAGCGGAACGCGCACTGCGCCCACGACTGTGCCGCCATTCGCCTTGATAACGCGCTCGGCGGAAGCCTGAAGCTGAGTGCCGAATGCGTAATCGGCGGTCAGGAAAAACCAGCTTTTGCCGCCCTGCTTGAGGATTTCGGTGGCGGTCCCGTTGCCCAGCGAGGTCGTGTCGTAGGCGTAGTGGATCATATAGGCGTGGCAATCCTTGCCCGTCAGCGAGGCGCCGGCCGCGCCGATGGCGAAGAAGGGCACCTTCTTTTCCTTGGACACAGGGGCCATCGCGAGGCTCACGCCGGTGTTGGAGCCGCCCAGGATCACCGTCGCGCCGTTGCGGTCGGCGAATTCACGGAACTTCTGGGCGCCCAGGTCGGGCTTGTTCTGATGGTCGAAGGTGACGATCTCGATGGGCTGGCCGAGCGCCTGGCCGCCGAAATCCGCAACCGCCATCTTGATCGACTCGACCGCCTTGGGGCCGATGACGTCTGCGTAAACGCCCGACATGTCGTCGATATCGCCGATCACGACCTTGTCGGAGGCGGCCCATGCCGGCGCCGCGAGGCTCAGGGCCAGAAGCGAGGCCGCCGCCCACAAAGATTTAACTCGCATGTCGTCTCCCGGAAAGTCTTGGTCGGCGTCTCGTTTCGCGCCGGGGCCGCTTGTAACGCGCGCGCGGTTCGCGTCAAACGTCATAAGCGCTCAGGCGCGGAGGGCGAGCACGGCGGCGGCCAGCGCCATCGCCGACAGCGCGGCGAAGGCGACGCGAAGATCGGACAAAGCCGCGACGGCGCCGACCAGCGGCGGTCCCGCCAGCAGGCCGGTATAGCCCGCCGTCGCCACCGCCGCTATGCCCCGCGCCGGCGAGGTGGCATGGGCCGAGCTCTCGCTGAACAGGGCCGGAACGACATTGGAGAGACCCGCGCCGACCAGCGCGAAACCCGCCGCCGCAGGCAAGAACGCGGGCCACGCCGCCGCCAGCCCGAGGCCCGCCGCCGCCAGCGCCGCGCCGCCGACTACAGCGGGCAGGCGGCCCGTGCGCGCGACCACCCGGTCGCCCAGCAAGCGCCCGGCGATCATCGTGGCCGCGAAAGCGGCGTAGCCCAGCGGCGCGGCGGCGTCGCCGACGCCCAGTGAGACGAGATAGACCCCGTCCCAGTCGACCATCGCCCCCTCGACGATGAAGCAGAGGAAAGCGACGACGGCGAGGCCGATCAGCGCGCGCGGCGGCCAGCCGAACGCGCTTGCCGCCGCCGCCCGCTCGCCCGGCCCAAGATCGCGCGCGGCCAAAGCCACGGCGATGAAAATCGCCGCGCCCAGCCCTCCCAAAAGTTCGCGCCATCCGGCCCCTGCGGCCAGCGCAAACGCGCCAGCGCCCGCGCCGAAAAGACCGCCGACGCTGAAGGCCGCATGAAAGGAGGACATGATCGGCGCCCCCCAGCGCCGTTCGACGCCGCTGGCGTGGGCGTTCATCGTGACGTCCATCAAACCGTTGCTGGCGCCGACGCCTAAGCCCACCAGCGCCAGCGCCCCGGCGCCGGGCGCCAGAGCGGCCAGCCCGAGACAGGCGGCGAAGGCGAGGCCCGCCCCCGCCGACACGCGGCCCGTGCCCCCAAGCCGCTGCCCGGCGAGGCCCGCCAGCGGCATGAACGCGACCGCGCCGGCGGCCAGCGTGAACAGCAACAGGCCGAGTTCGCCGTTCGAAAGGCCCAGACCCGCCTGCATCGGCGCTATCGTCGCCGACCAGCCGCCGAACCCGAAGCCGTTGGCGAAAAACAGCGCCGAGGTCGCGATACGTTCGCGCCGCAAGTTCACACGAGGCCCACCTGAGCGAGCGCGTCTTTCTGTCGCGCCCCGACGGTTTCGGCCGAGAAATCAGCGATGGCCGCTTCGAACAATTCGTGGAAATTCAATTCGGCCCCCAGCCGCAGGAAAGCGGCGCCGAGCCCAATGGCCGCGCGGTCGAGAAATACGAATTCACGCGGCGCCGTCAGCTCGGTTCCCTCGTTGCGCAGGGATTGAAGCACGGCTCGGATTTCCTTGCGCCCGAATTCGGAAGCCTTCACGCCGTCGGCGAAGCTGCGCACGCGGTCATCGAGGATCGGCCCGTAGATGAACGACGCCCATATGTTCATCGCCTCGATGGTCGAAGCCTTGAGGCCCTTAAATCCCCACAGATCGTAAGCGTGGACGAGGCGCGCGTGGTCCTTGGTCTTGAGCGCGCGATAGAGTTCAACCACGCCCTCGACGAAGCGCATGGGGAAGATGCGGACGCAGCCAAAATCGTAGAGATTGACGGCCTCTCCCTCGCCCACGACCGAGTAATTGCCAAGGTGCGGGTCGCCGTGGATCACGCCATAGCGCAGGAAGGGGCGCCACCACGCCTGAAACAGCAGCGCCGCCAGCCGCGCCCGAACCTCTGGCGCCGCGGCCTCGAAGCTCAAAAGCTTGGCTCCTTCGAGCCATTGCAGCGTCAACAGGCGCTTGGAGGAAAGCTCAGGCGTCGGCCTGGGCACGCGCACTTGCGGCGTATCGGCAAGCATGATCCCGTAGAGCCGGGCGAGCTTAAGTTCCCGCTCGTAATCCAGTTCCTCGCGTAGCCGGTCGCCGATCTCGACCTGAATTTCACTGGTGTCGATGGCGGCGCCGAACCGTTTGCGAATCGAGAACAGCATGTTGAGCTGCGACAAATCCGCCTCGACCGCCGAGGCCATGTCGGGATATTGCAGCTTGACGGCGACCGCCTCGCCCTGAAGCGTCGTCGCGCGGTGAACCTGGCCCAGCGAAGCGGCGGCGGCGGGCGTAAGGTCAAATTCGCCGAACCGTTCGCGCCAGCCCGGCCCCAGTTCCGCCTGCATGCGGCGGCGCACGAACGCCGCGCCCATAGGCGGCGCCTGGCTTTGCAGCTTCATCAACTGCTCGGAATATTCGGCGGGCAGCGCGTCGGGAATAGTCGCCAGCAATTGCGCGACTTTCATCATCGGCCCCTTCATCCCGCCCAAGGCCTCGGCGAAGGCGCGCGCCTCGTCGTTGCGGGCGCCTCCTGTCAGCCGGCTGGCGCCCACCCGCGCCGCGAACGCCCCTGCCTCCATGCCCAGCCGCGCATAGCGGGTCGCTCGGGCGGACAAGCGGTTGGCTTCTTCGTCACGGGGCATGGGAATCCTGTCGTTGTTCGCCCGATAGATAGGGAGCGCCGCTACGCTCGGCTAGAGACAGTCCTCGCGCGCGGCAGGTCCATTTGTGATATGCCTCTTCGTATTCCGCCGGCGTCGGACGCCGGCCGTTCATGAGCGGCGACGTACCTTGGGGGCACAGTCATGAGATTGATCGGGATGCTCGATTCGCCCTTCGTGCGACGTGTCGCGGTGGCGATGCTGATGGCGGAGATCCCCTTCGAACACGAGCCCCTGTCGATCTGGCGTCACGCCGACGCCTACGCGCGGCTGAGCCCCTTGCAAAGGGCGCCGTCGCTGATCGCCGAGGACGGCGCGGCGCTGGTCGAATCCGGCGTGATCCTGGATTACCTGAGCCTGCGCTCTCTCGCCTTGACCAGACTGCGTCCCCGCGCCCTGCCTGCGTTCCGCGCGCTGGGCGTCGCGTTGACCGTGATGGAGAAAGCGGTGCAACT